>JACQWV010000008.1 GCA_016209085.1 Elusimicrobiota bacterium
CAAGTATTCTGGCCAAATTGTGTCAAATTGTTTATATAATATTTTATACTGAGCTTCGCAGAAATAATGGGCACGTTGGAGGCTCAGATTTGGATTGGATGCAAGGCGCAACGAATGAGCATAGCGTAGGCTATGTGAGTGAGGAGCAACGCAGCAGACGGCCAAATATGAGCCTCCCCTTTCCCGCAGGGAAAAGGGGCTGGCCGCTTTTCGGCTTAGAGTGCGTCACTCGTCGCTTACATAACCCAAGTTATGCGCGCTCCTCGTTTCTTGCCCCGCATCATGTGCGGGGTCGGCTCAGCCAGCGTATCCATTATTTCTGCGAAGCTCAGTAATATGAAAATAAATAAACATATTATTTTTTATTTTTCTTTTACTTTCCTGCCCCTGTGTTTGTCAGGCCAGGGACAGCCGCCCTCGTTCACTCCCCGGCAGACCCCGGCAATGGGCGCCGTGCCTGAGCCGCCCGAGGACCCCCTCTGCATATTCGGGACCGGCGTGTCCGGCAAACTGGACGCAAGGAAATTTGAAAAAATAATTGCCCAAGCCGACGTCGTGTACGTGGGCGAAAGCCATGACCAGATGAACGACCACATTGCCCAGCTTGCCGCGTTAAAAGCGCTCCATAAAGCCAGAGGCGAAAAAATAATCGTCGGGTTTGAAATGCTCAATGTTACCTTTCAGCCAGTTCTTGATGGTTATGTTTTAGGCAAAATTTCAGAGAAGGAATTTCTTGAAAAATCAAACTGGAAAAAAGGAACAGGCTTTGATTTTAATTTATACAAACCCATATTTAATTTTATAAAAGAGAAAAAGCTGAAAGCGGCCGCTTTGAACGTCCCCAGAAAAATAATTTTAAAAATAGCCAGAACCGGAGTTGACTCTCTTGACGCTGAAGAGAAAAAATTCCTTCCTGAAAAAATAATGATAAACGGCGACACAAATTATATGGGATATCTGAATCGGTCATACAACGAACATTCAGGCAACTCCAAGTCTTCCATGATTAAATGGGATAATTATTTCGCCTCAATGGCTGCGTGGAACGAGGGAATGGCCTGGAAAGCGGCCCAATTCCTGGAGAAAAACAAAGGCCATGCCATGCTCGTGGTTGCGGGAAACGGTCACGTCGTTTACAACGCGGGAGTCCCGTGGTCGCTGAAAGCAAGAAATGAAAATCTTTCCCACGCTTCTTTTTATACGGAAGGCGTAGGGGTTTGCCCCAAAACCTTCCCTCCTGCGCTGCTTGAATACGCGGATTTCGTCTGGTTCGTGAAACACGAGGTTAAGAAGCCCGAAGGACAGATGCAGGCGCCTGCGGGACAGAAACAGCCCGCGCCGACCAGCAAACAAAATAGAGATTGAGTAATCGGAGGATAATATTATGGTTTACAAAAAATTCCTGAAAGTTTTTTTCAGCGTTTCATTATTTTTTTTCACACAGCCTCTCCCGGCGTTTAACCCGGACTTTGACCGGGGCGTGGACATCCGCTCAGCCGTGGAAGAGTCCAGAAAAATAGAATCGGAATTCGCGTACGCGGAAGACGAGCGGGAAAATCCAGTCTGGATCAGCGTTTCAGACACGGACCTTGCCGGCCTGGGCAATGAGTTTGATTTTACCAGCCGCCAGCCCCTTGCGCACGGCAACACGGTCTCGGTTTTCAAAGTCAAAGAATCAGAGCTTGACGAACTTTCAGACATTATGAACCGCAGGTTCCATAAAAGCGCGGGTTTTTTTGCCCACACCTCGTTTGAGTCCGCGCTAAAAGACATAATCGCGCCGCCCGCAGCCATGGCCGGAGCCTTCACCATTGACCGGCCTGATGTGGTGAAGCCCATGCTGCAGATGGTGAGCGAAGAAAATATTTCAGACATAATCACCAAGCTTTCAGCGTACAAAAACAGGTATTACCGTTCTGAAACAGGCGTGAGCTCGGCCAGGTGGCTGGCCGGCTACTGGAAAGAGCTGGTAAAAGACAGGGCAGACGTTTCTGTCGCTCTTCACCGCCATGCATCATGGCCGCAGGAGTCGGTGATTTTGACTGTTAAGGGCTCGGCGAATCCGGAACAGGTTGCGGTTCTCGGCGGACATTTTGATTCAATAGCGGGCTGGGGAAGCTCTGACCCTGTGGCCCCGGGCGCGGACGACAATGCCTCCGGGATAGCAGCGCTTACCGAGGCAATCCGCGTTATGGTGAAAGCCGGATACAAGCCGAAAATCACGCTCAAGTTCATCGCATACGCGGCCGAGGAAGTGGGCTTGAGGGGTTCCAGGGAAATAGCGGACGCTTTCAAAAAAGAAGGCGTGGCAGTGCAGGGCGTGATTCAACTTGACATGGCTAATTACAAGGGCTCGGCAGACGACATTTACCTGATTGCAGACCATACCAATGCGGCCCAGAATGCGTTTCTGGGCAAACTCATTGAAACCTACACAAATTACCGCTGGGGAGAAACCAAATGCGGCTATGCGTGCTCGGACCACGCTTCATGGACAGCTAACGGCTTCATAGCCTCTTTTCCTTTTGAAGCAAAGATGGGGGAGGATAATCCAAACATCCATTCGGCAAAAGACACTCTTGCGCAGACCGGCGGACATTCCAAACATGCTTTTAAGTTTGCAAACCTTGCGGTTGCCTACCTTGTTGAAATGGGAAAATAATCCTGATTAATTTTTATTTTTGCCCTGTATTCGCAAGTAGAAATGATACAACAGACAAATTTCAAAAACCATGGCAAAACATGAACAAAGGAAACTATTTAGCGATAAGTTTTTTCGGAACGGCGCCTGACCGACAGAAGCACGACTCTCTTCGCGGCGTCATCTATGTCATAAAGTATCCGATAATCGCCGACACGCAGGCGATGCGTAGCTATCAATGAATAAATTGCCAACGGCGGCCGCAGGGATTTGATTTTTTTCCCTTGTGGCCGCGGATTGTCCGCTAATGAGTCAATAGCCTGCTTAATCCGCAATAACCGGGTTTTATCCAGTAAGGAGAGTTCTTTTAGAAAATGTTTTTCTATGGACTCGCTTGGAAAGCCTACAGAATATTTGTGCATAACGGATTACGCGCCCAATTTTTTCCAAAGATTTGATACCGGAATCCATCCGCCTTTTGCGTATGTCTGCCTGCCGGATTTAACAAGTCTGGCCAAGCCGGCGTCCTTTGCCTCCTCCAGCATCTCAATTAACTCAACCATGTTTTCGTAAGGGACGAGGAAATATGCCGGTTGCCCCCTGTCGGTGGCAATTATGGGCTTATGAGACTTAAAGAACATGGAAAGATGGTTCTTAAGCTCCTTAACGCCGACATGCTGCGCTCTGAACATTTGCGATATGGTCATAACACCTCCTAAAGTGGCTACATAAGTAGCTACTTATATTATAGCAGAAACTGCCATAATTTCAATGGTTAAAATTTACAAAGCCCCACCTCGGTTTTAACCCAAATCCCTCAGTTGTGATTCTGGCGAACGGCTTCATGGCCTACCTTATTGAAATGGGAAAATAATCCCTGGCGGGGTTTACAGGGATTTTCTGGGCGAGGATGAATCGGCTTCAGTCAGGGTGTTGTCAATCCGGTAATATTTGTAGGTGAGTTTTGCAACGTTGGAAATGAATTTTTTTGCGCTTCTGTAATTCGGGACGTCTGCGGTTAAAATAGCTATAAGATAATCCCCGCTCGGAGAAAAAACTATTCCCACATCGTGGCATGCGCGTCTTAAAAGTCCTGTTTTGTGCCCGAGTTCCCAGCCTATGGGCAGGCCTTTTCTCAGCCGCGTGGAGCTTTTGTTGTGTTTCAGAAAATCCAGGAGAAGTTCGCTTGATGTTCTGTCCACCAGTTCGTCTCTGTAAATCTTTTCAAAAAACAGAGCCATTTCCCTCGGCGTGGTATAATTTTCCCTCAGCACCCCTCCGGAAGCGAGACTCATGCCGTCCTGGCATATGTTTGTCTTTTCCAGTCCCATATTCCTGAACGATTTTTGCAGATAATCCATTCCTATGTGGTCAACTATCATCTGCGCCGCGGTATTGTCGCTGTCTGTTATCATTCTGTATATGAGCTCCAGCACGCTTAAGCTCGTGCCTTCCCTGGCCCATTTGAGCGTTCCCGAGCCGCCTCTACGGTACTTATTGGTAAGTTTTATCTGGGTGTCCAGGGAAAGCTCTTTCTCTTTTATTTTATTGAAAACAGCGGCCGTTATCGGGACTTTCACGAGGCTGGCCGACGGGAAAAGCCGGTCGGCTTTGTATTCCCAGATCCTGCCCGTGCCTAAATCCTTTAAATAAATGCCGACATAGCCGGGATACTGCACGGATGCTCTTTCAAGCGAATTAATCATTAATTTCCATTTGAAATCGTCAAGGCGGGATATTTTTGCGCTTCTTGCTTCAAAGAAGCTGAAAGGCGTGACAATGGCCGATACGGTTTTAAAAAGCATGTATGAAGCGCCGGAAAAAGCAAGAATAAAGAAAAAAAACTTTTTAACTTTCATAATTTCTTTCAAGTCGTTATTCAAAATTCAGTTTTTCCGCGTTTTGCTTATGTTCGGCTTTTATGGTTGAGCCGGACTTAAACTTTGTGTTCAAAATAAGCTCTGAAAGCGGATCTTCCAGCATTTTCTGCACGGTTCTTATCAGAGGCCTTGCTCCGTAATTCGGGTCAAATCCGTTTTTAATCAAAAACTCTTTTGCTTCCTTGGTTATTTCAAGGGAAAGCCCCCTGTCTTTGAGCTTCTTTTCAACTTTTTCAAGATGCAGTTCCAGAATCTTTTCCATGTCTATTTCAGTGAGGGGCCTGAATACGATGGTTTCGTCTATCCGGTTGATGAATTCAGGATTAAAAACCCGCTTTATCTCCTCCATTACCGTGTCCTTCATCTCGCGGTAATCCTTTTCCTTATCGTCCTGCGGGACGAATCCCAAAGATTTCCCCTTGGAAATAAGCCTTGCCCCGACGTTTGAGGTCATGATGAGAATGCTGTTTTTGAAACTGACTTTGTGCCCCAGGCTGTCGGTCAGAACGCCCTCGTCCATTATCTGGAGAAGTATGTTAAACACGTCGGGATGAGCTTTTTCTATTTCATCCAGAACCACCACCGAATAGGGTTTTCTTCTTACGCTCTCGGTCAGCTTGCCGCCCTCTTCGTATCCGACATAGCCGGGCGGCGCTCCTATGAGCCGGGAGACGGAAAATTTTTCCATGTATTCGGACATGTCCACCCGTATCATCGCTTCTTCGTTTCCGAAGAGAAATTCCGCTAGCACCCTTGCAAGCTCTGTTTTGCCCACGCCCGTCGGGCCCAGGAAAATGAAATTTCCTATGGGCCGTTTGGGGTCTTTCATTCCGGTTCTGCTTCTTTTTATGGCCTGCGAAACCACCCGCACAGCCTCTTCCTGGCCTATGAGCCTTTTGTGTATTTCGTCTTCCATGTGCATGAGCTTTTCGGTCTCGGTCTCGGTCAGCCTGCTCACCGGAATTCCGGTCCACTTGGACGCTATGACGGCTATGTCCTCTTCGGTCACTTCCGGAGTCATCTTGTCCCTTGATTCGCGCCATTTTTTCTTTGAGTCCTCAAGGGCTTTTTTAAGCTCCTTTTCCTTGTCCCTGAGTTTTGCGGCTTTTTCGTATTCCTGGTTGTAAATGGAGTTGTTTTTTTCTTTTGTGACTTCTTCCACTTCTGTTTCTTTGTCTTTGAATTCGGAAGGAGTGACCGACAGCTGGAGCCTCGCCCTTGAGCCCGCCTCGTCCACAAGATCTATCGCCTTGTCCGGCAGCGCTCTGTCGGTTATGTATTTGTCCGAGAGCTGGGTAGCGGCTATTATCGCCGCATCCTTGAATTTGCATTTGTGATGCTGTTCGTATTTTTCCTGGAGCCCTTTGAGAATTTCAATCGTTTCTTCAACGGTCGGGGGGTCCACGATAATGGGCTGGAATCTTCTTTCAAGAGCCGGGTCGTGCTCAATGTGCTTGCGGTATTCGTCAAAAGTGGTGGCTCCTACGCACTGGAGTTCGCCTCTTGCCAGAGCCGGTTTGAGCATGTTTGAGGCGTCAATGGCTCCTTCAGCCGCGCCAGCTCCGATGACCGTGTGCAGTTCGTCTATGAAAATTATTATGGAATTTTTGGCTTTCCTGATTTCCTCTATTATGCTTTTCAGACGCTGTTCAAATTCGCCGCGGTATTTGGTGCCAGCCACTATTGAGGCAAGGTCAAGGCTTAAAAGCCGTTTTGTCGCGAGAGTTTCCGAAATGTCGCCTGAGCTTATTTTCTGCGCAAGCCCCTCCACTATGGCTGTTTTTCCCACGCCGGGCTCTCCTATGAGAACCGGGTTGTTTTTCGTCCTTCTTCCCAGAACCTGGATGACGCGGTCAATCTCGTTTATGCGGCCTATTACAGGGTCAAGTTTTCCTTCTCTTGCGAGCTGGGTCAAATCCCTTCCGAACTCGTCAAGGGTCGGGGTTTTTGTTTTGGTCTTGCCTGCAGGCTGATGCGAGCGTTCCCTCTGGGGAGGAGGCTCTCTCTGTTCAATCTCGCCTAAAAGGCTTAAAACTTCTTCCCTTACTGTTTCAAGCTTGAGCCCCAGATTTTCAAGAACCCGCGCCGCTACGCCCTCCTCTTCTCTTATCAGGCCCATGAGTATGTGCTCGGTGCCTATGTAGGAATGTCCCATTTTCTGCGCTTCTTCCACCGCGTATTCAAGAACTTTTTTGGCCCGCGGCGTGAAAGGAATTTCGCCCAGCAGCATCATGTTGTCGCCGGTCCCGACTATTTTTTCAATTTCAGCCCGCACTTTTCTCAAATCTATGCCGAGGTTTGCAAGCACCTGCGCGGCCACTCCCTCTCCGAGGGCTATGAGCCCAAGCAGAATGTGCTCGGTCCCGACGTAATCATGATTCAGTCTTTTGGCTTCTTCCTGCGCTATAAGAATCACTCTTTGCGCTCTTTCCGTAAATCTTGTTCCCATAAAATACTCCCGTAACTACAGAGGGTAGAGGTTAGAGGCGAGAGATTAGTAATTAGTAATTTGTTGTTATCTAACCACTGACCACTAATCACTATTCACTGCCGTTTTACTACTTTTACCTTGAATCCTTCAACGGACTCCACGATTATTTCAGAGCCCGCCGGTATTTCGCCCTCAAGGCTTTCAGCGTTCCAGAGTTCTCCCTCCACGAAAACGGTTCCGGCCGGGGCAAGAGAGGACTTTGCAAGCCCCGTTTTGTTTATCAGGCTTTCAATTCCGGCCACCACTTTTCTTCGCTGCGCCCTGATTACAATCCACAGGAGAATCA
Organism: Elusimicrobiota bacterium; assembly: GCA_016209085.1. Classification (GTDB taxonomy): domain Bacteria; phylum Elusimicrobiota; class Elusimicrobia; order Elusimicrobiales; family UBA9959; genus JACQWV01. The sequence goes on from JACQWV010000008.1 coordinate 7,299, forward strand.
ACATCACTCCTATCAGGCCGAAGATGGTTGAGCTGAGTATGTTCATAGAAATGCCCACTCCTGCCAGGGACGGCTGGCTGAACAGCATTAAAGCTCCGAGAATGATTGATATTATGCCTCCGAGCGTCAGGAGGCCGTAGCTCATGACTTTTATTTCAAAAATGAAAAACACGAAGCCCAGAAGAATCAGGAATATCCCGGCAAAATTGGCCGAGAGGGTCTGGAAAGAGTAAAACGCAAGAACAAGGGAAATTGCGCCGATTATGCCCGGCAGAATGAGCCCCGGATTGTACATTTCTATGAAAATGCCGGCTGCTCCGATGCTCATCAGAATCATGGCGATGTTGGGGTCGGAAACAACGGCAAGAAATTTCTGCCTTCGCGTGGGATAAAAGTGCTCTATTGCCGGATTGGAGATTTTTATCATGCCCGCGCCAGCGATTTCCCTGGAGTCTATCTTCCGCAAAAACTCGTCCATATCTTTTGCGATAAAATCAACCGCTTTTTTGGAAACCGCTTCTTCTGCCGAAAGAGAATCGCTCTGTGTTACGGCTTTTATGGCCCAGTCCACGTTTTTCTTGTTTTTCTGGGCTATTGATTTGATGTATGCGGCCGCGTCGTTGAGTATTTTATCCTCCATCGGATTTGTTTTGTCGTTCTTTTTATCGTCCTGTCCGGTTCCGATTGTTCCTATCATTACCGGGTGCGCCGCTCCTATGTTGGTGCCGGGCGACATGGCCACCATGGGCGAGGCCATTGAGATGAACACTCCTGCCGAGGCGGCTCTTGCTCCCTGCGGATATATGTGCACCGCCACGGGCGCTTTTGACGCCAGCATTTTCTTTATGATTTCGCGCATTGAAGAGTCCAGCCCGCCGGGCGTGTCTAACTGGATAACCATCAAATCAAAATTTTCCGAATTGGTTTTATCTATCGCCTGGCTGATAAATTCCGCCGCGGCCGGATTTATTATCCCGGAATACGGAGCCACGAGAATTTTTTTAACCTGATACGCTTCCGCCTGCGGCTTGGAAAGATGAGACGGCCGCCCAGACGCAAGAAGATTCAGGCACGCCAAAAAACTGACAATTATGAGTTTGACCGTAATCATAATTTTAAAAAATAATTATAACATTTTTGGCATTTAGAAAGGTAAAATAATAAAATATGTAGAAGGAAATATGACAGACAAAAGGGTTTTATTGATAGTGAGGGACGGCTGGGGAATAGCCCGGCCCGATAAATACAACGCCGTATACAATGCCGCAAAGCCCAACGTTGACGGTTTTCTCAGGCAGTACCCGAACACGGTTCTTGAGGCGGCCGGGGTTCACGTGGGACTTCCCGGGGGATACCAGGGCTCTTCCGAAGTCGGGCACCTGAACATGGGAGCGGGCAGAATCGTCACGCAGGAGCTGAAAAGAATAATGGACATGCTTAAAGAGGGAACGCTTTTTAAAACTCAGGCCCTTAAAAACGCTATAGACAACTGCCTGAAAAACAATTCAAACCTGCATCTGATGGGGCTTGTTCAGGACGAGGGAGTCCACGCCCACCAGGACCATTTGTACGAAATAATGAGGCACGCCAAAGAAAGAGGCGTAAAACAGGTTTACGTGCACTTCTTTTCAGACGGCAGGGACACGCCGCCCCGCAGCGCAATCGGTTTTTTGAAAATACTTGAAAACAAAATATCGGAGTATTCAATAGGGACAATAGCCACTGTGACCGGCAGGTATTATGCCATGGACAGGGGGGAAAAATGGGCTCTTATTGACGCGGCCTATGATGCCATAACAAGAGCTCAGGGAAGGAGAGCGGACAGCGCGGCAGAAGCCATTGAGGCCGCTTATTCGTCAATGAAGAATCCGGACGGCGCCGACATAATAGACGAATACATTCCTCCGACCGTGATTAACGGATACAAGGGCATGAACGACCTGGACTCTGTCATACATTTTAATTTCAGGCAGGACAGGGCGATTCAGCTTACAAAAGCGTTTATTGAGGATGAGTACCCGGGAAAACGCTGGAAAAAATTCAACATAACCTACTGCGGGCTTACGCGTTATTACGATTCGTTTTTGTTTAACGCCATTGCTCCGATGGACGAGTCGGGAGACATGGGAAACCTTCTGGGAGAGGTTTTGTCCGGACACGGGATAAAACAGCTCAGAATCTCCGAAACCCAGAAATTCAGGCACGTCACCTCGTTTTTCAACGGAAAGATGATAGAGCCGTATCCCCTGGAGGACAGGATAGAAATAAAAGGAACTTTTGACCCCTCAAGCTTTGCGGAACATCCCCGGATGAACGCGCCTGAAACAACCGGGCGGGCTCTTAAGGAAATTGAGAGTCGAAAATACGGATTTATTCTGGTGAATTTTGCAAATTGCGACATGGTCGGCCACACGGGCAATGTTAATTCAGCGGTCAAGGCAGTTGAAGTGGTGGACTCCTGCGTCGGCCAACTGGCGCACGCGGGTCTTGCCGCAGGATATACGGTCATGGTTACTTCGGATCACGGCAATGCCGAAGAAATGTGGGATTACAAGCTCAACATGCCGAAAACAGCCCATACCTGCAATCCCGTGGAGTTTATTCTGATGGGGGATTGGGTAAAGGGAGTAAGCCTGAGGGAAAGGGGAATTCTTGCAGACATAGCTCCGACCATACTGGAGGTTCTCAATATAAAAAAGCCGGCTGACATGACCGCGCAGTCGCTCATAAAAGAAAGAATTAAGCGATAAGTGGTAAGAATTAAGTGGTAAGTAGTAAGAATTAAGTAGTAAGTGATAAGAATTAAGTAACTTAATTCTGAAAGCGAAGCGGCTTAATTCTGAATTCTTAATACTTAATCCTGATTATGTATTTCATAAAAGTAAAAGTGCATCCTGATTCAAAAGAATACAAAGTTTGCCGCAAATCTGAAGATTCATACGAATTATGGGTAAAAGAGCCTGCGGAAAGGGGAAGAGCCAATGAAGCGGCAAGGAAGATTCTGTCCGAATTTTTAAAAATCAGACCGGAAAATCTGGCCATAGTAAAAGGGGCTCATTCCCGGTCAAAAATAATGAAAATCTTATGACGGATAAAAAAATTCTGTACAGAAAAATTTTTGCCGGACTGGCCATAATGTTCCTTTCCACTCTTGCGGCGCTTTTTTTAAGAAGCTCCGGCGCGATAACGCACAGACCCGCTCCTGAATTCAGGACAAAAGGACCGGCTGACGCAAAAATCGTGATAGAGGAATTTACGGATTTCGCGTGCCCCGCGTGCAAAGAGGCAGGCGCTCATCTGGAAAAAATAGCAAAAATCTATGAGGGAAAAATCCGCATTATATTCAAACACAATCCCCTTCTTTCAATTCACCCTTATTCAATGGATGCGGCTGTGTTTTCGGACTGCGCGGGCAGGCAGGGAAAATTCTGGGAATACGCAAAGGTTCTTTTTGAAAACCAGCAGGAGTGGAGCCGGGCGCAGGACAAAAACAAACATTTTCTGTCATACGCGGAGCGATTTAAGCTGGATGAGGACTCTTTGAAAAACTGCGTCCGGAGCGAAGATGCGGCCAGGGCGGTGAAGATGGACCTGCTGGAAGGAAAAATCAGGAACATAGACGCCACCCCGACTTTTTTCATAAACGGGAAAAGAGCAGTCGGTTCGGGACAGCTTCTTGAACAGGCAAAACTTTTTGACGGGATTGCGAATAGATGACTTTCAAAAAATTCGCGGGAATTCTCGGCAGACTCTGCGCCGGAGGGCTTTTTGTCTATGCCGGTTATGTAAAAGCAGCGGCTCCTGCTGAGGAATTCGCCTACGCTATAGAGTCCTACGGGATTTTTCCCCAGGAAATGGCTTTATTCGCCGCAAACGTCCTTCCGTGGCTGGAAATTTATCTGGGAGCGTTTCTGATTTCCGGGCTTTTTTCAAGAATCGTCTCTATTGCCGCTGTCTGGCTTCTGGCGGTTTTTGAAATTCTGCTTGCCTCCGCCATAATCAGGAAGCTCCCGCTTGCAAATTGCGGATGTTTCGGCGCGTCGGCGGGAAATTCCATAGAATTTGAAATCATGCAGAATCTGGTATTTATCGTTTTTGCCGCAGTTGCTTATAAATACGGAGACAAAATGCTATCATTGGATTTGTGGCTGGACAAAAAATAAAGGGAAATGGGAAATCGTAAATTTTTAGAAACCATTATTTGCGCGGCTTTGTTTTTATGCGGCGACGCATCCGCTTTAAGACCTTACTTGAGAGAAGTTGAGGCAAAGGCTTCGTGGATGGAGGTGTCTTCAAAAGAAAAAAAAACCGTCTATTACATGGAAATGGTTCAGGGCGGGAGAGTAATATTGAGAACCATTGAAAAAGGCAAGCCCCTTACAAGAGGCGGGGCAATCAAACAGCAGCTTGTAAAAGACTTTTTCAGAGAAATTGAAAATTCGGAAATAATCAATTCCCAGAAGGATTTGGACAGTAAAATGCTTTTTTACAAAGGCGAGATTTTAAAAATTTCCGCATACGTAAGCGGCGAGCTCAGAAGGGTCGCGGCTCCGTTCAAAGACTTCGGCGAGGCGTTTTCCTATGCTTTTTCCGAGGTGCGCAAAGAGGCTCTGAAACTTCAAAAGCCGGAGAACGTCAAAGCCTTTTTAATGGCGGAACCGCTTGAGGGCGCTGTTCTGGACGAGTTAGGGAAAAGAGCGGGAAAAGAATATGAAATGGCCATTATTGAAACGAACGATATCCAGAAAGTAAAGCCGCTTTTAAGAGCCATAAAACAGCCTCACAGGCTCATAACTCTTCAGAGCCAGCAGGAGCAGAAATCTATAACCGATTTTATAACGGAACACAGGCTTTACGGCGTAAAAGACATGTTTTACATTTCAACGACGCGCGGCGGCTTCAGGTGCCAGATATTAAGCGCAGAATAATGGTAAAATAATATTTAGGGGAAAGACAGATGGAAGAACAGAAAATGAAAGTGATAGCGGTTGACGACGACGATGTAATACTTGATATTTATGAACAGGGGCTTCCCCTGAAAGGCTACGAAGTTAAAACCTTCGCGGACCCCAAAAAAGCAAAAGAATTTCTCTTGTCAACCGATTCCCTGCCGGATGCCATACTTATGGACATAATGATGCCCTCAATAGACGGCATAAGCCTCATGAACGAACTTCATTCCAGCGAGAAAACCGCTCATATTCCCATAATAGCCGTGAGCGGGCTTCAGGACGCCGCCACCCTCAACGACGCTCTTCTCTTCGGAGCGATTGATTACGTGGTAAAGCCGTTTGAAATAGATTTTCTTGACGCCAAAATCAAGAGAGCCGTTGAAGTGGCCAAAAAACGCGCCGAAAAGAAATAACCCCTCAGTCAAAAACAGCTGCCCCGCTATCCCCACGGAGGGTCCTTGTATGCCTTTAAACTTACGCCCGCATTCTTTGCCGCTATTTCCCAGTTCTTCCTCACAAGCGGGTCGTCATCTATCAAAATTGCTTTCACGTTCAAAGACTTGTCAACCGTTGGCAATGTTATCGTAACTTCTGCGCCTTTATTCGGCTCGGATTCAATCGTCAATCTCCCGCCCCACCTTTCTATGTTCGTCTTTGCATGGTACAAGCCCAGTCCACTGCCATCTTCCTTACCGCTGCTTCTGCCTTTCTTGCCCAAATCTGAAAGCAGTTCTTTCGGAATTCCTTTGCCATTGTCCTTTATTTTCAATTCAACGTTTTTTTCGTTCAAACCGACGCTTATCTCAACCTTATCAGCTCCTGCTTCAACTGAATTGGGGGGATACCGCAAGAGCGTTGATGGCCGAAATCCTGTCTTGCTTGTAGAAATAGCCCAGCAGCGGCGTCTGTCCCCTGAATGCCCAAGTCCTCTTGACGTTAGGAATGAGCAAAAACCCACTTTCGTCGAGAAAAA
>JACQWV010000009.1 GCA_016209085.1 Elusimicrobiota bacterium
GCAATAGGAGCGACTTTGCTTTTGTTTCTCCTTACGAACGTCCTGCCTGTTGAAATGCGCGCTTCTATCTACGTACAGGACCAGAGGGAGCTCACGCCTGAAACGCTCGCGGAAATAGTAAAAACCAATTCCCTTGACGCGCCCGTGTTCGTCCGGTATTTTAAATGGCTCAAAAATCTTCTGCACGGGGAATTAGGTTATTCCCAGACCGCGAAAATGCAGGTTTCCCAAGCCATAAGAACATATCTGCCCGCCACCTTTGAACTGACGTTATTTGCGATAATTCCGATATTTCTTCTGGGCACGAGAATAGGCGCGCTAGCTGCCGTAAACAGAAATAAATTTGCAGACCATTTTTCAAGGTTTCTCGCCATAACCGGCTACTCCATGCCGACTTTCGTGTTCGGACTGATTCTTCTCATGATTTTTTACGGCTGGCTGGGTTTTTTCCCGCCCGGAAGATATTCTTTTGAATCAGACATGCTGATACATTCCGGTTCATTCAGGACTTTTACAGGCTTGATTACAATTGACTCTCTTTTAAATCTCAATTTTAAAGTTTTCTGGGACGCGGTAAAACACCTGATTCTGCCGGCTTCGGTTTTGTGCTTCGGAAGCGTGGCTCTTCTGATAAGAATAACCAGGACATCAATGCTTGAAGAACTGAACAAGGACTACATAAGGACGGCAAGGGCTAAAGGGCTGAAGGAAAAATACATAATAAAAGCGCACGCGGGCAGAAACGCCCTGATACCCGTTATAACTCTGATAAGCCTCCAGTTCGTAAGACTCCTCGGAGGGGTTGTAATAACAGAAACGGTTTTTGATTTCCCCGGCATAGGACGATGGGGGGTAAAAGCCGCCCAGCAGCTGGATTTGCCGGGAGTTATCGGATTTTCCCTGATGAGCGCGGTTTTGTTTGTGGCAGGCAATACTTTCTCGGATATTTTATACGCGGCCGTTGACCCGAGAATAAGATATAAAGAATAGCAAGAGAAGATAAGATGATACGATAATAAGATGATAAGTTGATAAGTTAAAAAAATAAAATAAATGTAGAAACAGACCTTTAGGTCTGTTAAAAAAAATATGAAGAACGAAAAAATGTATGTTTGAGAATATTAAAAATTCAAGGACTTTCAAAAGGTTCAGAAAGAACAAAACTTCAATTTTTGGAATAGGAATTATCTTGTTTTTCGCTCTTGTTGCAATTCTGGCTCCTTTTATTAGCAAACCTGTTTCAAACAACCCTTACCAGATTCCCCAGCACGGATATTCTCTTGAGCCGCGCCCACCTGACAGCAGCCTGATTTTCGGCACAACCGAACAGCAGTATGATTTATTTTACGGCATAGTATGGGGAGCAAGAACCGCATTTAAAATAGGAGCCATGGTTGTCGCCGCGTCGTTAATAGCAGGAATTATTCTCGGCGGAATCGCCGGGTTTTACGGCGGATGGGTAGATGAAATCATAATGAGATTCACCGACATCGTTTTTGCGTTTCCCGGAATCGTTTTGGCGGTTGTTATAGCGGCCATGCTCGGCCCCGGCATAGAGAAGGCCGCCGTAGCCATAGCGGCGGTTTCATGGCCGAGCTACGCGAGACTTTTGCGGGGAGACGTGCTTACCGTAAAAAGACTTGACTTTGTCTTGGCCTCAAAATCTTTCGGCGCCGGGGATTTCTGGATATTCAGAAAACACATTCTGCCGAATTCAATTTTCCCGGTGATAATCGTGGCAAGCCTTGACATAGGCAGCATAGTCCTGACAGCCGCTGCTTTGAGTTTTCTGGGATTGGGCTCCCCTGCAGGATACGCGGACTGGGGACAGTTAATAGCAATGTCAAGAAACTGGATTCTCGGCTCAGGCGGCAATCCCTTTGCCTACTGGCACACCCTGTTCATTCCGGGAGCTGCCATATTTTTGTTCGTTTTAGGCTGGAATTTAACCGGCGACGCTTTCAGGGACGTGCTTGACCCGAGACAGCAGTAAAAGCAGTGGCGAGTAGTTAGTGGCGAGTGGACAACTGCAGTGATTAGTGACGAGTGACTGTTGGCGAGCAAAAGAAAAACACCTTCACTAACCACTATTCACTATCCACTGACTTACTGAGCTTCGCAGAAATATGAATGAGCTAAAAAATTTATACGAATGTCTGGTGAATTCTGCGTCAAAGGCGCCGAAAAAAACAGCCCTCATATTCCAGGGAAGTCGTCGGCATAGCCTCCGACACCTGTGGGTCGGGTGGCATAGCGCCCGACACTTGATGAGCCAGAGGCTCGTTGTTCCGCCGCAGTGCGGCTGTTCCGAGAAAATTTATTACCATGAACTTCTTTTTTTCACGGACAGGGCTGCGGACATGTTTTGGCAGATGGGAATAAGAAAAAGCGACAAAGCCGCCATTGTCCTTAGAAATTCCCCGGAATTCATAATTTCCTATCTGGCGCTTGCAAAATTAGGCGCGATAAGCGTGCCGGTAAATTTCATGATTTCAAAAGAGGACGAACTGGAATACATACTAAAAAACAGCGGGGCAAAAGGAGTACTAACCCAATGCGAATTTTTAAAAAACCTTAAACATCTCAGGACAAAAGTTGAAACTCTTGAGTTTGTGTTGTGCGCGGACGACCCGCACGGGCATGATTTCTGGCATTATCTTAAACGCTCTCATTACCATGGAAAAGCTCAAACTCCGGAACCGCGCGAAAATGACCCTGTTTCAATACTCTATACTTCCGGCACAACCGGCCATCCCAAGGGAGTGATTCTCACGCACGGGAATCTGATTTCAAACGCAAATTCCTGCATTCAGGCGCTTTGTCCGGATGAAAACGAGGTTTTTCTGTGCCTCCTCCCCATGTTCCATACTTTTTCATGGACGGCCAGCGTCATGCTGCCGCTGATTCTGGGGGCAAAAATAGTGATAGCGCCGAACCTGACCCCTCCCAAGCCCTGGCTTAACGCAATGGGAATAGAGGGCGTTACGATATTCACGGCGATTCCCCAGCTTCTTTCCGTCCTGGCAAAGGAAGCGAAGGGATTTAAAAAACTTTTTTTAAAATACTGGTGTTTCAGAAAACTTAAATTCTGCGTATCGGGAGCCGCTCCGTTAAATCCTTCAATCAAAAGGAATTTTGAAAAAGCGTTCGGCTTGCCCGTGCTGGAAGGCTACGGTCTCACCGAGACAAGCCCGGTAGTGAGCGTGAACCTGCCCGAAAAACAAAAAGACGGCTCCGTAGGCAAACCCGTTCCGGGCGTAAAAGTGAAAATCATTGACGAACACGGCAAACATCTGGAACGCGGCGAAGAAGGGGAAATATGCGTCCACGGCGCCTCAATAACCTGCGGGTACCATGAGAATCCCGAAGCCACAAAAGAACTATTCACTCATGACGGATGGCTCAAGACCGGCGACATAGGCATTCTGGATAACGAGGGATTCCTTCATATACGAGACAGAAAAAAAGACATGGTAATAGTCAAGGGGCTTAAGGTCTTCCCCGCCCAGATAGAGCACGTGCTGGCGAACCATCCTAAAATCCATGAAACAGCTGTAATCGGAATCCCGGACGGAGAAGGCGGCGAAACCATGAAATGCTTCTGCGTGCCCAGAAAAGACGTGAGTCTTGAAAAATCCGAGGTGTTCAGGTTTATAAAAGAGCATCTTGACCCTTACAAAAGGCCGAGAGAAGTGGAAATAGTTGAGTCTTTGCCGAAAAATTCAATGCAGAAAGTTTTAAAAAGAGCGCTTTTGAAACAAGAGCTTGAGAAAAAATTTAAAATAAAGGTATGAGCCCTTCGCTTCTTAAACAAATTTTAAAAATTTTTAAATGCCCGGTTTATATCGTCGGCGGAGCCTTGAGGGATTCCCTGCTCGGAAAGACGGTAACGGACTTAGACATCGCAGTTGCAAACAAGCATGCTCTTGGAAAAAAAGCAGGAGAACTGGCCAGACGGCTTAACGCTTCTGTTTTTCCTCTTGATGCGGAAAATCTCGTGTACAGAATCATAGCGGCGCCGCGGAACAAGGCAGCATTGCCTGTCCGCCTCAGGCGGACGAGCGGCCGAAACCGGCCGCAGAAAAACAAGAAGGCCGTCCGCTTTCAGATAGACCTGGCGCCTTTTCAGGGAGCGGGGATAATTGAGGACTTAAAAAAAAGAGATTTTACGATAAATTCAATGGCTTACTCAGCTGAAGAAAGCGGATTAAAAATCAAAATTTTGATTTCCAAAGGCGCTCTGAAAATAACCGGCATTAAAAAAGGCAAAGTGATTGACCCCCTCAACGGAATGAAGGACCTTGCAACCCGAAGAATAAGAGGCTGCGCCTGGAACATGAAACAAGACCCTTTAAGAATGCTGAGAGCCTTCAGGATAGCTTCCCAGTCGGCGTTTTCCGTAGATAAGGATACTTTAAGACAAATAAGTCTCCATGCCGACAGAATAAGAAAAACCGCGCCTGAAAGAATCCGCGACGAAATCATGATGTTGCTTGAAAACCCGGAAAGCCACGTTTATTTTAAAGACCTCTGGAAAGCCGGATTGCTGTTTAAGATAATTCCGGAACTCCAGCCGGCTTTGAAGTGCGCTGAAATCTATTACGGAAAAGGGGGGGCGCTGAAGCATACTTTCCTGGTTATGGAAAGGCTGGAATTTCTCTTTAAAAATTTAAACAGGCTTTTTCCGAAATGCAATAAAATCCCGTATCTTAAAGGAAACCGGGAAATTTTGAAATTCACGGCGCTTCTCCACGACATCGCCAAAGCTCCCAGGGCAAAGATAATAAACGGGCGTCTGAGATTTTTCGGCCATGAATCCTTCGGCGCCGAGATGTCTGAAAAGATAATGCGGCGACTTAGATTCAGCAAAGAGGAGATAAAATTCGCGTGCAGAATCATCTGCCATCATTTAAGGCCCGGAAACCTGGGCCATAACCGGATTATATCCGAGAAGGCTGTTTTCCGTTTATTCAGGGATATGGGCGAAGAAACGATACCTCTCCTCCTGCTTTGCTGGGCGGATTATGCCAGCTATATATCCAGGGATACGCTTGAGACGGTTAAAAACAAACTCAAGAAACCCCCGATAGCTATACCCGCCGGAGGACTTCCGCGCACTGGCCTGAAAAAAACCCTGCGGTTTCTTCAGGTAATCAACCTGCTCATGAATTCTTACGCTGAAAAGGGAAAATATCTGTATCTAAAAACCGCTAAAATAATAACAGGAAACGACGTGATGAAAATACTCGGCATCCCCGAATCCCCGGCTATCGGAGAATTTCTTGAAAGCCTGAAAATGCTTCAATTTGAAGGCAAAATACAAAACAGAAAACAGGCGATTGAATTCCTAAAACGTCTGAAACGCCTGAAAAGCTCCAAACCCCGTTAGAAATCCGCCCTGCCCGAAGGGCACGGCGGCAGCCGCCTCGGGGCGGCTTATTTCTAACGGGGCGAAAGTCCCATCAAAACATAGGCCTCTTTCCCGGTAGACTTATCCCCTTTTGCCCCGTGTTATTCTTCTCTTTTTAAATTAGACTATTATCACTATTATCAGCAAGAAAAATTCCGTAAAAGGAGAACGATACCATGAACAAAATCAAATTTTTTGCCGTATTGTTTGCAGCCGGACTCATGTCCTTTGTAATTCTAAACGTTCGGGCGGGGGAACCGAAAAACGCAGCTTCCGACATTGGCAAAAATCCGCAAATTCAGCAGGGAACAGACAAAGATAAAATAAACGAAATGAAGGACATTCTTTTGAAACTTGTAAGACAGGATGAACTTCTGGACGAGACCATAGAATCCATGGAGGATTCCTCAAGACTAACGGTCCAGGATATACTGGCAATGAGCCTGAGCCTCAGGGTCGTTAAAAACAACGTGGAACACATAACCTATTTGACAAAGAAGCAATTTCCCGAAATCCAGCCGAGTTCAATGCTTGCAAAATACACCCGCACCATATCAAGCTACGCCGGAAAATTAGACAGAAAGACTTTTTATGTGGAATCCCTTGCGTCAAAACTCAGCGGGGAAAAATCTTCGTTCAGGGACGCGCCGTCAGGCTCAAAAAGAGCGAAAACAAGAGGCAAAAACATGCGGAACAGCGCCTCCGGCGCGCCAGGCGCCGTGAGCTATGCGAACGGCCGGCAAATCCTTGAAAAACAGCGGGCGCTTGCCAACCTGTCTGAAAACCTGAAAAATCTCAAATCATCGTCTAAAAAATTGAAAGCCGCAAGCAATTGGCTCTATATCGCAAGCAAATAACTCCGAATTCTTTTTTGTGTTTCCTTCTGCTCTATTGTAAAATATTCCTTACTGAGCTTCGCAGAAATAATGGGCACGTTGGAGGCTCAGATTTGGATTGGATGCAAGGCGCGACGAATGAGCATAGCGTTTGCTATGTGAATGAGGAGCAACGCAGCAGACGGCCAAATATGAGCCTCCCCTTTCCCGCAGGGGAAAGGGGCTGGCCGCTTTTCGGCTTAGAGTGCGTCACTCGTCGCTTACATAACCCAAGTTATGCGCGCTCCTCGTTCCTTGTCTCGCTCAAAAATCGGCTCAGCCAGCGTATCCATTATTTCTGCGAAGCTCAGTAAAAGGTCTTATAAAAACTCCATCCAGGGCGGCAAAAGCCTTCCGGGACATAACTTCAGGATATACATCTGACCTGGACCAAATCCTGAACCGCGCTTTTTTTAAGGTAAATTACAAAGAAATGGTAATAATCAAAGATATAACTTTTAATTCCCTCTGTGAGCATCATCTTCTTCCATTTTTCGGCAAGGCCCATATAGCTTATATCCCGGACGGCAGGATAATAGGCCTGTCAAAAATCCCCCGCCTGGTAAACGTATTTGCAAGGAGACTGCAGGTCCAGGAACGTCTTACTGCGCAGATAGCCGATACTCTGTATGAAAAACTCAAACCCAAGGGAGTCGGAGTGGTTCTGGAAGCCAAGCATTTATGCATGACAATGAGAGGCGTTGAAAACGAAACCTCTTTTGCAGTGACAAGTTCAATGCTCGGAAGTTTTGAGAAAGACAATAAAACAAGGGAAGAATTTTTAAATCTAATTAAAAATAAAGTAAAATAAATGTAAATGCTCACTGAAGCACGTCATTCCCGTGGGAATGACAACGGGATTCGCTGAATATTTACGGTGATAAGTAATAAACAAACCCCGAAGGTTGGGGCAATGTGGTTTTCGGAGAAACCTGCGGGGTAAGTGGAAGAGTGACAGTGGCAACCCGCGGGGTTGACAAAATACAGAGGGTTTTTACTTATCACCATATCAACTTATCATCTTATCACCTTGCAGTGTTGGGGAAGGGTGCGGGCGTGGTTCAATGGTAGAACGGAAGCTTCCCAAGCTTTAGACGTGGGTTCGATTCCCATCGCCCGCTTATAACAAAAGTGAATAGTGATTAGTGAACAGTGAAGAGTAAACAGCAAAAGATAAAGATAAGGAATTAATTATGTCAGATATGAAGACTAAAAAATCAACCAACCTCTGGACATTGATGATAATAATAAGTTTTTTGGTCGTGGTTGCCTCAGGATACATGTTGTATTTAAGACTGGACGCGCATTTTTTTTCAGGGCCTCATGAAATCAGGCCGGAGCCTGTTCAAATAGACGATGATGCAGAAGCCGGCGACGAGGAAGAAAATGTTGCGCAGGACAATCCTGAAAAACCGCCTGCTCAGAACCCCGCTCCTGCCAAACCGGCAAACCAGTTAGAGAAGGAAAAAACGCAAAAAGCCGTCAAGGCTATGCCAGTGCCGCCCCAAAGGCCTATGGCCCTCAAAGCGGCCAAGACTGTTTTCACCTATAAGAACGCCAAAGCCAAATCAGTAAAGATTGCCGGCAGCTTTACGAAATGGAAAGAGATAAAAATGGACAAAAAAGGAATTAAATGGGAAACCCAGATGTGGATTTTGCCGGGCAATTATGTCTTTCATTATGTCGTTGACGGCAAGAAAATTCTTGACCCCGGCAAACCCAGGGCTGAAATCGGCGAGTCAATAGTAACAGTAATCAGTAAAGAGTAGCCGCAGAGCAAAGCTCTGCCATTAAAGAAGGGAACAGGAAACAAGGTGATAAGTAAGGCAAAGGCAGTAGACAGAATACAGGAAACAGAGAAATAAGTATTTAACAAGTTTGTAACAAATTTTCCAACTGGAGCGGATTATAATATATTCAAAATTTATGAGGGGATTAAAATTTACAATTTTATCTTTTATTCTTGTCGCTTCGGCATTTGAACCTGCTTTCTCTATTTTAACTTCAAGACACAGCCACGCCACAGCGCTTCTTCCGGACGGGAACATCATGCTTATCGGCGGAGTCAACGGGACCGCGAATACTCCTACAGACACTGTTGAAAGATATAATTTTTCAACGAATCTATATGAAAATTTAACCGTGCTCCCTGCTGCAAGGTCCTCTCATACGGCCACTCTTATGTCAAGCGGAACGGTTCTTGTGTCCGGCGGATTCAACGCGGGAACGCCTTCAAACGCCTCTTACGTTTATAACCTGATTACCAATGCATGGGCAGGCCCCTACAATATGTCCTCGGCCAGAGGGGGACATACGGCAACGCTTATAAATAAGGGAACCAATAAGGGAAAAATTCTCGTGTGCGGAGGCCAGACAACTACCAATCTGAACTCAATAACCGCTTCCTGCGAATTGTTCAATCCCGGAACAAACTCGTTTGAAGCAGCCTCATTCATGACAAGCTCAAGAACAGCTCATTCCGCAAGCCTGCTTTCTTCGGGAAGAGTATTTGCTTCAGCCGGCATAGCATGGGATGTGGTAAACAGCACCATAGTCTATCTCCCGACGAATGAAATATACGATCCTGAAACAAACGTATGGACGCCTGCTACCGCGCTTCTGGAAGGAAGGGTAGAGCATACGGCAACCGTGATGAACAACGGAAACGTGCTCATAGCCGCCGGGTTCAATGGATATAACAAACTCAGCCTGGACCCCGAGACAAGAACGGAAGAATTAATACAGGACGCGGGCACAAAAGGATTTCTGGACAGCATGGAAATGTTTGACCCTAATGGAGGAAGAGTATCTATTTCGGGAAAATCCTATTATACGATGCCGTACCGGACAAGCAGGCACACTTCTCTTCTCATGCCTGAAGGAACAGTTGATCTAGTAGCGGGCTTCGGAAACATAGACAGAAGTTTTTTTGAGTACAGTCCCACTTTTGACGACGGCGCGTATCTCATGGCTACGAGAATATGGGTTACAAGCGCAACAATAAATCCGGCTAGCGCACAAATGAGATTTATGTTTGAAGGCGATCTTTCAAAACCCGTATCCGGGAGAATCGTTGACGGCGACCTTTTTATCCCTCCGCCGAACGATTCAAAGACTCCTGCTATCGCGATTGACAACGCAAAAATATATCTTGAAAGAAGCACTGCCGTGATTGACGGACAGCCGGTAGGAACCCTGATAATGAACGCTGCTCCCGGAGATTTTAACAATCTTCTAAGATTATACCAGCCGCGGGGCCTTATTACTTTTGACCCGCAGGATGTGGACGGGAAGGACGCAACCGTAATTTCCTCCAGTTTCGCATGGACAGGCGGACCCCTTCTGGTCGGTTACAGCACCGCGCTTGACAACGCCAATTCATGGGTCAGATTTCCTCTCTCTTTTACGGTTCCCGCAGCCTATGAAGGCGGAACAATAGTCGGCACAGCTACGCTTACAGGAGCTGCCGTCACTCACAACGCCGGTTTTTACACTATTGACATTGACGACGGCGGGAAAGCGGAATTCACCGGAACAGTCGGCGCAAACGGCAAGGTTTCAATTGCAAACGTGCTTTTCACCGGCATTCCCGGAACTCTCACCAACACCACTTCCTTCGCTTTGAATACCGGGCAAAACGCGGCAGGGTCTCCCATAGTGTCTATAAAATTAAACATACAATACACGGTTGACAGGATAGATCTTTCAGGAGCGATTTATGACGCGGATAAATCAACCGCAGTAATAAGAAGAATGATATTCTCTTCAAAGCTTGTCTATGAGCCCAAAGACAGCCTTCTGCGGGATCTTGCGGCCGAAGAAACTCTCATGTATCCCGTGTTTGACCACACCACAATAGTCACTCCTGCGGCGGACATGGTGAACCAGGGCGGGAGAAACTGCGAAAGCAATCCTTTAGTCAATTGCGTGCGCTCAAATCCTGTTTACAATTCTATTGCTTCGGGTTTTATCTTTATTTACCGGAACATGGACACATGGCCGGACGGGCCCGCATTGAATACTCAAAGGGCTTTTCACACAAGCACGATTCTTGCGGACGGAACGGTTCTTACTTGCGGGGGTTCAAACGGATACCAGACCCTGAATACCTGCGAATTATACTCAAAAACCAAGGGACTATGGTCATATGTCAATCTCATGAGCTGGCCCAGGGCAAACCATACCGCAACTCTTCTGCCGAACGGAACCGTTCTGATAGCGGGAGGAACAGTGAGCTCCTCAACTGCCGCAATCAATGCGGCTGAAATATACTATCCAGACACCAGAAGATTCGTGCCCGTGTCTCCGATGAACTATGCGAGGCAGAATCACACTGCTATCCTGCTTCCGGACGGCAACGTGCTTGCGGCAGGCGGCAGCACAGGAAGCGCGTATTCAAACACGGCTGAGGTGTATATAGCGAGCGCGGCAATCTGGCAGACCGTCGGGAACATGTCAAACGGAAGAACCCAGCACATAGGAGCCATACTTAAAAACGGAAGGGTTCTGGCAGCTGGCGGGCTTAACGGAGACGGGGGAATGAACTCGTCTGAAATTTACAATCCTGCGACAAGGACATGGTCAGCAGGCCCAAATTTAAATACCAAAAGATACGGCCATGCCGGAACGCTCTTACGGGACGGCAAGGTTCTTGTTACGGGCGGAAGCGACAATTTCGGCGCGCTGGAAACAGCCGAATTGTACAACGGTTCAAACTGGACTTATACAAAAAATTTTCCAATTGCCTCTTGGGGAAACGACATGCTGACGCGCCGCTCCAATCACACGGCAACGCTTCTGCCGAACGGAAAAGTGCTTGTTGTAGGCGGCGAAATACCCGGTTACTCTATAGATTTGATAGAGGGTTACGATGTGGACTACAGCACCTGGCAGGACCAGGGAAAAACCGATCCTAGATCAAATCACACCACTGTTCTTCTGCCTGACGGATACCTGATGACCATAGGAGGATTTGACGGCGCGACTTATCTGAATACCACGCAAATGATGTATTTCTCTTACGGCCCGGACACCTACGGCGTGGGCGCTCTCGTTCCGCGCCAGCCCGTAATATCAACCGGAACAGCGTATTTTGAAAAGGGACAGGAAGCGGTTTATACCAGCATGGACTTAAATTTCCATTCAATAACCGAAGCTTCGGGAGGAGGAGCCGGACCGCGCAATTCTTCCTTTTATCATCCGAGAATATACATACAGTCCGCAGACACGCCTGCCGGCTACCTGCTTGATTTAACCACGAGATTTTATACTTTATACGGAAGCGCGAACACGGACTGGTCAAAAACCGTCTCCACGATAACGCTTACAATGCCGTCTCTCTCAAATGAGCTTCCTTACGGCTGGTACCATCTCAGAGTTGAAAACAACGGCGTGTTTTCAAACGGCTTCATGGTCCAGGTTACCACTCCGAGGCCTACAGGCAGCATTGCAAATCTCACCGGGACAGTCCAGAGCACCACCACCATAATGTGGAGCTGGAACGTGGGTTCTATTTCAATATCGGACGGCTACGCCATATTTTCCTCAAGCGATAACCTGTTTATTTCAACAACCGCCCTGACTAACCCGGCGACATATTACCAGACGAATCTCCAGGCAAATACTAAATCCTCAGTCAAAATCGGAGGATACAATACGGGCGGATTCAGTCTTGAAAACGACATGATAAAATCCGCCACATATTACACGCTTGCCAACCCGGCCTCAAATCTTGTTATAACAAGGGCGAGTTTTGAAACAGTTGGTCTTGAATGGAGCCCGAACGGAAACTCCAGCATTACTCCTTATGAAGTCTCTCTGTCCCTTGACTCAAACTTTTTGACCGACGTCTCCACGCCGGTTCCCTTCTCGGTAAACTATATGAGCACAGCTGCCGTGATATCCTCTCTTTCGCCGAACAAAACCTATTATTTCAGGGTGCAAGCCAAAAACGGCGCGGACATACTGACAACTTTCAGCGGCCCCCCGTACATCTCCACGATAACCGTAGGCAACATAAACAACCTGCAGGGCTGGCCCGTAAGCAAGTCTGAAATACGATGGAGCTGGGACCCGTCCGAAGGAGCGGACGGATACGAAATATACGATGTGACGCAAAGCACCGAATCAGCCGTATTCGTGGGCTCCACTTCAGCTTCTTTCAACTACTTTAACCAGACGAATCTTTCAACGAACACCGCCTACTCGGTCCGGGTGCACGCGTTTAAAAACGCCGGCGGAATCGTATTAGGGCCGGCCGCATACTCAAGTTATATATATACTCTTGCGGTATCTCCTTTGCCCGGAGCGCCTAACGCATTTACGAGCGTAAGCTCGGGAAGCATGGTCGCGAACTGGATTTCAAACGGAAACCCCGGCGGCACCTTTTATGTTCTTGAATATTCAACCAACAATTTCACGGATATATCTTCAAAAACCACAACAGATACTTCGACTGTCATGGATAAACTGACTCCGAACACGAATTATGCCGTGAGAATTTACGCTCTGAACGGGAACAACGTCCCCACCACTTATCTGGACGGTTATACGAGTATGGGTTCAAGATATACGAAAGCCCAGCCCCCGAACGGGGTTCAGCCCGTGTCCATTGAAATGTCCGGAGTCACGATACAGTGGGACCGGGGACAAAATCCTTACGGCACCACCGTTTATGAAATAAGAGGAAGCACCGTAAGCGGTTTTAATCCTTCCACCACGTACGTGCCTTTCAGCCAGAATTATACCGGCGTATCTTATAAGTTTACGGGGCTTTTGACATCAACCACCTATTATTTTGACGTGGCTGCTATGAACGGCCAGGGAGAGCAGACTGCGAAAATTCAATGCGTGCCCGAGGTGGTGACCCTCTCCGGCCCCAGCGGAACGCCGAAGGGCTCAATCGGAGGGACAAGCACGCCAGGCAGCCAGTCCGTAATCGCAGGCGCTCTTCCGAACGGAATGTACGCGAGTCTGACGATTCCGGCCAACGCGTTTGCGTCTGAAACCGCGGTCGCCATATCTTCTTCAACCACAAATTCATGCAGTTATCTGCTTACCAATCCGGTCGCTCATACTTTTGAAGTCGCCATATATACTGAAAATAACGCGCAGCCCCAGGTGCCGGTAACTCTGACTCTTTATTATAATTCGGATGAAGCTGCGCAGATAAACAGCAATTCGTCAAAACTGGTCCTGGCCAGATATAATTCTATTTCAGGCCAATGCCTGCCGCTTGACACCGCAATTCAGCCCGGACCCAGAACCATAACGGCTTCCATGAATCATTTCAGCGTATTCCAGCTGATGTTGAAAGAGGCAGCCGCAAACCTGACCAACGTCCTTGCATATCCGAATCCTTTTTACATGAACAGGGGAGACGGGTATGTGACCATAGAAAACCTGCCTTCATCCGCAAAAGTCACGATTTACACTTTGTCAGGGGAAAAAGTGTGGGAAGGAACGGCTAAAACCGGCGGCATACTTACATGGAACGGCATAAACAAATACGGAGAAAAAATAGCCAGCGGAATTTATTTAGCTCTTATTGACTCGAGCGCAGGCAAAAAAGTAGTCAAGATTGCGGTTGAAAGATGATTATGCTAAAGTCACAAGTCACGAAGCAGTTGGAAAAACAACCGCTGATTTCCTGAATCTCCCCATAGGCGCCAGGGCGGCCTCAATGGGAGGCGCATATTCCGCAATCAGCGAAGAGGCCTCGGCAATATACTGGAATCCAGCCGGGCTTGTCCAGATTTCAAAACTATCCGCTCTTTTCATGCGCTCCACGTATCTTGAAGACATAAGCTATCAGTACGCTTCGTACGCGCAGAGACTTTCTTACGATTCGGTAATGGCGGCTTCAATTTTCATGTCCAATATCGGAAGCATTGATCATCTTGACACTTCCAGGAACAAATTAGGCGCTTTCTCGCCCAGGGATACGGTCGTTACGCTGGCATACAGCAAAGCCGTGCTTGAATTCTCCGATAAGGAAAAAGACGTCTCCATAGGCGTCGCCGTGAAACACATAAACTCTAAAATAATAGAATCCGCCAATACCGTCGCTTCGGACATAGGAATCATGACTTATAATTTTACAAGCATTCCCTACCGCCTTGGAGTAATGATATCCAACGTGGGCAACGGCCTTAAATTTGACAAGGAAAGGAATTCTTTGCCTCAAAACGTCAAACTCTCAGGCGCAGTTAATCCCTTTAAAAACATGCTTATATCGGCTGACGTGGTGTTCCCGAAGCACAATAAGACTAACTTTCTGGTCGGCGCGGAACTCTCAACTGAACCGAATGAATTGACAAGACTCAGCTTCAGAACCGGGCTCAACAGCCAGAAAATGCGCGACGACCTGACCGGATTCACCATGGGCATCGGAATCACCCTTCATTTCTTTACTTTAGATTACGCATATGTCCCGATGGGCGATCTGGGAAAAACCCACCAGATTTCTCTCACCTTTGATTTCCCGTTCAGAAGCCCTGTTTTCCAGAGAAGAGACCGCTCTATTTTCACTAAAATCAAAGGAATATCTTTTAAATAACCTCACGCATTATTTGACACTTTCTAAAAAATTTTATAGATTTTAAAATCTGTTTTTTTGATATTATGAAAGCATTAGGCCAGCATCTGGTAGTTGAACTTTACGGATGCGACTATAAAATCATTTCCGAGGTCAACAAGGTTCAATCCATAATGATGGAAGCCGCAAAAGCCGCCGGAGTCACTATTATTGACGCCATTTTCCACCGCTTTGAACCCCAGGGCGTGTCCGGAGTAATAGTGATAGCTGAATCGCATTTTGCGATTCACACATGGCCGGAATACGAATACTCTTCAATTGATTTCTACACCTGCGGCAGGAAAACCAGGCCTTGGAAGGCGCTGAAGATAGTAAAAAAAGGCTTTAAATCCACCCATTTCAGCGTGATGAAAATGGAGCGGGGATTGCTTATATAATGCCATCACTTAAACACTTTCCATGGATAAAAACCGGCAGGAAATCGCTTCCCCGCGGAATGTGGTTTATGGAATGGTTTTCAGAATGCGAATTTCACGGCCATAAAGTAAAGAGAATTCTTGCCGCCTCAAAGACCCCGTTTCAATCCGCCACGCTGATTGAAACTAACGCTTTCGGAAAATGCCTGATAATAGACAACGAAACCCAGTCAAGCGAATTAGATGAATATATTTATCATGAATCGCTCGTCTGCCCTGCTCTGATAATTCATCCTAATCCTTCCCGGGCGCTGATTCTGGGCGGGGGAGAGGGAGCCACGGCAAGGGAAATCCTGAACTCAAACACCATAAAAAAAGCCGTAATGGTCGACATAGATTACGCAATCCTTGAATTCGCAAAGAAATATATGAAAGAATGGCACAGGAAGGCTTTTGAGGATGACAGGCTGTCCGTTCTGGTGCAGGACGCAAAAAACTTCGTAGAGAAAACTTCCGTCAAATTTGACGTTATATATTCGGACCTCCCCAGTCCGGAAAAAGGCGGGCCGGCGTTTGAACTTTATACCAACGAATTTTACAAAAGCGTCAAACGGATACTTGACAGGAACGGTATCTTCGTGACGCAGGCAGGACCCGGCATACCGTCGCTGTTTCAACTCCATGAAGCCATGCACGCCACGCTGAGCAGCGTCTTTAATACCGTGCGCTCATATTTTGCGTATATTCCTTCTTATGACATGACATGGTCTTTTCTTTTTTGCACGGACTCCGCAAAACTTGACCCGCTCCTCTGCACAGGCAGAGAAATGGACGATATCATTGAAAAAAGACTCCGGACAAAACTTAAATTTCTGGACGGCGCCGCCATTGAAGGAGTTTTCAGAATACCGAAATATTACAGGGAAAGAATCAAAGCAAATAGGAAAATAATAACCAGAAACAGGCCGGTGTTTTTCACCACGTACGCCGGTTTGCAAAGAATGTAATCCAAAGGAGACGACATGAAAAAAACAAAAAAATCGCGCATAAAAAAATCCGCAAGAAAACCCGTTAGGAAACCCTCTTCCAAAAAATTGAAAAACAAATCCGCCGGAACAGGGCGGCATTGCCCGCAATCGGTGCCGCGAGCGCTGCGAGCGGCCGGAACAGCCGCACTGCAGCCGGAACAACGAGCCTCCGGCTCATCAAGTGTCGGGCGCTATGCCGCCCGACCACAGGTGTCGAAGGCTATGCCGAAGACCAATCAGACGGTCATATTGGGCAAACATGAAATCAAATCCCTGAGAAACGAACTCGTCAAACTCAGGGATTCTCTCGCAAAAAGCGTTGAAGACAAGCGGAACATTGAGGTAGTTGAACCCGACATCGGCGACTCAATCGACCAGGCCTCCAAAAGTCTGGACAGGGAAATGTTTTTTGAATTATCCGACAATGAGCGGGTAATGCTTGACGACGTTGAAGCCGCCCTGAGGAAGATTGACGGCGGCATGTACGGCGCCTGCGAGCAATGCCGCAAACCCATAAACAAGAAAAGGCTTAAAGCCCTTCCGTCGGCGAGATACTGTCTTGTATGCCAGAACACGTCGGAAAACAGAAGAACAGCATAAAAAACAAGTGAATAGTGATTAAGAAATTGAGTGATTGAGTTTATGAGACAGAAAATTTATAGACCCTAAAAACTTAATTACTGTTTACTATTCACTTACTGATTAATTTGGTTTTGAAACGATTTCAACCGTAGTCTTTCTCCAGTTCCTGGCTTTTGCGCTTATTTTATACGCCTTCCCGTCGCTTGATATCGTAAGAGAATCCGGTTCTATGCTTTCAACAAGTTCGTCTCTGAATTTAGGCACATTTCCGGTCAAAGAGGCTATCCGTTTTAAATCGTCGGTATATTTTCCCCATTTTCTTCTGTGAAATTCTTCAAGGCGGGCTATCATGTATATCGCCCTTTTAGCCCGCGCTATCTGTCTTTCTTCACCGGGCGTAACGCGAAGGAAATATGCGTTGACCCAGCTGCCTATCAATGCAGCCATAAGCCCCCATGAAAGCACAAGAATAAAACCCTGAGCGAACTCGCTTTTCTGCTTGATGCTCACTACCCTGCTCCCCGCCATATAATCGTGAAGCGCTCTCTTCTGCGGATTGAATAACGCGATAATATATCCGAGAGTCAGCGTGAAATTGCTTAAAAAATAGCCGATTGCCCTCATAAAAGCCCTCGGAATAGAGAGTTCTATCCCGCTCTTGTCTCTTACCCTGATGGACATTATGCGTTTGCCGAGAGTGGCTCTTCCTCCCGAAGAAAATACGGTCTGATAGATTATGTAGAAAAAAATCCATAACAGCCACCACATAAGCTCATTCGTGAAACTATAGCTGATACTGTCGTTTTTTACAAGAATAGAGAAAGAAATAAAATATCCTAAAACAAAAGGAAAAGCGTCTATTGTATACGCGATGAATCTTTCATTGAAACCGGCAGGCTGTATGTCGGATGCGTCGGATTCTTTTTGCAACGACGACTGTTCCTGAATTTGCTCCGGCATCCGGGATTCAAAATTGTCCATAAAGTACACCCTCTATATAAGTCACAGGTCACAAGTTAGGGGCTGTCGCTTGTGACTTGTGATATGCAACTTGCAACTATTATTATATTATATTGAACGATTTATTAAAAATTTAGTGTAATATAGTAATGTGCAGAATGACGGCTGTTATATGCTCAAAAGCGGATACCCCAAGAGAGTTCCTGGTGGACTCTAATAAATCCCTGTTAAAACAATCTAATGCCGTTGCCGGGAGACGCCAGTCGGACGGATGGGGAATAGCCTATTATTCGTCAAACGGCCCCGCAGAACTGATAAAAAGCCCCGCCCCTGTTTACAAAGACGGGAAAAAATTCGCGAATTCAGCTTCTAAAATACGCTCCGAAATCACAATCGCCCACATAAGAGACGCTTCAAATCCCAGAGGGCTTAAAAAAAGCGCTCTCGGCGGAATGCATAATACCCAGCCTTTTTCCCATTCAAACATGATTTTTGCGCATAACGGGACGCTGGAAATTCCGGAAGAAATAACCGCATTCCTGGGCAGATACAAAAAGTTCATCCGGGGGAACAATGACAGCGAAGTGCTTTTCTGGCAATTTATCAAGCTTCTTGACTCCTACGGCTCTACGGAAGCGGCTTTTGAAAATTTAATGGACGAAATATGGACTACATGGCATTCCTGTAAAAACAGACATGCGGATAAAAAATTTCCTTACAGGGGTCTGAATCTTTTTGCAAGCGACGGCAAATCGTTCTACGCCCTGTGCCACTATCCGCTGAAAAAGGATCCCGGCGCTCTCATGACAAGAGGCTGGAAATGGGGCGAACTGGCTTTAAAACGGGAAAACGGCAGAATCATACTTTCAAGCGAGCCTGCCGGCGGGGAAAACTGGGCGAGAATAGGCGATCTCAGCCTCGCGACGGTAAAGAAAACGAATGGAGAATTAAAACTGACCGTAAAAAAAATTGCGGGAGACTTTAAATGATACGCTGGATTATATTGACGGTTATATTTGCCGGAGGCAGTTATTATCTTTTTATCTACAAAAAAAGCCAGGCCCCTGCGGACCAAACCCAGAGCTCAGCCAAACCCAAGCCGGAACAGGTGGATGAGGTCCTTCCGCCGATGATTACAAAACCTTATCTTCTGAAGTTCTCCAAGGATACCCTGAAAATCCTGCGCTCCCTGACGCAGGACGCGAATGAAAAAGTCAGATTCGCCTCGGCAGAGCTTTTATGGCAGATGCAGGACGAGCAGATACCGGAAATCATCGCCAGCATGTTAAGGGAAGAGACGGAACCCGCGGTCAAGAAAAGTCTGATAGACCTTCTGGCAAAAGAAAAATCCAGGCTCAGCATGTCTCTTTTGGCGATAGCGACTCAGGATTACGACAGGGACGTCAGGATAAAAGCCATTGAAACCATCGGGAATTTTTCAAACAAGGAAGCGATACCGATACTCAATAAATCTTTAAACGACTATGACGAAGAAGTGCGGCTTAAGGCAGTTGAAGCCATCAACAAAGTCAGAAAAGACGTTGAAGAACACAGGGAAACGAAGCTGGAAGAACGCAAAATCACGCCTATTTTCCGGATTGAATAAATTAAAAGCAGTGAGTAGTGACGAGTGACTGGTGGCGAGCAAAAAAACTGACCACTAATCACTAACCACCCGCCACTGAAGTTAACGGAGGTTTTTTATGGACATGGAAATAAGCCGGCTAAATAAAAAGGTTCAGGAAGACAGCCTTTTTCTGCAGGACCTGAGAAAGGAGATGTCAAAAGTCATAGTTGGACAGGACGACCTTATAAACGGGTTGTTCGTCGGACTGCTTTCAAACGGCCATGTTCTTGTGGAAGGCGTGCCCGGTCTTGCCAAAACCCTTATCATAAAAACCCTGACGCAGACAGTTTCAGCTTCTTTTCAAAGGATACAATTCACCCCCGACCTCCTGCCGGCCGACATCATAGGCACTCTCGTTTTCAACCCGAAGGACGCGGTTTTCTCGGTAAAAAAAGGCCCCATATTCGCCAACATAATTTTAGCCGATGAAATAAACCGCGCTCCCGCAAAAGTCCAGAGCGCGCTTCTGGAAGCGATGCAGGAAAGGCAGGTCACGATTTCAGATTCTACTTTTAAACTTGACGAAATTTTCATGGTTCTGGCCACCCAGAATCCGATTGAACAGGAAGGTACATACCCCCTGCCCGAAGCGCAGATAGATAGGTTTATGCTCAAGGTAAACATAACCTATCCCAGCAGGCAGGAGGAAAAGAGAATTCTTGAACTGATGTCATGCCAGAAAATTCCGGCGGCGCAGAGAATCGTCAGCCCGAAGCAGATTCTTTCCGCCAGGGAAACTGCTGACATGGTTTATGTGGACGAAAAAATAAAAAATTACGTTCTGGACATAGTTCTTTCCACGCGCAATCCGCAGAATTATAAAATGCAGAACATAAAGCCCTGGATACTTTACGGCGCAAGCCCCAGAGCCACGATATTTCTGACTCAGGCGGCCAAATCATTTGCGTTCATTCACGGCAGGGGATACGTTACGCCCGAAGACGTGAAAGCAGTCGGCTTTGACGTGCTCAGGCACAGGATAATTCTTACTTATGAAGCGGAAGCCGAGAACATCGCCACGGAAACGATAATAAAAACGATATTTGAAACAATTGAAGTGCCATGAACAGCAGTGAATAGTGGCAAGTGACGAGTGAATAGTGAATTAGGGAATTTTGTTAAATGTTTTTCGCCGCTCGCCTCTAACCACTAATCACTATCCACTGATTTATGATGAATACCGCTGAAATTCTGAAAAAAGTCCGGCAGATTGAAATAAAAACCAACAGAATAGTAACCGAAACTTTTTCCGGGGAATATCTGAGCGTATTCAAGGGACGGGGCATTGAGTTCGCTGAAGTCAGGGAATACGTTGCCGGCGACGACGTGCGGACCATAGACTGGAACGTGACCGCAAAACTCTCAAAACCCTTTGTAAAACTTTTCACGGAAGAAAGGGAACTGACCATGATGATACTGTGCGACGTTTCGGGCTCCCAGTCTTTCGGTTCTTCCGAGAAGTTCAAAAATGAGGCTTCGGCCGAACTCGCCGCGATGTTCGCGTTTTCCGCGCTTAAAAACAACGACAAATCCGGGCTTATGCTTTTCACGGACGCCACCGAACTCTACATCCCTCCCAAAAAGGGAAAGAACCACATGCTCAGGATAATAAGAGAGCTTCTTGCCTATCAGCCGAAAAACCGCAAAACCGACATTGCATCGGCGTTAAACGCAATAAACAAAATATTGAAAAGAAAAAGCATCATAATACTGATTTCGGACTTTATTTCAGGCGGTTTTGAACAGGCGCTGAAAAGAACCGAGAAAAAACACGACCTTATTCCGGTTGTCATCGAAGACAGACTGGAAAACGAACTCCCCGCGTTAAACGCGATGATAAACGCGGAATATCTTGAAGACGGAAATAAATCTTTTACAGCCGACCTTTCTTCGCAAGACTTCCTGGATAATTACTCCCGGAATGCCATGGAGCGGAAAAAAAATCTTGAAAAAACTTTTAAATCCATGGGCATTGACTGGATAAACATCAAAACGCATATGGATGTTACAGAGCCTGTGGTCCAGTTTTTTAAACAGCGGGCGAGAAAAATAAGAATATGAAAGATATAAGGTGACAAGGAAACAAGGTGATAAGGTAATAAGGGAAATGGGGAAAAGAATAAGAAAATATTCGGTTAATTTCTTGTCATTCGTATCATTTGTAGTATTGTTCGCTGCTATACTGCCGGCCCGTCTCTTTCCTGAAACGGTTTCATTTGCAATAAAACCGCCCAAAGACAAACCGAAGCTTGCGCAGCCTTTTAAAATTGAACTGGAAGTTTCCTATCCAGGCGGCTTTTCAATTGAAGTTGACACTGCCGGCTTTGAAACAGAATCATTCGTGATAACCGATGCAAAAAGTTCAGGCAAAACCGCCGGCAAAGGCGGAATCACCGAAAAAATAATTCTGGAAGCGATTCCCTTTGACATAGGGGTTGCCACTTTCCCGTCCCTCACATGGAACCTGCATAAAACGGGCGAACCTCGGAACAGCCGCACTGCGGCGGAACAACGAGCCTCTGGCTCATCAAGTGTCGGGCGCTATGCCACCCGACCCACAGGTGTCGGAGGCTATGCCGACGACCAGGTAATCTCCCGGACCAAAAGCCCTTCATTCAATATTGAAATTGAACCGCTGTTCAAAGCCGGGGACGGACAGGAAGACATAAGAGACGTCTACCCGCCGTTTAAATTTTTTTCCTGGCTTAATCTTGCGATAATTCTTCTGATATCGGCGGTTCTCGCGGCGCTCTATTTGATATACAGAAAAAAACAATCAGCCGCGCTGAAAGCCGCTGAACCGGTTGATACCAGACCGCCGGACGTAATAGCCCTTGACGAAATCCGGAAACTTCTGGCTTCAAACCTGTGGCAGGAAGGAAAAATCAAGGATTTCTACATCAGCCTGTCCGACATATTCAGAACTTTCATCTATAAGAGCCTTGATATAAACGCTCCGTTAATGACCACCTTTGACATGGTAAAGGAATTCAAACACACGGACATCAATATAAACACGATAATAAAAATAAGGGAATCCCTGGAATTATGCGACCTTGTAAAATTCGCAAAATTTATGCCGGGTGAAGAAAACAGAGATAAAGACGTGGAACTGATAGAAGCAAACATCGCGGCGATAAAAACCCATCTGGATTCTAAAAAAGCAAGCAATTTTCCTTTAACAAATACTGAAATCCCCCTGCATCCCCCTTTACAAAAGGGGGAAAAGAGGGGGATTTAATAAAAATATGGTTTTTAAAAACCCTTATTTTCTTCTTTTAATCCCGCTGGCGCCGTGTCTCGGCCTCGTGCTTAAAACACTTTTCTCGGGCAGGCAGGCAGGCCTCAGAATGCCTCTGGAAATGGAAGCCTGCCGGGAAACCCTGAAAGTACAGGTTTACGGACTCCTTTCCTTCTGGGGAAGGATACTGGCAATAACTTTAGCCATAATCGCCCTTGCCAGGCCCCAGGAAATCTCGGTCACTGAAATCCCGCCCGTGGAAGGCGTTGACATAATGCTCTGCATAGACACTTCCATGAGCATGGCGGCGCTGGATTTCAATCCGTATAACAGGCTTGACGCGGCCAAAAACGCTGCCACGGATTTCGTGAAAAAAAGGCTCCATGACAGGATAGGCATAACGGTTTTCGGCGGCAATACGGCGCTTGCCTGTCCGCTTACCCTTGACTATCAGGCGGTTCTTGAATTTCTGGACTCTATTTATCTAAACATGACCGAAAGCCAGGGCACGGCCGTAGGCGACGCTCTCGCCACCTCCATAAACCATATAAAAAACAGCGCTGCAAAAAGCAAAGTAATAATTCTTCTTACGGACGGAAGGTCCAACACCGGCCTTATAACCGACCCGGTAATAGCAGCCAGAACAGCCGCGGCTTTTGACATAAAGATATATGCCATAGGAACCGCTTCAAAAGGTCGCGCGCAGATTCCCACGAACGACCCCCTGCAGCCTTACTTATACGTAGACGAGGACCTTGACGAGGGAACCCTGATGGCGATAGCAAAAACAGCAGGCGGGGAATTCTTCAGGGCGAAAAATTACGCGGAACTGCAGAGAATATATTCAAAAATAGACGAACTTGAAAAAACGAAATTTGAGGCTAAAATCCACGCGGATTATGAAGACAAGTACCTTTTGTTTCTTCTGCCGTCCGCTTTCCTGTTTTTGCTGATTTTTATTCTGGAAAGAACGGTTTTCATGCGGATACCCTGATGACATTATTTAGATACGCCGACATCTTAATTTGGTCAATAATAGCGTACGTGCTGATGACCCTGATTTATGTCAGGTCTACGCGGGCGAAATGGAAAATAATCTCCGTTCTGATGCCGTACTCCTCATTTTCAAGGCTTGTTTCTCCGGACGAACTTTCCAGAAAAAAATTCAAAGAATACTGCTACCTTTCCGCGTGTTTTTTCGCGCTCCTTGCCCTTGCCGCTCCGCAGTGGGGGGTGGAACTCGCGCCGGTCGCCAAATTCGCCGGGAACGTGGTAATAGCCGTTGATACTTCAAATTCAATGCTCGCCAGGGACCTTAAACCCTCCAGAATTGACAACTCTAAGCTGATGCTTAAGTCCCTGGTTGAGAAATTCATTGAGTTCAGAATAGGAATCGTGGCTTTCAGCGGGGCGGCTTTTGTGCAGTGCCCCCTTACCTCCGACACCGAAGCTTTGAAATATTTTATTTCTTCGCTCCGGGCAGGCATGCTGCCTCACCCGGGGACCGACATTCCTGCTGCCATAACCAAATCGGTTGAATTGGTCTCTAAAATCAGCGGGGATAAAATTCTCGTTCTCCTGACCGACGGGGAGGACCATTCAGGCAACATGGATTTCGCCCTCGGCTACGCCCTGAAAAACAGCGTCAGGATTTTCGCAGTCGGCATAGGGGACCCCGCAGGAGAGCTCATACCTGTTCTGGACGCCGGCGGCAACGTGTCTGATTACAAAAAAGACAGGGACGGCAAAACCGTGGTGACGAAACTCAATGAATCCCTGCTGATAAAAATAGCGCGCTCGACCGGGGGACAGTACATACACTACAACAACCCTGAAGCAGTAAGCGATGAAATCCATAAAGCAGTTGAAAACATAAAGCTGGCAAAAACCGCGGGCAAATCCATGTCCAGATACAAAAATAGATACCAGATTCCTCTTTTCATGGCTCTGCTGTTATTTTTGATAGAATTTATGATAATGGAAAAACGGCAAAAATATGAATAAAATGCTTATTCCTGTTCTTATGGCATTGACATTCTGCGTTGAACCCGCTCTTTATGCGAAATCAGCTTCCGGACTTTCCAACAAGGGCGGAAAATTCTACGAAAAAAAAGACTTTTCAAAAGCCTCTGAATATTACCAGGAGGCTCTCGGGAAATCCCCAAAAAACGCTAAAATAAAATTCAACCTCGGAAACGCTTGCTACAAACTTGAAGATTACGAAAAAGCCCAGAGTATTTTTCAGGACTCGGCGGCCAATCCCGCAATCAAAAGCAAAGCTTTTTACAACCAAGGCAACGCCTATTTTAAAACGTCAAAACTCAGGGAAGCGGTTCAAAGCTATAAAAAAGCGATACTGGCAGACATGAAAAATGAAAATGCAAAATACAACCTTGAGCTTGCGCTCAAAAAAATGAAGACCAATCCCAACGCGTGCAATAAGCCCAACCAGGACAAAAAAGACGATAAACAGGATAAAAAAGACAAGAAACAAGAAGGCGAAGGCAAAGACAGCGATAAAGACAAAAAAGAATCTTCAAAAGCCGAAGCAAGGGAAAAAGCGGAAAACCTCCTGGAAATGATCAAGGAAAAAGAAAAATCCTCGTCAAACCCCGACATGCAGAAAATGAGGATACAAAACAGCCAGAGCCGGGTCCAGGTTGAAAAAGACTGGTAATATGTCAGGATACAGATACAGCAGTAACCAGTGGCCAGTAACCAGTAAACCCCGTTAGAAATCCGCCCTGCCCTTTGGGCACGGCGACAGCCGCCTCGGGGCGGCTTATTTCTAACGGGGTAAAAGGCAAGAAAAAAACGAAAAATGAATAAATTAAAATTTGGCGGTTATTTTAAAGTTATTTTATTAGGATTATTGACGCTGTTATTTCAAAACCGGGCAGGGGCGGAGATTACGTTTTCAGCTTCAGTTGACAAAAAAACAGTGGCTGTAAACGAAAGTTTCACCCTCACGGTAACCGTGTCCGGAGACATGGCAAACGTGCCCGAACCGCAGATTCCTTCAATTCCGGATTTCTATATCCACTCTTCCGGCAGAAGCCAGAATTTTTCCATAATAAACGGAAAAATATCCTCATCAGTGACTTTCAACTACGTGCTTACGCCTAAATTTATAGGGAAAAAACAGATTCCGCCAATAACTCTTTTTCACGACCGGCAGAAATACGTGACTTCTCCCATAGAAATATACGTCACACAGCCCGCCCGGACCTCCCAGCCCCAAACCGGCCAGCCCCAGCCCGTCAAACCGGCAAAAACCCGGCCCGGAACGGCGCAGCCCCGTGAGCGCGACATAAGCAGAGACATATTCATAACTGCCGAGACAGACAAGGCATCGGCTTATGTTCACGAGCAAATCAATCTGACAGTCAAATTTTATACGGCTATTCCTCTTCTCGGCAACCCAGAATACGTTGCTCCCCAGTTAAAAGGTCTTATAGCGGAAGACCTCCCGCCGATAAGAAACGGCGAAACCGTCATTAACGGAGTTAAATATTACTTTAATGAAATAAGGTCGGCCATGTTCGGAATAGACGAAGGCGAGGCAATGATATATCCCGCTGTAGTAAAAGCGCAGGTGGCCGAGGAAGAGGATGTTGACCCCTTTGACCCCAATTTTTTCTTTCAGAAGTTTTTCGCTATTCCGAGCGCCCGCGGCATTCCATATCAGGTTAAAACCGTTCCCATAAAAATAAAACTGAAGTCCCTGCCTGAAAACAACAGGCCAGCGTCTTTCAAAGGCGCGGTAGGCGATTACATAATTTCAGCCGAAATTGACAGAAAAGAAGTCAAGGCAGGCGAGCCTGTTAATTTTTCAATAAAAATAAACGGGAGGGGAAACCTGAAAACAGTCACTGCCCCGGAAATCGGGGAAATGCCTGATTTCAAGGTCTTTGACACAATGAGCTCCCTTGACATAACAAAGCATAACGACATCGTGGGAGGAAGAAAAGTTTTTACCACGATTCTGATACCCAAATCCGCAGGCAGACGCAAGATACCGGCAGTCAGATTTTCCTTCTTCAATCCTGAAACGAAACTTTACCAGGAACTGCAGACTTCCCCCATGGAAATAAACGTTTTACCCGGCGACGCAGCCGTAAAGCAGTATTCGTTCTTTGAAAAACAGGCGCCTGCCGGCATTACCCCGGTTTCAGCAGACATTCATTACATAATGGAAAAAATAAAGCCGCATTTCGGGGTAAAATCAGCCTTAAAAATATCCGGCTCAGGCTGGATAAACCTGGCTCCGGCTCTGATCCTTGCATTCAGCATTCTCGGAATGCAGATTAAAAACGCAAGGATGAGAAACCCCCTGCTTCTCAAATACAAGAAAGCCCGCTCAAACGCCGAAGACCGCATTGAAAAAGCAGAAGAGCTTCTTGAAAAGGACGCATCGTCGGCAGCAGGCATTTTATATTCTTCCCTTATAGATTATTTGTCCGACAAGCTGGGCGCAGACATAGGCGCAATCACCCTGAAAAAAACCCTTGAACTGATAAAAAACGACTATCCCGGCATTGACGATTACGTTCTGTCGGAAGTAAAAACCCTCTGGGAAGGGCTTGAACGTCTCAGGTATGCGCCTTCAGAAGCCCTGCAGTCCGGAGTTTCAGACATGATTACCAGATACACGACGCTTCTGGATTTGCTGGAAAAAGGTTTAAAAAAGTAATATGAGCGCGATGATACTGAGCTCAGTACTTCTATTGCTTGGTGTTTTTATAAACGCCCGTCCGCTCGGCGCTGCTGAAAACCCGATTCTTAAAATAAACGAGGATTACAGAAACGCAAATTTTGAGCAGGCTCTGGCAGGTTATCTGCGGCTTCTTGAAACCGATCCTTATAATCCGTCTCTTCTTTATAACGCAGGCAACTGCCATTCCAAATTAGGTCATACCGGCCAGGCTGTCGCGTACTACCTGAGGGCGTTCAACCTGCTTCCGAGGAATTCAGACATAAGGCACAATCTGGAATACGTCATGAAACATTCGGGCCAGAGTTTCAGGCCGGAGGGAGCGCCTCCCGTGGTTTACTTTGTCTATTACTTTTTTTCATATCACGAACTCAAGGCGATTTCCATAATCCTGTTCTGGATTCTCTGCCTGTCAGGCGCTCTTTACGCCGTAAAACCCGGTTTAAGAGAAACTCTCAAAAGCTATCTGGCAGGCATCTCTATTCTGTTTGTCTTTCTCTACTTGTGGAGCGCCATGAGAACCACCTCGCCGTTTCACAACTCTGCGGTTATAATCAGGCCGGACGTTCCCATGCTCAGCGGCCCCGGGGAAAACTTCAAGGCATACGCCAATCTGCCTGAAGGCAGCATAGTAAAAGTCATTGACTCAAACGATTTATATTATGAAATAGGAGTCGCCAAGGAAGGCATAAAAGGGTGGATAAAAAAGGAGCACGTAGAAAAAATATGAAAATATCAATGGCAAGCGATCATACCGGTTTTGAACTGAAATCGTTTCTCTCCTGGAAACTGAAAGCCCTCGGCCATAAAGTCATTGACCTGGGAACGGATTCCGGCAGGAAACCGTCCGATTACCCGGATTACGCCAAAAAAACCGCTCTCGGAATTCTGGCTGAAAAAGCCGAACGGGGAATTCTGATATGCGGCAGCGGGGTCGGGGCCTGCATTGCCGCCAATAAATTCCCCGGCATAAGAGCGGGGGTATGCCACGACACCTACTCCGCAAAACAGGCGGTTGAGCATGACGACCTCAACGTGCTCTGCTTAGGCGCAAGGGTGGTCGGAACTCATCTGGCGTGGGAAATCACGGAAACGTTTGTCAACGCGGAATTTTCAAAGGAAGAGAGGCACGTGAAACGCCTTAAAAAAATAAAATCTTTTGAAACCAAGAATTGGGGAATAGGAGTTTAAAATGAACATTTTAACCGAACTTTTGCAAATCAACCAGAGTCTGTGGCTGGACGACATAAACAGGGAATGGCTGTCAGGCAATGAAGTTTCTTCAATGATAAAAGACCTCGGAATAAAAGGAATGACTTCCAACCCTTCCATTTTTGAAAAAGCCATCACCGGAACCGGCATTTATGACAAAGCGATAGAAGAATCATGGGCAGCCGGGTTGAAGCCTGAAGAAATATACGGGAAACTCATGATTGAAGACATACGAGCCGCCGCCGACGCATTTATGGAAATTTATAAGGCATCGTCGGGATTTGACGGGTACGTAAGCATAGAAGTATCCCCTCGTCTGGCGCGCGATTGGGAAAAAACGGTTTCAGAGGCGGAAAGAATCTTTGCGGAAATATCAAGGCCCAACGTAATGATAAAAGTCCCTGCCACAAAAGAAGGCGTAAAAGCCGCAAACATCCTCCTTAAAAAAGGCATAAACGTAAACGCAACGCTCATTTTCTCCCCTGACAGGTACGAGGAAACAGCCCGGGCGTATCTGGACGCTCTCATGTACAGGGATTCAAAAGGGCTTCCCTTAGACCTGATAGCCTCGGTAGCAAGCTTCTTTGTAAGCAGAATAGACACTGAGATTGACCGGCAGATTGACGAAGGACACCCGGACATCAGGGAACTGAAAGGCAAAACAGCGATAGCCAATTCCATAACCGCATACGACATATACCGCTCAATATTCTCTTCAAAGGAATTCCTTGACATGCGTAAAAAAGGCGCGAAAAAACAGAGGATTTTATGGGCGTCAACAAGCGCGAAAAACCCGGCTTACAAGGAAACCCTCTACGTTGACGAGCTTGCCCTGCCTGACTCGGTCGACACCGCTCCCAGAGCCACGATTGAAGCGTTTCTCAAATCAGGCTCGGTCAACAAGTGCAACATGGAAATCAGAATAGCCGAAGCAAAGGCTCTCCTCAGAAAAATCGGGGAAGCGGGCATTGATTTTGAAGGAGCGCTTGTGGGTCTTGAAAGGGACGGGGTGAAGAAATTCATTGACGCGCACGAGTCAATAATAAAACACCTGGAATCCAAGATAAACGGTCTCATGCCGCGCAATTCCTGCGCCGCCAGACTTGCCGAAATCAACTTTGCGGACAGGCTCCGGAAAAAAGACGTTTCCCTATGGAAGGACGAGGCGGAACACGCGAAAATAATATCAAACTCGTTAGGCTGGCTTGAAGTTCCTTTCAGAATGAAAGACTCCATTGGTGAAATAGAAAATTTTGTCTCAGGGATATTGAAGGAAAAATTCACGGACGCCGTTCTTCTCGGAATGGGGGGGTCAAGCCTTGCGCCCGAAGTCATAAGAACCCTTTTCCAAAAAGATAAATACCCCAAACTCCGGGCGCTGGACACAACTGACCCTGCCTGGATATTGAAAACAGCGGGTTCAATAAACGTAAAAAAGACTCTTTTTATATTTTCCAGCAAATCAGGAAGCACCATAGAACCCAACAGCCAGTTTAAATATTTCCGGCGCCTTCTTGAAAAAGCCGGCATAAAAAATCCCGGAAGGCATTTTATAGCGATTACCGACAAAGGCACAGGTCTTGAAAAACTCGCGGCAGAGCTGAAGTTCAGAAAAACCTTTGTGAATCCTTCGGACATAGGCGGCAGGTTCTCGGCTCTCTCTTATTTCGGCATGGTTCCGGCTGCTTTATGCGGGGCGGATGTCCGCATCCTGATTGACCGGGGAATCAGAATGGCCAAAGAAAATTCCGGTCTTCAGTTAGGCGCGTTCATGGCAGACGCGTATTTTAAAGGAAAGGATAAATTAACTCTTGTCATGCCGGAGAAAATGGAGGTTTTCGGCCTATGGATTGAACAACTGGTGGCGGAAAGCACGGGCAAGGAGGGGAAGGGAATCGTTCCTGTGTGCATGGAGGAACTTTCAGACCCGGCCGGATACCAGGATGACAGGGCGTTCGTATGGCTCCGCCTTGCCGGCATAAACGACAAGAAAACAGAGTCCCGGATTTCTGCTTTAAAAAACGCGGGCCATCCGGCGCATGAAATAAGGCTTAACGACATTTATGACATCGGCGCCGAGTTCTTCAGATGGGAGACTGCTACGGCCGCTGCCGGAGCTCTCATGCGCATAAATCCTTTTGACCAGCCGGACGTGAACCAGGCAAAAGCCCTTGCGCTGAAGGTCCTTGAAAAAACCCTGGATAAATCTACCGCGGCAAAACCGGATTTTTCCTCTGACAGAATTTCAATTTATCTTTCCCAGAGACTGAAAAAAGATGTCAATCCGCCTGAGAAGGAGGGATCTGCCCCATGCGGCGTTGACTCAATTCTGAACGTGTTTTTTTCATCCCTGAACAGGAGAGAATACATGGGAATACTCGCTTACCTGCCGTATGAAACTGCGATTGACAAAGCCCTCTCAAGACTCAGAAAAACCGTTGGGCTCAAAACTCATTCAACCGTTATCGCGGCTTACGGCCCCAGATACCTTCACTCTTCGGGACAGCTCCATAAAGGAGGCCCTGACAACGGCCTGTTCCTCATATTGACAAACAGGCCCAAAAAGGATATTATAATACCAGGGGAAAAATATACTTTTGGCGAATTAGAATCTTCCCAGGCGCTCGGAGACTTTGCGGCTCTTGAGGCTAAAAACAGAAGAGTCATTCTGGCAGAACTGAAACAACCGCTTATGAAATCTCTGGATTATTTAATCAAAAAGATATCCGACAGCGCCTCAAAAAGCAGTTCCATTAATCCGCCTGCTTCCCGACGTTCGTCGGGGCGGACAGGCATGGAGGAAAACAAAATGCAGAAATTGGCGACAAAAACATCGGCTGCCAAGACGCCGAAAAACAGACTTACGGACACCGATGACTGGTGTGCCATAGACTATCCGGCCAATCTGGAAACAATCACTTCCAGATATTACGGCATAAGAATAGGCGCTTCAGAATGCTGCGGGATGGAAGTTTCAATAGACGATCGTCCGTGGCAGTCCTGCAGGCATGCCTCAGGCTACTGGTGGTATGACTGGCACAACATCACGCCGGGAATGCACCAGATTGTGGCGAGGATGCGCAAGCAAAACGGGGAATATGTAATCTCCAAGCGCAGACGCTGCAAAGTATCGTAAAATAACTCTTGAATAACACGCCTCCAAAAGCTTTAAAAAGCTGTACTGGAGGCGTTTTTGTCTGAATATTCATAAATGTCCAGGAAAAACAAAAAAACAGCTGCCAAATCCGGATTCTTCGCTTTCAGCCTGACTGCTTTCCTTCTCCTGCTGTTTTTCCTCTTTATCCCCAAAGAAATAAACCTCTCCAACTCGGACATAGGCAGGCACCTGAAAAACGGCGAGATGACCGTTTCGGAACGGCTCATCCCCAAAACCAATTTTTATTCCTACACCAACCCGGATTTTCCTTTTTACAACCACCACTGGCTCAGCGGCGTGGTTTTCTGGACCATTCACAGGGTTTCCGGATTTGAAGGGCTTTCCGTTTTTTTCATCGTAATTTCTCTCGTCACTTTTTACGTTTTCCTGTCCCTCGGCATGAAATATTCAAACCATGGGCTCACGGCTTTGATTGCTCTGGCGGCAATGCCTGTAATAATCAACCGGCACGAAATCAGGCCCGAAATATTCAGCTATTTCTTCTGCGCCGCGTATTTATGGCTTTTTTACAATTTCGACCGGAACAACGAGCCTCCGGCTCATCAAGTGTCGGGCGCTATGCCGCCCGACCGGAACCGCGTTTCGGGTAAAATCCTGTACATCATTCCTTTGCTCCAGATTGTCTGGGTCAACCTCCACATCTATTTCATAATGGGTATATTCATCGGCTCCGCGTTCTGGCTTGAAGCCCTCATAAACAAAAACCTCAGGCAATCGGCCGGTTTCAGAATCCTGACGCTCGTATTGATTTCGTCGGTTCTCGCTTCAATCATCAACCCTTACTGGCTACGCGGGCTGTTGTTCCCTTTTAAAATCTTTGAGAATTACGGATACCTTGTCTTTGAAAACCAGTCAGTCAGGTTCATAGAAAGGATTTTCAAATATCCTCCTGCGCTTAATTTCAAAATAGTATTCTATACTCTTGCGGCAAGCTGGATATTCCGGATTTACAAATCAATAAAGGAAAAAGAGAGATTTCCGACCGCTTTTTTCATCATAAGCGCGGCGTTCTCCGCTATGGCCTGGCTTGCAATCAGGAACTTTGCTCTTTTCGGCTATTTTGCCCTTGCAATTTCAGCTTTGAATTTTAAAGATATTTTACCGGGCAGGCTTTTAAAATGGCAGTATCTTTATGTTCCGGCAGTTCTCATTCTCACGCTCTTTGCGTTTCAAAAGACGAATCCTCAGATGAAAAGCAAAGGCGCAGACATAACTGGCCTTGTTCCCGGCAATGAAGCGGCGGCGCAATTTTTCATCCAAAACAGGCTGAAAGGCCCTGTTTTCAACAACTACGACATAGGAAGTTATCTGATATATCACCTGTATCCGCTGGAAAAAGTCTTTGTGGACAACAGGCCCGAAGCCTATCCCTCTGCTTTTTTCAAAGAAGTCTACGTGCCCATGCAGGAAAAAGAAGAAGTATGGCTCAGAGAAAGCGCGAAATACGGAATAAATGCCATCTTTTTTTACAGGCACGACGTAACCCCGCACGGACAGGACTTCCTGATTAAAAGGGTCTCCGACTCGCAATGGGCGCCTGTCTTTGTTGACGCAAACAACATAATCTTTTTGAAAAGGATCAAAGAAAACAGCGGAATAATCAAAAAATTTGAACTGCCGAAAGAAATGTTTCAGGTGGTAAGATGAAATTTATTTTAATTTTTCTAATCATCGGGATGGTGGACATTATGCAAGCTCAAAACATACGGGAAAATCTGAAACGGCACGTTTCAGCGCTTTCAAACGAAATCGGTGAAAGAAGCGGAGCCGCAAACTTTGCAAAGCTTGAAAAAGCCCGTGACTACGTAAGAAAGGAATTTGAAAAATACGGGTACAAGCCAATACTGCAAACCTATGAATCCGGGCATTACAAAGGAATTTTCACGAACCTGGTTGCTGAAAAATCCGGCGAAAAACAAAAAGAAAAAATAATACTCGTAGGCGCGCATTACGACACTGCCGCCGGAGCCCCGGGAGCGGACGACAATGCGTCAGGAACGGCCGTTCTGCTTGAACTTGCCGGCGTCCTGTCAAAAATAAAAACGGACAAGACCGTGAGGTTCGTCGCTTTTTCCAACGAAGAGCCGCCATTTTTCATGACTGAAGACATGGGAAGCTGGAGACACGCGCATGAAGCAAAAGAAAAAAAAGAACAAATAGAAGCAATGCTCTGCCTGGAATCAGTCGGATACTTTTCGGATAAACCCGGTTCGCAGAAATACCCGCCTTTTTTAAACTTCATCTACCCTGACAAGGGCAATTACATAAGCATAGTAAGCAACGTTCCTTCAAGAAGTCTTTTAAAAAAAACCGTAAAACATTTCAAAAAATCCGCAAGCCTGCCTGTTCAAAGCCTGTGGGCGCCTCAGCTGCTCGTGCCTGCAATCAGCCTGTCGGACCAGTGGGCATTTTGGAGACACGGATACAAGGCGGTAATGATAACCGACACCGCTTTCCTGAGAACCCCTTATTACCACACGAGCCTTGATACCCATGAAAAATTAGACTATGAAAGAATGGCTCAGGTTTTTCAAGGAATAAAAGGCGTAATCTTGGAGTTATCAAAATAATGGCTCCGCGCACGAAAATACTGAGCTTCGCAGAAACAGCCGCAGGCAGATACCCTGTTGAATCTGTAATAAAATACACGGAAGAAAACGCCGGATCTCTTTATCCGGAGGGAAACTTATGCAAAGCAGGAAAATCATAATCATCGGATTAAAAACTCTTATAATAGCGGCAGCGCTTGTCATAGCCACGTTCTATTTACTGAACCTGTATGGGCCTTTTCAGGAAAACAGAGACAGAATCAATAAATTAAAACCCATGATTGCAGAAGCGAAGGAATTGAATATCAGTTTTGAGCAGGTCATGTCCGAATCCGGCAAATTCACGGAAAAACACGTTATCTGGTGCATCCAGAACATAGCTGAGGACCAGGTATTCTGCCGGGGAGATTTGAAAAAGCGGCTTTCAGTGTCAAATCACTGGGACATGCAGGTTCATGCAGGCGGCAAACATTCCGTCTGTACTGACATGCTTCTGAAAATAAAAAGCGCAAAAACGACTTCAACGAAAACTTCAGTTGTAAACGTTGAATTCATATCTGCAATGGAATGATATAGAGAGATACCTTGCTTTTGTCCTTCACATGCGTCAGCCGCTTTACTACCCGGGCATGGCCATAGATTCAAACTACTTCAATATGTCCACCTCCGGCTCCAACGTTTCAATAAGACAGGTTTTTGAAGACGCGGGTTTTTTTGCAATGGCAGAGACAAGCTGTTATTGGTTCTGGGATTCAAGAGCCTGGGCCGAGAAATCCTACAAAGCCCTTGAATTAGCCCTGCTTTACGCCTCG
This sequence comes from Elusimicrobiota bacterium, assembly GCA_016209085.1. Lineage (GTDB taxonomy): Bacteria > Elusimicrobiota > Elusimicrobia > Elusimicrobiales > UBA9959 > JACQWV01. The sequence continues at coordinate 35,141 of JACQWV010000009.1, forward strand.
GATAATCCCCCCGCATCTTACAGAAAAATCCGTAAAAGAGATTAAACTGCCGTGAGTTACTGATGGCTGAAGTTTTGGTAAAAGGCGTAAATTATTGAGCCGCCTTTGAGCATGTCTATAAGGCGCGTCCGCACAGTCATCTCAACGGCCGGACATCCCCAGCTTCGGCCCATAGATGCCACATAGTCCGCTCCGTGGATTACAATCGCCCGTTCACGCGCATTGCTGTTTGTGGAACTCAGGCCGTCCAGATAGAGCGAATATCCGTGCTTTCCGTTGTAAGCGCCTCCTGTTTTATAAAATCCCAGGGAACTGGCATGTGTTTCCGCCTGATTGGAAAACCGGGAGGCATAGCCAGTGTGCTCAGGATCGGAGCCCCGGCCATGCGCGACCAAAAACTGCTCAACAGCTCCTGTTCGCATGTCTATTACGTAAAACCTTTTTTTGCTTGCGTGCTGGGTGAAATCAATGATTGACAGGTAAGCCGGATTTTCTATTTTATTCCTGTTCGCTTTGTAATATTCCAGAGCGATGCGCAATGGCTCCTTTGGCACGATTTTGCGGGGGTCTATGTAAGAGAAATCAGAAAACTCGGGTCCGGCCTTGTCTTCAGGCGCAAGAATCTCCGGCATCTCCCGTCCCTCCATGACCTGGGTTGACCCTGGGTTTCCAGCCGCGCCGAACAAATCGCTTAATGCAGGACTCTGCGCTCCTGCCTCTGCCAGGAAGCAGAAAACAATAATGGCCGCCGCCGGGTATCCGCATGCTCTAATGTTCATATATATATTGTAGCGTGCGCGCGGGTTTTGCGGGAGTGTTAAAAGTCCCAGATACACAATAGGCCTTTTATCGCAATAGGATAGTTCATTGGGAAATTTTTAGAACTTATCAAGGAGACAAAATAAATGGAAAACATTATTGTTCGTAAGAACGGCACAAAGACAAGTTCTTTTGGAACCCCGGGAAGAATTAATCACGATTCTTCAAAGTTTTACAACAGCAAACTCTATGCAGACCAGAGACCTGTTTTTGATGGGAACTTTGAAGAAAATGCCATACCGCGTGAAAAAATAGATAAGATTTACTGTAAATCAAGTGAAATAATGAATGATATACCTGACAGTAGTGTTCATCTGATGGTTACTTCACCGCCATATAATGTGCAAAAAGAATATGACGAGGATTTATCTTTAAATGAGTATCGTAATTTATTAAAAAAGGTTTTTAAAGAAACATATAACAAACTAGTGCCCGGCGGTAGGGCTTGTATTAATGTTGCAAATTTAGGAAGGAAACCTTATATCCCGCTTCATACCTATATTATTAAAGATATGCTTGATATCGGTTATTTAATGAGGGGAGAAATTATTTGGAATAAAGCTTCCAGCGCAAGTCCTTCAACGGCTTGGGGAAGTTGGAAATCGGCGGCAAATCCTGTCTTAAGGGATATTCATGAATATATCTTGGTTTTTTCTAAAGAATCATTTTCACGGAGAAGGGATAAAAAGGAAGACACAATTTTAAAGGAAAAATTCATTGAATGGACTAAAAGTGTATGGACATTTCCTGCTGTATCCGCGAGAAGTATCGGACATCCTGTTCCATTTCCAGAGGAATTACCTCATAGATTGATACAAATGTACACTTTTAAAAATGACGCGGTATTAGATCCTTTTTGCGGAGCAGGAACCGCTTGTCTTGCTGCATTAAAAGACAGCAGACGCTATGTCGGATATGATATTAAAAAGGAATATGTTGAATTGGCGAATCAGAGAATAAAGAAATATTTAAACCAAGTCGGCTTATCTGAATATAAAGATATTGGTTCTCATTCTTTTATTGCTGAAAAACGAACAAATAAGTATTCAGCAAAACTCAAATTTAATAAAACAATAAAAAAATAAATTGCGCGTAAAATTCCGTGTTTCTGAGCTTTTTGTCGGATTTTGATATTCCCGAATCAAAAGAGTTGATATCCGCCTATCCGTTTACGCGCTTTTACGCCGTGCAAAAGCGCACATTTCCCGCATGTGTTGACAAATATTGCCATGCGCTGTTTGGGAAAAAGGGTAATAATCTTTTACAATTAAGCTACACAGAAATGACAAGCAAAAAACTGCACATTATCACATTCGGATGAATTATGGGGCCGCTTCAATAGCGCCGTCCACCGCCTCCTGAGAACACTGTACTGCCTTTAAACCGCGAGATGTCGTCGCGGGCGTGGCCACGATGCGCGGCCGGCCCCCAACTGGACATTGGCACGGGCGCTCCCGGGCCGCCAAAGGCGGTCCGTACAGCCCCGAATTTAATTTTTTTGCTGTTTTCTGGATTATGGCCACCGGAGCAGAAAGAATTTAAGCCGGGGGACACCGGCTGAATAAAACAAGGCGCCAGTACTGCCGTAAAATAAACCCACTCCCAACGCTAAGCCTTTGGGGGTCCCCGCCTCTGGCGACACCATGCTTTGTGGCGCCGAACCGGCCTCCGCTTCGCTCCGAACTGCCGTTCATCAAAGGCGCGGAGATGGAGGGCAGGCGTTAAAAATCCCTCAGCCTGACTACCCTGCCCTCTATAAAGAACATAACAGGGATGAAGTTAAGGAAATCCTCGTAATCCGCCCGCACAATGCCCGTGCGGGTCCATTCCCCAAGGCCCGTAGCGGTCAGTTCGCGCTCATATTTTTCCAGCCTCGCCTTCAAAGCCGGTTCAACGGTGTTCAGGTGCGGATATTCCAGCATCATCGCGGCGAAAGGGCATTTATAAACATTTTCCTTCACCCTTTTCAGGAGCCCGGCTCCGGCAAGGGTTTTCAGGGCTTTAGCCGCGGCCGCGCTCTCAAGCCGCAGCTCCTGCGCTATCTGGTCAACGGACCAAAGCCCGACGTCGTTGGAGATGGCGGTGAAACACAGGAAAGTACCGGGGTCCGTAAGGATAACGCGGAACTGTTCGTGGGTTATGTAGTGCTTGTTTTCCCTCAACAGGTTCTTTACCGCCGTATGCATAAACGGAAGCCCGGCATTTTCCGTTTTCGCCGGGAGAAGCGGCTCGAAAATGCAGCCATAAGCCTCCTCGCCGGTTATCATCTTCAGCCACGCTTTTGCCAGCTCGGCGGTCGAGGCGCTGCCGGGCGTAGTTCTGAGGGCGAAAATGAGCTTGCAGAGTTTCGGACATTCCGGAAGATTTTTCCCCTGCTCCATCCGGAGATATTGCCTGTAAGTGAAACCCAGCGCCTGCGTCCCCCCGTTATCGTAAAAAAACCGGTAAGCGGTCGAAAACCCGGCCTCCCTCCTGGCCTTGCGCAAAGCGTCTGAAAATACCGTATCCATATCGCCTTGTTATTATCCCGTATGCTTCTTTATAATTCCGGTTTATCTCCCTGAGACCCTTAATATCCTCGTTATCCCCTCTCCGCTGCCCGGCATTTCGGTCATCTTCACGCCGAAACCCGCCGACTGTATCTCGCCCGCGAGTCGCCTGGCCACATCCTCGGCGTTATCGCCGCGTTTCGTGGACACCCTGATGGTCCGGCCGTTTACGCTTACCTTTATCCTTCCGCCGTCCACCGCGAGCCCCCGGTAAGTGGCGAAGAATATCTCGTTAGGCGAAGGGTTGCCGATGTAGATAACATCATCAGACGAGTCGACCGCGAGGCTGAGCAGCGGCTCGCGCCGGGAGATCTCCCACACGGGCACCCCGGACGTCTGCGTATCGCGCACCAGATATATCGAGCCTTCCACCGCCTTGCGTATAACGGCGATAAAATCCCGTACCGGCACCGGGGACCCGGAGGCATAACCGAACTCATACCCGTCTATTTTCAGGCTTACTCGGTGGCTGTTAGGTATTGTGGCCGCGTTCATATACCAGAACACATAATTATCCCTGACGGCGGTCTGAAGCTCCAGGGCCTGGTGCCATGACTGTACGGTCGGAACCCCGGCAGGCGCACCTTTTGTATAAGTAACAGCTCTCCCGGCAGGCATCGCCACGGCGGGAACCGGCGTCTTTATCCCCGCGCCGCCCGGCGACTGAAGGCCGAGCTGGGAAAACGCGCTGTCCCCGGCGAAAGCCGCCGTCGCCGCACCCAGCGCCAGCACCGCTGCATAAATACTCCTGTTCCGTATTTTCATTATTCTCCTCCTTAATGATATAACCGCCCGCATTTTAACCTGAAAATGCAACTGCAACTTTCCGCGCCTCTCAAATACCGCCGGGAAGCGCGCGCGGTTCTTATCCGGATATACTTTACAACCTCTCAAGCCCGCGCCGAAGTGTCTTAAGTCCCCGCATTTTCCGTAAAACGGCCCCGCCGCCGGGGCCGAAAGACTTCCCAGCCAATTTAACGCAAACCTCCCTGTTTAAAAAATTACCCCATGCCTTCCCGGTGAAGCGTTTAAGTCGCCTTCCGCGCACCCGTCGTAAATATTCGCCCGCGCGCGCCGCGGCAGCGGCGCGCCGCGTCTCTATCGCCCCAGTTTAGAGGACTTCCCCCGACATAAGCCGAAGGACCCTGTTACCTGCCGGGGCTTATTATCTAAAATACTGTAGCTGAAATGCCGGTACGGCAACAGCTCCGGCAGATTACATTAAGTGTTCTTATGAGAGAGTATATTCTGTCCGCCGAAGTCCAAAAAGCCGTGGCGCAGCTGCGCCGCCCGGAGCTTCCCTGGATACTGCGGATACAGGGGGAAATAATCCGCGGCATACATGATTATATGGAAACCCGTATGGTGGTTCCGGTGCAGCCCCTGGTAACTTCACCGATAACGGACCCGCTGAACCACGATACCGGAACGCCAAGTCTCTATTTTGCATGTTTTAGAGACGCATATCGCCGTAAACCGAAGGACCCTTGTTGATTTTCAGGTTTTAAGGCAGGCTATAGTTGCCGTAAAATGAGCGGGTGCAGGCGAGACAGCATACGGAATCAGCCGTTCGGAAAATTAAGTTTTGCGGGAGAATACAGGCTGGGAGGTAACATTATGAAAACCAGAACAATAGTACTTGCGCTTATAGCGGTAACAGCCGGCGTGTTCACATACACGCGGCCGCACAACCCCGTCCCGTCCGACCTCAGGGACGCGGTGGCGGACAGTTCCCTGGAGCAGTTGAAGGAAGGCTCCGGCACGGAGGCCTCCGAGGTGAATGTTCCGGAATCGGCGGGCAATAAGGGGTTCTTTGAAGACGACAACAGGCGGGTTACAAATTCCAGCAAAAAACCCTACAGCCTGGTTGGAAGGCTCTACAAAGATGGAAAAGGGATCTGTGCCGCATTTCTCATATCCGACCAGATGGCCATGACAGCAGCCCACTGCGTCGAGAAGAATGGGCGCTACCGGTTTGGTTATGAAGGCGGCGGGCCATGGAGAAGGTCCGGGGCATGGGTAACAACCGACATCGTTGCCATTTCGCGGGCGAAGAATTATGTACCAAACAGTGTCGTAGGGTTCAACATCTTCCGGGAGGACTTTGCTCTGCTGGAACTGGCAAAACCGAGCTCCCCGGATTGGGGTTATTTCCAGATCGCCGACCGGATTTCGGAAGGCCAGGCCGCGATGGTCATTGGCTTTCCTCTAGTATTGGGAGGCGGTGACTATAAAATTATCTCGGAAAATTGCTCTATAAGGAAGCTGGCTATAGATTCCATCTACACGGACTGCGCCATTAACAGGGGCAACTCTGGAGGGCCGTTGCTGGTCCAGGGTGGCGATGGAGAGTGGCTGGTGGC
>JACQWV010000051.1 GCA_016209085.1 Elusimicrobiota bacterium
GAAAACGCCCATTCAGTGGCGGATTCCATAGCAGGAAGGATAGAATCAGAGATGAAGCAGGCAAAAGTGATGATTCACATTGAGCCCTGCGCCGTTCCCTGCGCGGAAGAATGCGCCGACCACTGCAAAAAACCTGCAAAATAACCCCACCACCTCTTTGGGCATTAACAATGAAAAATATCTGTTTTTGAAAAGATTGCTTTGTAATTGATTAAACGCCTCTAAATCTTTGTTAACCCGAAAAATTCAGGTGAACTTCAATTTCCACTCTGGGATGTACCAAATGTAAGTGTAAGGGAAAATCTGTGTGTGATTCCGATTGAGCCAAATGGTAAGAAGGCGTAATCCAACTCTGCAAAACGGAAATTGACCCCAGCTCCAATAGACAGGCCATTTAACCCACTAACATCCCCAAGCGTTCTTGAATTAAAACCCAATCTGCCTGCAAATTTCCAATCAGCCCAACTGGTAAATTTATATTCGGTTCCGACAGCTGCATAGAGACGATTGTCTTTTGGGAAGTTTAAATCCAATCCTGCAATCCAGTTTTGTCTTATAAACAAAGAACTTCCTAATTTGACGTTAAGAGGCAGAGGTTCTGAGTCTTGCGCGAACTTTAATTTACCTCCCAGATTCTGAATTACAAATGAAACCCTAACATCTTTGCCAGAAAGAGAGTAAGAAGGACTCAGAACTCCCACATCTGCTGCAAATGTGGAAGCTGTTTTATCAATTTTACAGCGGATGAACTTTCCTGAAATTCCAACACTCCATTTCTCAACACCCAGGTACTTCAGAGGGTAAGAATACGCCAGGGAAATAGCTAAGTCCTTGGGATTAACAGTGACTCCTGTCTCAAATCCTGATGAATCTGTCTCATGAATTGTAGGGACTGAAAGGTATTGGAAACCCATGCCAAATGTTCCAATATCCCCAAGTCTCTGAGCATACCCCAAAAACTCATAAGAAATGCCACCTAATAAATCAGCATGCATAAATGTGGCTGAATAGTCGTTAATCCTTATCAAAGCAGCAGGATTCCAGTAAATAGCGCTTGCCTCATCAGCAATTGCGGAGTATGCTTCACCCATCCCAGTAGCCCTCGCTCCAACACCTATTTTTAGAAATTGCCCTGATGTGGTGCCCTTCTCTCCGCTGCTAAAATCCGCAAAAGAGAGTAATGGAAAACAGAAAGACATAAGCAGAAATAAAAAAATATCGTCCCGGGTTTTTGTTTTCACCTATCTCTCCACAGCCACGTTAAAAGTTTTCTTCTTTCCATCTGCTGTAATCAAAACAATGTAGACCCCGCTGGCCACTTGCTTGCCAGACCGATTTTTTCCATTCCAGATTGCATTCCCCGTTCCATCCTCAATGGTGTCATACAAAAGTTCTCCTACATATGTGTAAATCCTTATCCTGGCGCCTGCTGGAAGATTCCTAAACATCATCACCTGCCCCGGGTTCTGGCTCGGTCTCAAAATATTGGGACCTATTGTTACTCCTGAAAGATCACCTGCAGAAACAGACTGCATTATTTGGAAAATGGAAAAGTGATTAACCTTCGCTACCACTTTATTAGCCAGCTTATCTCTCGTAGAATACAGAGGGACCCAGGCTGCATGGTCATCGTCATAGCGGGCTATCACCAGCTTATTCTCATCAAGGTTACCGATGTCATCGTCTTGATACGACACGCTGATTTCCACATCCCTCGCAGGCTGTACAGGCTTGTCCAGTTTGAGTTCTACATTGATTGGTGTAGGTAAGGTTTTCAGGTTCCCTGTTGGCAAAGGCACGGTTTGAGGAGCAGGAACTCTAACAGTAATCTGTATAGATTCTTTAAAGGTGTCTGGGGGAATCTTGATTTCTACCTCACCCGAAGAACCTTGAAATATAATTATATTTTCCTTATCAGGAGAAATCATGACTGCAGGAATGAAAGTTGATTGTATAACATCGTATGAGGTAGGAATATTGTCGTGATTAAGAGCACGAACTGTCATGTAGACTGTTGAGTCTGTAGAAAGCCCGGTTAAAGTGACACTGGTTACTAAAACAGTTGTTGTGACCGTTGAGCCTCCAACAACCCAATGTTTGACTTCATAGATTGTCCCGGCAGGATTCATATTAGCAGACCAAGACACTGTAGCAGAAGTGGTGTGAACTTCAACCAGATTGAATCCTGTCGGAGGATTAGCAAGGGTATATCTAATCAGAGACGGCGTAGTTGACGCGCCGTAAACATTAAAAGCTTCTATGAAAGCAGAATAAGATGTATTGGCCGTGAGGTTCTCATGTATCCAAAAAATAGTGCCTGTTGATAAGTCATGTGAAAATGCGCCGCCTGTGGATGCCATAACACGGAATTGGTCTTCAAATGATGTGGTTTGCCAAATCCACTTAATAGAAGTTGTTGATATCGCGTTTGCCTCAAAGGGATCTGGCGATGAAGGAGCTTGAGAATATTTTCGGGTCCACACATCGCCTTCCACATTTCCGATTCTTCCCGCTACGTAAACATTATTTGAATTATCAATGGCAATTCCACGACCTTGGCCTACAATGTTATTGTCAGGGGCGGTTGCAGTCCATCTAATTGAACCATCAGCGCCATATTTCCTTGTCCAAATTCTCCAATGTACAGGAGTGTCGTACTCAAATCCGGTCACGTAGGCATTTCCAGAAGTATCCACCGCGACGCTGTAACCTGCATCCGAACTATTCCCGGCACCATTATAGGTGGTGCTCCACTGAAGAAGACCATTGTTATTGTATTTTCCTAGCCAGAATTCATCTCCTGTTGATTCCTCCCATGCTAAAAGGCCGGTCACATAGACATTCCCTGTCACAGTATCAACCGCAATTCCGTAGCCTTGAGCTCCTCTGGCAGGGCTATATGTAGTAGTCCATTGGAGCAACCCATCAGTGTTGTACTTTGCCACCCAAAGGGAATTACTCAAGTGGCCTGTGACGTAAATGTTAGCGGAGGTATCCAACGCTACTCCGTAGCCCACCCCCCCCCCGTATGTCGTGGTCCACTGAAGTAGGCCATTTGTGTTGTATTTCCCGATCCAAATGTCGTTAGACGCAAAACCAACGACATATACATTTCCCGAGGCATCCACTGCGACATCATGTCCTCTATCTTGGTTATCTGCAGGACCGTTGTATGTTGTCGTCCACTGAAGAAGACCAGTAGAATTGTATTTTAATATTTGGATATCGTTTAAATTATTAGCATCATTGTGTACATAGCCTGCTACATAAATATTGGACTCTCCATCTATGCTGCGACCTATACTTCCATCTGCAACACTGTATGTAGTGGTCCATTGTACTAGTCCATTAGGATCATACTTCCCTACCCACAAACTGAATTGCGGTCCTGATACCGTCTCGTATCCTGTCACATAGACATTCCCTGAATCATCTACAACAACACCTTCGCCTCCATCCCGATTATCTTCGGAGCCATTGTATATGGCGGTCCATTCAGGCCTGACCGCGAGGAGGGTCTGGGAAAGAAAACAAAACAAAGCAAAAATTACGATAAATCTAAACGGCTTCCGAAGTTTTAATGCGACTACTTCTATGGTTGTTGTCATAAGACATTAAACACTCAGAAACATTCTTCGTCAAAAATAACTTTCCTTTTTCTCCACCATATTCTAATAAATCCGACTTCTCACTGGTATACCAATTTCTTATTGCTTCCGTCGAAGTGGACCACGTAAATACTTATACCTTTTTCGGTGAACAGCATATAGGAAATTTTTATTCCACCAGGGGACCAGATTAAATTAAATCCATCATCCGTGGTAATTTGAGTCTTTTCGCTTCCGTCAGCATTAACCACCCAGATTCCCTTTCCTTGAATTGAATATACAACCTTGTAGCCATCTGGAGAGATAGACGCCTCTTTTACTTCGCCATTTTCAACCACGTGATTGCTGGCAGTATCTGTGCTTATCAGTACCAGTTTCCCCTCTGGCTTTGTGATAAGTAGAATTTTATTATCCCCCGGGAACCATTTTAACTCTGGCACTAAAAGTGGAACTGCTGCTTTCACATAGCCAGAAAAGAAAATGACACTCAAAAAAAGAGTTCCTACAAAACAAGCCTTCTTTACTGTTCTTTTCATTTCTCGTTCCTCCTCATAATCTTTTCAGCCAAATACTCGCGATGCTACTACCACCTCATCTTACTACAATATGAACCCCTAATACAGATCTTTTGAGTTAGTCCTCGACCGTTAAGACATAGTACACCCTCTGTACGTACGTTGGGCTATAATACCCAGTATGGACGCCATATGAATCTATGTAATATAGGTAACCCCAGACCTTACGTGTTTCCACGGCGCCTATAGAAGCAAATGTTCCCCAAAAGTAGTCACCTCTTTCTCTTCGCCACATCTCCATAGAAATAGCTACTCCTCTTAATTTCCCTGGAATTCCAAGTGAATCTAAACTGATTTCGAAAAAAGAAAGACCACCCCGATTGATCTCTGTTACATAACCACTGACCATTCTTACGCCATTGATTTTCCCACCAACCGTCAGGTTGTCTGAGATATTTGTATCTCCCACTACATGTAATTTCGTCACAGGTGCCGTCGTTCCGATGCCGACGTTGCCTGTTATTGCTTGCACCAGCCCAAGATTCCATCCGGCATTATACCCCCAAAATTGCACTGAATTACTATCGTTATCGATTCCTGCAACAACTTTTGCAACTCCTGCTGTTCCCCAACCCAACCAAGAATCTTTGCCAGTTGCACCATCTATAAAAATAGTCGCAGCATTATCCCCTGTGCTACCAGCAGAGTCGTAATCTCTGTAAACATGCAAAGCGTCATTCGGCCCCGTCGTTCCGATACCGACATTTGCACCATCGTTATACAAGATGCTATTGGCGATCCAATCTGAGCCATCATGTCGTAAGGTCTGACCTATTGTTCCAGTAGGGAGGGCCGCTGCAGCGGGAGACTGCCAACTGGCAATACCATTCGCGTCTGAAGTTAGGACCTTGCCAGCACCCTGAGTGGTATCAACAATCCTGACGCTACCTACGACATGCAGTGCCGTATCCGGGCTGGATATGCCGATGCCGACATTGCCAGGAACCAGCAGATTCCCGGTAGCCGTAAAGATGCTCTTTGTCCCTCCGACACCAAACTGGGCATTACCTTCCACATCAAGCCTTGCCGCTGGTACAATCGTCCCGATGCCAAGGTTGCCGACTGAGTCAATCCGAGCCTTTTCTGTAATGCCAACTGTATCGCGCGTCAAAAAAGCTAAGGCACCCTCTTCAGTTCCATCGGTAACTGTAGTCAGAATGCCACTGATTTGGGCAGCATTTTCAATCTCATCAAAATCGTTTTCAGCACGTAATAGCAGGCCTGCTCCAATCCCAGCGGCACCAACAGCTGCGCCGGGGATGTTATGGTCAAGAGTAAGTATAGGGGTCACAGTGGCCGCTACCGCGTCACCAGTACGGACATGCAGTCTTGAAACAGGAACAGTCAAAGCAGCAGGCCCCACCTCTGGTAGACCAATTCCAACACCGCCTGTGCTATCCGGGTTGAGCCTTACGATGCCTGTGTTGCCAGCGTTTAGAGTCAAAGGTACAGCACCATTGTTAGGTCCAGCAATATTTGAATCATCTGTATTAACTGTACCTATTGCCGGGCCAGGTGGAGCCGAAAAAGTAATTGTATTTAGAGCTCCACCATCGGTCTGTCCCATCAAGATCGTTCCCTTTCCTACTATTATTCCATCTGGAGCGCGTAATGTGTTAATGGTTGCGCTTGACGCAATAATATTGGTTGCACTGATTGTGGTAACGTTAATGGCAGTAGCAGTAATTGTTGTGACATTTATTGTTACGAACTGAACAGGTGCCCCTACAGATAAAGAATCAGCCTGTGCTGATCGGAAAGCAAAAGGAACAGACCCGAAGGGAATAGAAATGGTCGTCGTGCCAATTTGGAGACTAAGTAAACTGTTTGGGTCGGCAAAGGCTTCTGGCGATAGGTGAATCAAATTAAACTGAAAAACACCATTGGCGTCAGTGTCTGCCGTAAACGGTTGGCTCACTCCAGCAGGAATAATTGTGGCTGTTCCACTTAAGGTAGTCAATGGTGTTGTGGCTCTTCCTTGAACCACAATACTCCTCGGAATTTCAGCCCAGGCCGTAGTTGCACCAAACATTAGAAACAAAATACTCCATGTTTTTGCTGGCCTGACAAGTGTTATTATTTGTTTCATCAATTTCTTAATATTCATAACCTCTCCTAATGTTAAAATCTTGCTCCCAAGGATATGTTCTGTACATTGCCTAAATCACTGAATGGCATGAATACATAATCTGCGGTGTAATTTCCCATCTTCAGCCCAAATCCGCCGCCAAGTCCTGATAAAGATGAACTCCCAATTCTTTGTTCACCAACCGATTGAGCGACATAAGAGGCATACCCTGCTCTAAGAGACAATATTGAAAGGGCAGTGTATTCGGTTCCAATTCCTACAGAGACCTTTCTATCATAAGGTTCATATTTTAAATCCAGAACCATTCCAAATGCCCCTGATATCTGATATGCTCCGCCTACAACCAAACTTAATGGAAGGGTATCCCGCTGGCTTAGGAACTTCATCCCGGGACCAATATTTTGCAGGGATATCCCTAATGATATTGGTTTGTCTTTCAATTTGTGAATAGCCCCCAGGTCCAGAGAAAATGTGGAAGCAGAATCCGAGCCAAGTTTGCTTGTCAGGTACTTAATATTGACTCCTATTCCTGACTGGCAGCTTAACGGCATGCTGAATCCTATTATGTATGCCGTACCTGCTGCACTAAACCTTCCCATCGCCTCTCTGTCAGAGCTTCTACCTTCTAACTCACCCACCGAGAGCCTTGTGATTCCCAGACCTACGGTTCCCCAAGGAACAGGATGAGCATAGCCCATGAAATCATATTTTGTCCCAAGAAGCCACTCTGAGTGCATAAGGCTCAGTTCCCTCTTAAATAAGCGAGAAAGCCCTGCAGGATTCCAGTAGATAGCAGTGGCATCATCAGCAACAGCTGTGTATGCTGATCCCATCCCGACAGCTCTCGCGCCGACACTTATCTTGAGGAAGTTTGCACCTGTATTGGTATCCGCAAATACCAACTGACCCTCTCCTAATAGGACGATTAACATTAGGTATAAAATTTTCTTTTTCATTTACCGCACCACCACAAATTTACCTGTCTTTTTAATTCTCTTTCCGCCCCTTTCTGCAGTCAAAACATAGAGATATATCCCGCTAGGGATATAACCTTCCCATGCGGACTCATAGGCATACTGTGGTCCCTGCCCATCATCTATGATTTGGGGAGTTCCTATTAGTGTGATTTTGTGTGCAGGTTCACCTGAAATCGTGTAAATCCGAATGTTCGCAATATCAGCAACACCCACCTCAATGTGGAACGTGGGTTTGGCTCCTGCCCTGGCAGGATTAGGAAACACATACACTTCTCCCATCTTGAAATCCGCATCAGGTTGTGATTCCATGGGAGCCACTATTTGGTAGAGAGAAAAGTGTGTTGTTAGAGCAGTCACTACCTTCTTTATTTTGTCCACCGTTGAATCTAAGATCTCCCAAGTTTTTGTCTCGGGCTTCCAGTAAGCAATCAGGAGATTGCCCTCTGTTCCTTGAGACAAAGTCAAGGGGTCATAAGGTATAGTGATCGCAATGGGAGCAGTAAATCTTTTTCCTTCTGGACCAAACTCATAAGGCACTCCCACAGGGATTAGTTTTAGAGAATTCCCTACTTTTTTTCTCAAATTTGTGTCTTCTGACGGGACCCCCGAGAGTTTGATTATATAGAGTTCACCGCCTTCGGGTAGAGCTTCACCGGAAACTTCTATCTTAACCCCGGAGGGATGAAACACAACGCCACCATAGTGGGAGGGAATGGCTCCGGGCTGTATTGTTCGGATGAAGCCATCTACTTTGAAAGGGCTCTGATCAACCAAAATTCCTTCCAGAGTAACCTTTACTTGCTCTGCAACCGGCAAGACATCAATAAGAGATTGACGGTTAAATTTAACCATGAGTTCCAAAACACCGTCTTGGTCAACATCTTCCAAAGATATAGGCTTAGGTTCAGCAAGTATGGGAGAAATCGCCTGGTCATTAATGCGAGTGATAACTAAACTGGTTGGATTAATCTGACCAGTGTTTTTTACACCTGTAATCTCAAAAAAGA
>JACQWV010000010.1 GCA_016209085.1 Elusimicrobiota bacterium
ACTAGTTCCTGTCCCGTCCCCTCAGAAAAAGGATGAGCTTTCCGATAGTGTACGTCTCCTGTCCCGGGGGCGATAGAGCGAGCAGTTCCCTGACTGCGTGGAAATCCTCTCCGAGCGTGACAATGGGCGGTTCCACATATCCGCCTGCGCGTATCTGGGCAAAACCGGCAGTGGCAAGCAGGCCGTTGCACAGACATACTCGGCCAGCTGTATTCTGCAGCCTGCCGCCCTTTGACGTAAAATCTTCAACCGGCTCGGCCGGGCACCGGTAGCCTAAATCTCCTTCAGGAGTGACATAGTTGGCCTGCAGTAGCCGGATGTCGCAGACGCGTTTTCGGCCCTGATAGACCGCCTTATCGGAAATCGTTCCCGGGATTTGAGCCACCTTAAACGGAAATCCGGTCGGCGATATCATTGTATCCGTTACTACAAGTTCGTTGCGCGCTGCCATCCGCAAGGCCTGAGCCCTGAGATTAGGGGCCATTCCGGATTGCCCGGAAAGCGCTGCTGCCGTGCCTATTTGTATGCCGGCGGCGCCTTTGTCCAGAGCCTCTCTAAGAAATTCAGGACTGGCATAAGAGCCGGCCAGCCAAAACGGCAGACCGAGTTTGTAGATGGCGCCGATGTCGGCGCGGTCGTGCTCTGTATACTTGAGAACCTGCTGGCCCTGGTCGTTAAAATGCATCTTCGCCGGTGGAGCGTTATGCCCGCCCGCTTCCGGTCCCTCTACCACAAAACCGTACGGCCGGGTCGCTGGGTTGGAGGCTAATGCCCGGGCTAAAGCGAAAGATGACACGATGGCCAGAAATCTCGGCCGCTTCAACTCGCCTGACTGGGGGCCGACTAAAGTATCCGGTCTGATTAAGACGAAAAACTCTCCCGATCCCGAGCGGGTCCCGTGGACTTTCAGAGGCAATGACGCCGGCTCGTGGCAAGACAACCGAGCTATCATCCCGGGAAGTTCAGGCGGACTACCGGCCCCGACCACCACGTAATCCACGCCGGCCAACATGGCGCCATAGAGCGCCCAGGGCAATGGCCTCTCTAATTTGCGCAAAAAATTAATCCCGACTAAGCCGTTGTGTCCCTCCTTGGCCAGCCAAACCTCGGCGAAGTTAGCAGCTATAGTCAGCGCCTGCGTATCTCGCTCCCACTCCCAAAACGAGGACAGTCCGGTCGTCGGCATAGCCTCCGACACCTGGGGTGGCAGAGCCGCTGTTCCGTCAGAAAAATCTTTAATGCGGTTCAGTTTCCATGTGGGCACCGGTTTGTAGGGCTTGTCGGCCGGCTTGCCGCCTTCAATGTAGTAATTGTCTATCAGCCGCTTGAGGGGTTCGGCCAGCGTTGACTGGCGTTTAGATAACTCGGCAAACGCTCTCCGTGTGTGCCCGCCCGGGTCGCCGAGCTGCAATATGCGGGCATGAACGATATCAAGCGCTGTGCCTGATACGACGCCCAGCCCGTCCATTAAGGCAACTATCCTGGCCATTTGCCAGCAGGAAACATGTACGCCCATGCCGCCGGAGATAATCACCGGGTCAGGACGATTAGCCGTCGGCATAGCCTCCGGCACCTGTGGCCCCTGAGGGGCTGTTCCGTTCAGCGCTTTTTTGTCTGATTCAAAAGGCGACATTTAATTCCTTGCGTTCCCTTACCCGACAGAAACAATAAATTAGTATCAATGGAAAAATAGAAAAAGAAAATCAGGAAAGAATCTGCTCTATGGCAGTTATAATAGATGACATATATTATATTTTATTAAAAAACTCCCCAGTAAATCCACTAAAAGTCCGTTTTCTACTTTATTTTACCCCGTTAGAGACAGGTCGTGCTTGCACGACCGTGCTTTGTTTCAGAGCTTTTGTCTGAACTTTCATAATTTAAACGTTTTCAGCATTTGTAATCGACGCTTTCACCAGTGTGTCTCTAACGGGGTTTACGGCACAACCTTGAAAACCTTATCGCCTGGGTGAACCTTGCCCGGGACTTTCATGCCAGCTATTTGCCCTTTAACGGCTTCTGTCACATTTTTGTGGTCCACCTGCATGGACTCCACAGGCATCGTGATGTCCGTGACGTTCCCCTTGATATGAACGGTGTCGCCGACCTTCAGCGTCTCTGCCACTTCCACCAAGCCGACTCCCACGCGTCCGAAATAATGCGTTATTTTTCCCGCTTCTATTTCCGGCATATGTTCTCCTGTATTTCTAGAATTACCGCTTCCGAATCCGCGGCATCTTTAAAGAATATTGTATTATATTTTTAATTTAATCATAAAAAGGACACAGGAAGCGCCCGAGTCCTGCCCGCTTTGCGCTCATCCCAGGGAGTATTTTAAGCCATTGACAGAAAACTGACCAGATGTATTACTTGCCGCTTCTTTTGCGGAGGGAATGGTCCAGAACTTTTTTACGCAGACGCAGGGATTTCGGCGTTGCCTCTACGAATTCATCCTCTTCAACGTATTCTATGGCCTGTTCCAGGCTGAACCGCCTCGGCGGCGTGAGGATGATGGACTCGTCGCAGGCGCTGGAGCGCATATTGGTCTGCTTTTTTTCCTTGCAGGGATTAACCACCAGGTCGTTGCCGCGGCAGTTCTCGCCGACTATCTGCCCGGCGTAAACTTTTTCGCCGGGTCCCACAAACATAGTTCCATGTTCCTGCAGGCTGTTAAGCGCGTAGGCCGCAGACTGCCCCGGCTCCTTGGCTATGAAAGCCCCGTTGCGTTTGGGCGGGGTGAACTTCCCCTCCGGCAGGTATCCGCCGAAACTGTAATTCATCAGGCCATTACCCTTTGTGAAAGCCATGAACTCGGATTTAAAGCCTATAAGCGCCCTGGCGGATATTACATATTCAAACCTGACTCTCTTGTCCTCTGACAGCCGCATATCCCTCATCTGCGCGCCGCGGCGCCCCAGAACCTCCATAACCGCGCCCTGGTATTCTGCCGGGGCATCCAGGACAAGGTGTTCCACCGGCTCCATGATAATGCCGTTCTCCGCGCGTGTTATCACGGTCATCTTGGAAACGCACAGTTCAAAGCCTTCGCGCCTCATAATTTCTATCAGTATTGCCAGATGCAGTTCCCCGCGGCCTGAGACCTTGAACCCGCCCTTGCCCGCTATTTCCTCCACTTTAAGGCCCACATTGGACTCTGCTTCTAAAAGGAGACGGTCTCTGAGCTGCGCGGCAGTGACGAACTTTCCGTCTCGGCCCGCGAACGGGCTGTCGCTTGCGTAAAATTCCATGGAAACAGTGGGTTTTTCTATCTCAAGCGTGTCCAAGAAAGCCGGCTCCTCGGAAGGCGAAAGCGTGTCCCCGGCTTCCACGCCTTCAAGCCCGGAAACCGCCACAATGTCGCCTGAGCGGGCTTTTTCAAGCTGGACCCGTTCAAGCCCCTTAAAACCCATGACCTGCATGACCTTGCGCGTGACCGGCGCCCGCTCCCGGTCGTCGGCATAGCCTCCGACACCTGTGGGTCGGGTGGCATAGCGCCCGACACTTGATGAGCCAGAGGCTCGTTGTTCCGCCGCAGTGCGGCTGTTCCGAGAGCCCATGGCAACCATCTGACCTGGAACTATCTTTCCCTGGAATATGCGCCCTATGCCGATGCGTCCGGTGTAAGAGCTGTAATCCAGCATGGTAATAAGCATGCGCAGCGGCTCTGCGTCCTTTTCAAACGGTCCGGGCACATGTTTTATTATGGCGTCAAACAGCGGTTTAAGATCAGTCCCTTTCTTCGCCGTGTCCGTGGTAGCCCAGCCTTCCCTGCCGCACGCATAGATGACCGGAAAATCCAGCTGTTTGTCGTCCGCTCCAAGTTCCATGCACAGGTGAAAAACCTTATCAAGCGCGGCGTGCGGATCACAGTTCCGGCGGTCTATTTTGTTTATCACAACTATGGGTTTGAGGCCAAGAGCCAGAGACTTTTTCAGCACAAAGCGGGTCTGCGGCATGGGCCCGTCCATCGCGTCCACCAGCAGCAATACGCCGTCAACCATTCTCAGCACGCGCTCAACCTCGCTGCCGAAATCCGCGTGGCCGGGCGTGTCCACTATGTGTATGACTGTTCCGCCGTATTTCACGGAGGTGTTTTTTGAAAGTATGGTTATGCCGCGTTCGCGTTCCAGGTCAATGGAATCCATGATGCACTCACGCCCGGCGTCGTCCTTTGCCGAGATAGAGCCGGTCTGCCTCAGCATGGCGTCCACCAGCGTAGTCTTGCCGTGGTCCACATGGGCTATGATAGCTATATTGCGCAGGTCGTCTCTTCTATTATTGCTGTTGTTTGGCGCGGCAGCCATAATTTTAAGAACTATTTTATCTATACAAACGGATTTACACTCCCTCGTCCCACGAGCTTTTGAGTTCCCCGATTTCGTTCTGGACAGATTCCAGAATTTGGCAGTTTTTGACTCTGCCCCCTTTTTCTTATGGGTAAACCAAATTTTACCCCACCACTGAAACTGGAATATCGTCTTTTAAGAATAACTCAAGTTTCGTTTCGCCGCAAGCGTTGGTGTAATGTGTTCAAGCATGGCCAAAGCGGGCATGTCTTAAACTTTCAAGTTCTTTTAAAAGCGGCTGCCAGTAATGTTTGTCTTTTTTCCTTTCTATAAGTTCTTCTTTAAGAATCAATTTTTCAAGATTGTTCAGATTGTTTTTGAGAACAGACTTTAATAATGGCCGCGTTTTTACGCATTCTACGGCAAATTTTCTATATTTTCTTGATAAGTCAATTAATGTTTGAGCAGTTCTGCATTCACAGAGCCACCATTTTATTTTATTAACATTTGGTCTGGCTGTAAGCAATATGTCATTTTCAATAAGTTTTTTTATCATTAACCAGTCTTTATCTCTTTGTGTTTTTTTGCTTTGAACGAGGTCTTCGACAGAAATAACGTTCACAACCAGATCATTTCGGAGTTTAAGAACGAATTTTCTTTCCCATAGTTTCAAAAATTCGTCACAGCCTCGCATTTTTACCATAACATCTATGCGCAATCCTTCAATTCCTTTTGCAAAACAGCGGAAATGGCAGGCGTGACCTCTTTCAAGGTATTCTTTTTTTAGAGGCGGGAGATAAATGTTTTTTGCTTTAAGAAGTTTTAGAGCTTTTTTAAGACGGAATAAATTTTCTTTTTCACAAAGTATGACAAAATCAGAATCCCTGCTAAATTCTGCGGCGCCGTAAATTATGCAGGCTTGTCCGCCTATTAAAAGGTTTTTTACCCCGCATTTCTGGAAAATTGAAAGGACTTTGAGGATCGGGTTCCGGGTCAAGGCTGCCTCCAAAAGACAGATATATTTGCCATAGTTTGGCTGATTCAAGCATTCTCTGTGCTGGCGTCAAATTGAGCCATTCTGTTTCCTCATTGACATATTTCCTCATATTTCAAATTATACAAATTTACTTCGCTGCCCGAACAGGCGTCCGCAGTTCTGCGGGACGTTCGGGTAGTAGGGTTAACGGATTTGCTGTCCCCCTACCACGAGCTTTTGAGTTCTCCGATTTCGTTCCGGACAGCGTCCAGAATCTCGCAGTTTTTGACCGCTTGTTTCATTGCATTGTGATCCGGAAACAAGGGTCTGTCTTCTTCCAAGTGTTTTACTGTTTTGCGGACAGCCGCGTGAGCCGCTTGCGTCCCTTTGCCATAAGTAAATTTTCTAAAATCCAGAGCCTGCGCCGCAGCTATAAACTCTATTCCAAGCACTCCATAGGCATTGTCAAGAATTTGAGCTGTTTTCAAAGCGGCATTCATTCCCATGCTTACGAAATCCTCCTGGTCTGCCGCAGCCGGAATGGACTGGATGCAGGAAGGCGCGCTCAAAATCCGCTGTTCCACAATCATCATGTCGGCAGTATACTGGCTCAGCATCAATCCTGAAAACATCCCGGCTCCTTTGGTCAGAAAAGCAGGCAGACCCACGCTCAGAGCAGGATTTAAAAGGCGGTTCAGCCGGCGCTCGGAGAGAACGCTTACCATGGTCACGCCTGCTCCTGCCATGTCCAGAGGCATGCTTACAGGCGTGCCCTGGAAATTGGCTCCTGTCAGGACAGTATCGGTTTCCGGCAGGAAAATTGGATTGTCGGCCACTCCGTTAAGCTCTGTTTCAAACTGTTTGCGGGTATATGCCAGATGGTCCCTGAGAGCGCCTATGACCTGGGGCGTTGAGCGCATGGAATAGGCGTCCTGCACCTTGACTTTCAGTTTTCCGGTAACAAGGTCGGAGCCTGCAATCACGGAGCGTATGTTTCCCGCAGATGTCATTGCTCCCCTGAATCCCCGCAGTTCGTGAAGTTTAGGTTCATAAGGCTTCATGTTGGCCATGAGGGCTTCAAGCGTCATTGCTGCCGCTATCTCGGCCTGCTTTACCCAGCGTTCAATATCATAAAGCTCAAGGCAGCCCATGCCCGTGATTAAATTGGAGCCGTTTATAGCGGCCAACCCGTCCCTTGCTTTAAGCCCCGGAATCTTAATTCCGGCTTTTTGCATGGCAATTTTGGACGGCATGCGTTTGCCTTTGTAAAAACATTCTCCCTCGCCCATGAGAGAAAGAGCCATCTGGCTCATGGGAGACAAATCTCCGCACGCGCCCACGCTCCCTTTTTGGCAGGCAACCGGCGTGACTCCCTTGTTCAGCATGTCAAGGTAGGCGCGCGTTATTTCAAGCCTGCAGCCCGAATGTCCCTTTGCGTGCACGTTTATGCGGCTGAGCATTGCCGCCCTGACATGTTCAACCGGACAGGGCTCTCCTATGCCTGCTGCGTGATTATAAATCAGATAGCGCTGAAAATCCCTGACCTGTTTGTCGTTAAGCACCACTTCCGAGAATTCGCCTATGCCCGTGTTGACGCCGTACATTATTTCCCTGGCTTTTATTTTCTTTTCAAGCATTTCCCTGCATTTTTTAATGCGTTCAACAGCCTTGTGCGCGAGCTCTATTTTTTTTCCATACAGCGCTACATTAACCACATCTTCAATCGTAAGAGAACTGCCGTCTATTTTAATTGACATAATCATCTCCTAACATCAGTGATTAAGTGATTGAGAGATTAAGCGATTAAGTTTTTAAAAGCATTTTCTTAATTCCCGTATTCTTTAGGCAGAGCATCACACCATGTCGGTATGACGTGGAGCTCTGTAACTACAAGGCGAATAGCGAAGCTCAGTAAATTTAATGATATTTTATCAAATATAATGTTCCGGGTTTTTTTGAAAGGGGCGTTTTGTATTCAATAGACGCTATTGTTTCTTGTTCAGGCGCAGTTCCCTGCTTATTGATTGCAGGGACGGGCCTGAACGAGACGAATGCTTTGGTTTTAAGCAGTTCCGGCTTCTGCCACTCCCATTCCGATATCATTTTCAGCGGCTTGATTGATTTTAAAAGCTTCATGTTTTTTTCGTAGTGAAACCAGGCGTTATAGTCAAACCCGGCCGAAACTTCTTCCCGGTTTATGCCGCGTTCAGCTCCCATGCCTGATATTTTCCACTTGACTGAATTCCACGCAAAATAGTCTTTTGTCCCGGCCAGCGCAAGCCCGGCCGATAATGCCAGGCCCGCCAGAGCCAAAGCCGTGGAGTAATTCAATCTACGCGCCAGAAACGCGGTTGATGCGAGAAACCATATAAAAAACGTGATTATGTACCTGTCAAAAAATCTTGCGCCCGCTATTGACAGCATAAAATGAAAAAGGGCGCAGTAAAGCAGGAAATTTATTGCTTTATCCCGCGCCCTGATTGTGAAAAGCGTTGTTGACAGGAATATGGAGCCGCATAGAGCGCCTAACCCTGTTGCAATAAACCAGAACCATGTCCGGCTGAATATCCCTGAATTTTTCAAATCCGAGGCTCCGACCGTAATAACACCTAACCCGTGTCTGGTGAAGTTGTTCTCAAGATACGGAAGATAACCTTT
Organism: Elusimicrobiota bacterium; assembly: GCA_016209085.1. GTDB lineage: Bacteria > Elusimicrobiota > Elusimicrobia > Elusimicrobiales > UBA9959 > JACQWV01. The sequence goes on from JACQWV010000010.1 coordinate 7,921, forward strand.
TGAAAAAACATAAACTGCCGTTAAGACCAGAAAGACAATCATTGAAAAACGGGAAACCCTTGCTTTAAATTCATTTTTTCCGTAAAGCTCCTTAATATAAGGAATAAAGCCCAGCGCGGCCGGGAAAAGAAAAAATCCGGTTTCAATCAGGGAATCGGCAAACCTTTGCATTCCTGAAACCAGAAAACCGGCCGGGGACAAAAGGTGTTTTGCCGTCTTTGCCATCAGGTAGCTTTCAACTATCCAGGTCGGGCCGTGAACGTATTTGAACCAGAGCCAGTGCCCTAAAAACGCCAGCGCAGGAATCAGCCATATCCTGAGGAGATTCCTGAAACTCATTTTTTTCTGCAAAAGCAGGCTTAGAGTGAATGCGGGAGGCAGAGCCATTCCCAGCTGGCGCGTAAGATATGCGAACGCTGAAAAAAGAGAAGCCAAATAGATAAATTTTTCATTTTCGGTCCTGAGATATTTCACGTAAAAATACGCTGAAACAGTCATCCAGAAAAGATACGGGATGTCGTTCATGAAAGAGTGGCTGAGAAGAAAGCACAGGGGATTGAAAGCCAGAACAGCTGCTATGGCGATTGAGTGTTTTGGCTTTGCGTCCATCTCTTGCAGAATCATCTGAAAAACAAAAAGAAGGCAGGTAAAAAGCAGGATTGTGGAAAGTCTTAATATCCCGAAATGAAAACCGAAGAGTCCGGCGAATAAACCGCCGAAGAGCACGTGCGTTATCTGGGTTGCCGGCGCCCAGTCGGAAAGTATTATTCTGCCGTCTTCCATTAAATGCCTGACCGCTATGGAATATGCCCAGTCGTCGTTCAGGGGAAAGTCCATGGAAAAAGTTTTAAGGAAAAGAGAAACAGCCAGATAGGCCAAGGGGACAATAAATTTGTAATATTTTCCCATTATTAATCAATTTTAAAAAACAAATGCAACTTTAATCAATTTAATTCTGCGCGGAGTTTTGCTAAAATAAACATATTATGCGCATAAAATTCTGGGGAGTGCGTGGAAGCACGCCTGTAAGCGGAAAGGAATACCTCAGGCACGGCGGAGACACTACCTGCGTTGAAATAAGAGACAACAGCAAAGAGGTCATCATCATAGACGCAGGCACCGGAATCCGGGCGCTTGGAAAAAAGCTCGCCAGGGAAAACCTCAAAAGTTTTACAATGCTTTTCACCCATTCCCACTGGGACCACGTCATAGGATTTCCTTTTTTTAAGCCCGTTTACAATAAAAACACCCGCATTACCGTGATGGGGTGCTCCTTTTCTCCCGACCCGGTAAGGGAAATAGTGGCAAAAACCATGCAGCCTCCGGGTTTTCCGGTGAAATTTGAGGAAATATCCGCTCATTTTGAGTTTAAATCAGTCTTAGAGACAGGATGCGATTTCGAAAAGATTAGAATGATTCCGATTGAAACGAGCCATCCGAACCAGGGACTCGGGTACAAATTTGAGGAAGGCGGGAGAAAATTCGTATTCATTACCGACAATGAATTAGGCTTTCAGCATCCCGGAGGAAAGACTTTTCAGGATTATGTCCAATTTTGCCGAGGCGCCGACCTGCTGGTGCATGACGCGACTTACACGGACGCAGAATATCCGAGAAAAAAAACATGGGGTCATTCCACTTTTCAGCAGGCCGTTGAACTGGCGGTCAAAGCGCGGGTCAGAAAACTCGGGCTTTGCCACCATGACCATGATAGAACTGACTCTGAAATAGGCAGAATGGTAAAAAAGTCCGGGAAAATTCTGAAAGCCCGCAAATCAGACGTTAAATGTTTTGCGGTTTATCAGGGACAGGAGATAGAGCTGTAGTAACCAGTAATCAGTAACCAGTAACAGCAAACAGCAGCAGCCAGTGGCCAGTAACCAAGTAACCAGTAACTGCAAGATACGGACTGCAAATTACGGAATTATTTAGTAGAATGTTTTAATTATGCCGATACCGAATTTTTATTCAGCGTGGCTGGACCCTGTTTTTTACGCGTCAGCCGTTGTTTTTGCCTTTGGTCTGACGTTTTTGGTGTATTCAATAAAAAAGCGTCTTGAAGTCTCGGACTCGCTCGCCTTCGGCGAAATTTCTACTGAAAAGGGCGGACCTGTTTTAGCGCAAGAGGGCCTGTCCTCCGTAGCTTTAGCGAAGGAGGAAGCGCCGGATTCCCAGCATGAGGAACATCCGAAGGCCGAGGTCTTTGTAAAAGGAATTTTTGACAATCTCAAAGACATGGATGTGAGACTTAAAAACATTGAAGGGACTTTGTCCAGGGAAAAATCCAAAACTTATCTTGCCACGACCTATCTTGAGGATTTACTGAACAATTGTGATGAAATTGACAAGGAAAAAATCAAAGCCAGGATAGAGTTCCTGATTTTCAGCCTGAAACAGTGAAACCCGCAAAATTTCTTTTTGTTTTTTTTGTATCCTCTATTTATTTTTCCATTTCCCATTCAGGCATATTTCCCGAACATTCTTTTTCAGACGAAGCAAGAGGCGCTACATCCGCTAATTTCCTTAAAACCCCTGCCAGCGCCAGGTTTGAGGCCATGGGCGGAGCCGGTCTTGCCCTGAAAACCCCTGATTCCTTTTTTTACAACCCTGCGGGTCTGGCTTTTTTGCGGAAAAAATCCTCCGTCCTGATTCTGAATTACGAAACCATGCTGGAAACATCCGGCAGAACCAGCATGGCGTACATAAAAGCTTCTGAACCGTGGGTTTTGGGGGCGGGTTTTCTTTTTTATTCAAGCGCGGATTTTGAGGAATTAAGCGCAGGCGGAGTGAAAACAGGGGATTTTTCGGTTTATGACCTTTCAGCAATATTTTCATTTTCAAGAAGATTCGGGTTCGCTGATTTCGGCGCGGCAGTGAAATTGCTAAGGTCAAAACTGCATACTGAAACCGGAAATTCAGCGGCATGTGATTTCGGCATTATTTTTAAGGACAGGGAAGGATTCGGTCCTTCGGCTGATCTTGCCGTTGCAGTAAGGAATCTGGGGTTCCCCATGAAATCAGGCTCGGAATCTTTTCCCCTTCCTTTTGAACTTGCAGGCGGCTTGAACTGGCATTATACAAGAAACATGGATTTAATCGTTGAAGGGAAGCTTCCGGTTGACCACGCTCCTTTTGTAGCAGCCGGCGCGGAACTATTCGTTCCTTTCAGCAGGAAGGTTTCCGGGAACGGAGTTTTTTTAAGGACAGGCTATAGTTTCAAAAATCACAGGGACCTCGGATTCATGGGAGGATTCAGCGCGGGCTTCGGAGCAAAATTAAACAGCATAGGCATTGATTATGCTTTTGTGCCGTACGGGGATTTAGGCTCCACTCACAGGGCAACCCTGTCTTATGGTTTCGGGGACATATCAGCCGAAAGACCCGATTCTCCGGCCCGCAAGCCGGATTTGAGGACAGACAAATTCCTGAAAAGACTGGCGGTAGCCGGCATTGAAGCAAAACACGGGACAAGAGATGCAGAAGCAATAATGGCTGAAAATTTCATTGAATCCGAGCTGATAAAATCCGGGGCGTATAAAGTTCTGGAAAGAACGAGCATGGAAATGATTCTTGCGGAAAAAAACCGGGCAGAATCCAAATCTTACGGCGTTGAATACGCTGTGGGGCTCGGAACATTCGTGCTTGCGGATGAAATGGTTTTCGGAACTCTGTCAAAAATTGACAACAAATTTCAGTTATCCGTGAAAATCGTGGAAGTCGGAACCGGCGAGATTATTGCCTCCGAATCTGAAACCGCAAAGACAGCGTACGATTTGAAACAGGCGGTAAAAATCCTAGTAAAAAGAATGCTCTCTGAGTGATTCACTTCCTCAGGACTGCCAGCATTTCAGCGTGTATCCTGTTGTTTGTGACAAGGGTTTCTTTTCCGTAATCCCGGACATTTTCATGGGCCTTGCCGCTGAAGTCGGTCATTTTCCCTCCGGCTTCTTCCAGTATGATTTTGCCTGCGGACACGTCCCACGGTTTTAATCCGAATTCCCAGTACCCGTCAAACCTTCCGCAGGCCGTGTAAGCCATATCTATTGAAGCGGCTCCGGTTCTTCTGATGTCGTGGCACATCTCCATGAATCTGGAATAAAACGAGCAGTAAAATTTTGACTTGTTCCCCCTGTCGTACGGGAACCCGGTGACGAGCAGGGCTTCGGATAGACGGCTTGTTTTTGAGACTTTTATTTTCCTGCTGTTCAAAAAAGCGCCTTTGTTTTTAACTGCCCGGAACAATTCCTTTCTGAAAGGGTCAAATATGCCTCCGGCAATCATTTTCCCGTCTGACATGAAACCTATTGACACGCTTGCCATGGGAAAGCCGTGGGCGTAATTGGTCGTGCCGTCAAGAGGGTCTATTATCCAAAGCCGCTCTGTCGCGATGCTTGTTAAATCCCCCTTCCCGTCCCCCTTTGTAAAAGGGGGATTGAGGGGGATTTCTCCGATGTTTTCCCTGTCTTCTTCCGCGAGAAAAGAATCAAGAGGAAAATGTTTTTTTATGATTTTTATGACTTGTCTCTGGGATTCCAGGTCCGCTTTGGTCAGGAGGTTCGCTTTTCCCTTGAGGGAATAACCCACTTTTCCGAAATATTTAAGCAGGATTTCACCGCCTTTCAGAGCCGCTTTTTTCAGAATTTCCGCTTCTTTCATAAGTAATATTTTTTTCCGCGTTCTCAACGCCGTGTTCCTGTCTTAAATTCTCTATGTAATTTACGGTTTTTTCAAGCTTATTTCTTCTGGCGCTTACAAGCTCAGTGTATTTTTCCTGAGCAGCTGAAATCTTTTCGCCCATATCGTCCATTGTCTTTATAAATTTTCCCCACTCTTCGGAAAATTTTGATACGGACGTCAGAATTTGTTTTATGTTCTGTTCAAAGTTGAAATTATCCATGGCCTGTCTTATTACCGCAAGCACCGCGTAAAGCGTAACCGGCGAAACCAGTACGGCTTTTTTGCCTAATGCCTCGTCTATTATGCCGCGGTCGTTTTCATTTATGAAATGAAAGACCTGTTCGTTGGGTATGAAAACTATGATGTAGTCCAGGCTGTTTTCCTCCCTGTGATATTCTTTGGAAGTTACGAGGCTGATGGTTTTCCTGACATCATGCAGGAACTTCTCCCTGTGGTCTTTTTTCTCTAATTCGTTCTCGGCTTCAAGATATTTGAGATAATTGTCCAGGGGAAATTTAACATCCATGTTTAATTTCATATCTTTCGGGAGGAAAAAGGTAAAATCAGGCATTTTCTGGTTTTCGGAGCGTTTCTGCTTGACGTAGTTTATGCCTTCAATCAAACCCGCAAATTTTAGAATGTCTTCGGCCATCCTCTCGCCCCATGAGCCTCTTGCCTTTGAGCCTGACAGTGCCTGGTTCAGTTTTCCGGCGGTCTCATGCAGGCGGAGATTGGCGTCGTTCAAGTTCTTTATCTGCGTTGAAAGTTCGCTGAATTTGTTTTCACGGTCTTTTTCAAGGGATTTCATCAGGTCTTCCACCTTTTTCAGTTCCGAGGAGACGGCGTCCAGATTTTTATCTATCAGGTTTTTTTTGTTCTCCAGCTCTTTGGCGCCTTCCATTGTCCGGTTTGCCAGGACCTGTTCGGATAATTTCAGGAATTCATTGCTTGTTTTTGACAGGGTTTCAAGGGAAATTGAGGCAAAGGAATTTTTCAGATATTCCAGCGTTTTTTCGTGCTCTTTTTCCTTTTGTTTTTCTTTGAAAAAACTGATTATAAAAGTTAAAACGGCTCCTGCCAGAAATCCGGTTATGAATGTGATTGCGAGGGACATAACGCTCCAATAACAGCAGTGAATAGTGGTTAGTGATTAGTTTTTTACTTACCACTAACCACTCGCCACTGTAGTTAGCCACTTGCCACTGCTTTTAGTTGACTGCTGTTTTATCTTAATGATAGCATAATACTGTTCTATATTGTTATGGCCAAACGCTCCGACGATATTGCCATAAGCCAGGTTTTGCGGCCTGAATTTATATTTTTCCTCAACGGGAAATTAACCAAGGAAGACTCCCTCAGATTCCTTTCCGGCAAAATACATGAACTGGTCAAAGAAATAATAGACTATAAAACCCTGTACGAGAGGCTCGTTGAGGTTGACAAGCTCAACAACGTGCTGGAAAGCGGTTTTTACATTCCGCACGCCAAATTCAAGGAAATCAGCCGGTTTTTCGCTGCGCTTGCGCTTCTGCCCGGGGGCTTTTATGACGAGAAATCCGGAAAGACCGTAAAATCAATGTTCCTTCTTCTTTCTCCCAATAAGCCCCATTTTTTCCAGAAACACCTCAATCTGCTTGCCAGGCTCTCCGGAATTTTTCAGACTTCTTTTATTGAAAAACTGTTTTCCTTTAAAACTCCGCAGGAAGTAATGGAAACAATCAGGAATTTGGAATCCCCAGCCATATAAAATATATAATCACTAAATAATAGTATTTTCAATTCCTATGAATCCCAATCCGCAAGTTCAAAAATTCAAGCAGGTATTGGTGCTGAGCACGGCCATGCTCACCTTCATTTCTTTCTGGAGAGCCGCTTCAGTGGTGTTATGCGATTTCGGCTCAAGCGCCTATTACGCGGGCGGCATAGCCATGAAAGCGTTCGGGCCCGCTTTCCCGTGGTACATAATGGCAGTAATGCTTTTTGCCGGAATCATGCTCATGGTATATATTGAATCCTGCTCAATGTTCGTAAGAGGCGGGGTCTATGTCGTAGTAAAACATGCCATGGGCAAAGTAATGGCAAAATTTTCTGTTTCCGCCCTGGTATTTGATTACATGCTTACAGGTCCGATAAGCGCTGTAAGCGCGGGATTATATATTTCAGCTCTTTTGCATAATGTGCTTCCTCTTATCGGCGCGGACTGGCAGATTTCCAACAAATTTTTTGCAGTCATATTCGGCGTTTCAGTAGTGGCTTATTTCTGGAAGGAAAACATCAAGGGGGTTGAAGAATCCAGCGGGAACAATTCAAAAATAATCGGTTTCGTGTCAGTAATTGCCGCAGTTCTTCTTGTATGGTCATTGTTGACCATATATATAAGAGGAGCCAAACTCCCCCCGTTTGATTTGCATTTTACCGGACACGCTCTCGGATGGGCAAAGCATGTTCCATGGCTTGAGACAATAGGGCTTTTCGGCATTTTTATGGCTTTCGGCCATTCCATTCTGGCTTTGAGCGGGCTTGAAACCCTGGCTCAGGTTTACAGGGAAATAGAAGACCCCAAGATTAAAAATCTGAAAAAAGCGGTTGTTATAATTTTTCTTTTCAGCCTGATGTTTACAGGGGTTTTGACCTTCCTGTCTGCTCTGATAATCCCTTCTGATTTAATAGCAGACAGGTACGCTGATAATCTTTTAAGCGGACTGGCTCTTGAGCTTCACGGGCCTTACTGGGCGAAACTGATTCTTCAGACTTTTGTGGTGGTTTCAGGCGGACTTATGCTTGTGGGAGCCGTAAATACCTCGTTTGTCGGAGCGAACGGGATTTTGAACAGGGTAGCCGAGGACGGCGTTCTGCATGATTCTTTCAGAAGACTTCATTCAAAATACGGAACCACCTACAGAATGATAAACATAATCGCGATTATGCAGACTGCCATAATAATTTTGTCAGGCGGCGATATATATCTTCTGGGCGAGGCTTATGCTTTCGGAGTCCTGTGGAGTCTTGTATTTAATACAGCGTCCCTGATAGTGTTAAGATTTAAGAACGGAGAATCTGAAAGGGAATGGCTGTTTCCTTTTAACATAAAGATAAAGAGAATCCATTTCCCGGCGGGTCTTGTTTTTGTCTTTGCTGTTCTGCTTATGACCGCTCTTATGAACCTGATAACAAAGAAAACAGCCACGATTTCAGGAATAGTTTTTACAACCGCGTTTTTCATTGTTTTCCAGATTTCGGAGAAGCTGAATGAAAAAAAGGCGCGTATTTACGCTGAGGCAGAGAAACCGGACGAGAAGTTGAATCTCAGGGAGGAATCCGACATTAATACTCTGGTGCCTGAGCTTGCAAAACCGAATAAGATACTCGTTCCGGTCAGGAACCCGAACAATCTCGTGCATTTAAAGCAGGTTCTTGAAACAGCTGACGACGCTACCACGGACATTCTCGTGCTTTGCGCCAAAATAGCCAGAGGCATTCAGCTTGACAGGGAAAAAGGCGAGATTACCATGGAGGACAGAGATTTGTTTACGGCAGTCGTTCTTATGGCCGAGAAATACGGCAAGACCGTAAAACCCCTGCTTGTTTTTTCAAACGACCCGTTTCACTCCATAGCCCAAGTCGCCCAGACCGCAAACGTTGATGAAATAGTTCTGGGCGTTTCAGGAACCATGGGAGCGGAGATACAGCTTGAGCGTCTTGCAATGGCATGGGGAATGCTTAAAACAGGCGGAAAGGATTTTTCAAAGCCGGTTGTGGCGAAAGTGGTCTGGGAAGGAAGGCAGATGACGTGTGAACTGACATAAAAAGGTGATAAGATTATAAGGTGATAAGGGAACGGTTGAGATGGCAATCAAAAGAATTTGCAAATACGGGGAAAAGATACTTAAAAAAAAGACAAAGCCTGTTGATTTTAAAAAAATTAAAATCCATCTGCCTGATATAATAAAAAACATGTTTGACACGCTTGACGCGGTCAACGGCGTGGGCCTGGCAGCCAACCAGATAGGCATGGATTTGAGAATGGCAATTATAAAAATCAAAAATAAGAACGACGAAGAAACAAAATTCGTGCTTATAAATCCGGAGATGGTTGAAAAATCCGAGGTCGTTATTGAACAGGAAGGCTGTCTTTCTTTTCCCGGTCTTTTTGCGAGAATAAAAAGATTCAATAAACTGAAGGCAAAAGCCCTGAACGAAAAAGGCATTCCGGTTGAAATCGCCGCAGACGGGCTTCTTGCAAGAGCGGTTCAGCACGAAATAGACCATCTTGACGGGATTCTTTTTGTTGAAAAACTGCCGTTAATTTCAAGAATAAAACTGAAGCCGGTCTTATTCAAACTGAAAAAACAGTGGGCGAAGATTGATGAAAGCAAAAATAACAGGTGATAAGGTTACAAGGTTATAAGGTGATAAGGGAAAGAGGATAGTGAATAGTGGATAGTGGCGAGTAAATAGTGGTGAGTGAATAGTAAAAAACTAACCACTAATCACTAACCACTAATCACTAACCACTAATCACTGATGTTATATGAAAATAGTTTTTTTGGGGACTCCTGAAATTTCCTGCGCTTTTCTGGAGAGGCTTGTAAAAGACGGGTTAGAGGTGGTCGGAGTCGTTTCACAGCCTGACAAGCCTCAGGGGAGGGGCTTATGCATCGGCTGTCCGCCGGTTAAAACCCGCGCCGAGCAGTTGAAATTAAAGGTTTTCCAGCCGAAAACCCGGACAGAGCTTTCCGGGGTACTGCGCTCTATTGAGCCGGATTTGTGCGTTGCCGTGGCATACGGCCGGCTTTTAAAAAAGGAAGAGCTTGAAATCCCTAAAACCGGTTTTTTGAACGTGCATTTTTCCCTTCTTCCGAAATACAGGGGGGCGGCTCCTGTCCAGTGGGCTTTGATACATGGAGAAAAGACCACGGGCGTTACGATTTTCTGGATTGACGAAGGCATGGATACCGGGCCTGTTTTCTCGCAGAAACAGATGGAAATATCCGGGGAAGACGACGCTTTTTCCCTTTTCGGCAAGCTTGCGGATGCCGGAGTGGAGATGCTTTCCGGCTGCATAAAAGAGATAGAAAAGGGTTCTTTGCCGAGAATCCCCCAGACAGGGGAGCCGTCCTGCGCTCCGATGTTGACAGCCGGCGACGCTCTGATTGATTTCAAAGACAAAGCCGTAAACGTTCACAATAAAATCAGGGCGCTTAAATGCGGGCCCAGAGCCAGATTTATCTGCGTCGCGAACGGCAGAAAAATTTCGGTGCAGGTCATAAAATCCTCAATGCCGGGGACAGTTTGCGGGTTTTCCGGCTGTTCCGGAAATTTCGCCCCGGGTTCAATATCGGCTGTTGTAGAGGGAAAAGGCATTTTTATAAAATGTGGAGAGGGATATGTTTTACTTGAACGGCTTCAGCCTGAGGCCGGAAAGGCCATGACATCTGTGGATTTTATAAACGGCTTCAGGCTTAAAAAAGGCGATGTTCTGGGCGTGTTATGACATTAAAAGATCCTATTAAATTTAAAAATGCGGTTTCCCAATACAAATACGCTTTATTTGATTATTCAAACCTAATTTTCTTCGTAAAAACCGGGATTTCCGCTCTCGTTTTGTTTTTTCTCACCTATTTTTCATTTTCATGGACCATGGAGTCGGTAATCCATCAGAGGAAAGAAGTCCTTGTGCCGGACGTTCTCGGCAGGTCCGTGATGACCGCTCTCCAGCTTTTGTCCGAGAATGATCTCGCGGGGAAAATAGAAGGATTTGAATTCAACGATTCCGTCCCGATAGGCACTGTTTTAAGGCAGAATCCCGAAGCGGGCATTACCGTAAGGGAAGGCAAAATCGTCAAAATAGTTTTCAGCCAGGGCGGAGAATCCGTGTTCGTGCCGAACCTGGTCGGGCTTCCTTTGAGAAACGCGGAACTGATGATCAGGCAGAGACAGCTTCTTTTAGGAGAAGTCAGCGAATCTTATTCTCTTAAAGCCGGGAAGGGCGCTGTTCTCTTTCAGGACCCCAAACCCGAGACCAGCGTTGCAAAAAATACTCTTGTGCAGGTAGTGGTTTCAGCCGGGAAGCCTCCCGAAGGAATAATTCTCATGCCTGATTTCAGGCAGAAAAAAGCGGATGAAGTCAGGCGCTGGTCGTCCGAATCCGGATTCAAGGCGGAGGAAAAGGAAGACGAGTCTTCCATGTTTTCATACGGCACGGTCATTGAACAGACCCCTCCCCCTGATTCCGTGATTTCAGCCGATACTATGATAACCGTCACGGTGAGCGCCAGGGAGGAATCAGGCTCTTCAACCGAAGGAGATTATCGCGTGCATTACGAAGTTTCCCAGAGCGGCTCCCAGAAAAACATCAGGATTGTGGCCGTTTTCCAGTCCGGCCAGAAGGAAATTTTTAACGGAATCAGGGATTCCGGCTCCAAGATAGATTTCACCATACCCTACGGCAGCGCTGAGAAAATCAGGATATTCGTGAACGGCATCCTTGTGGAAGAAAGGCCGGTGAAATAACAGCAGTAAACGGTAACCAGTAACAGCAAAGCATGTAGCGGCAGAGCTTGCTCTGCCATTAAAGAAAGAAAACTAATGATTAAACATAACAGGTTTCCGGAGCCGGATGGAAAAATCTCGGTAGTGCCTTCCGTGCTCTCAGCCGATTTTTCATGTCTTAAATCCCAGTTCGCGGGATTTGAAAAACACGCGGACTGGATTCAGGTTGACGTGATGGACGGGCATTTCGTGCCGAATATCAGTTTCGGGCCGCATATCGTGAAGTGCATAAAAAAAGCCTTTTCCCTTCCGGTGGACGTCCATCTTATGGTTGAGAGGCCGGACAGATTTATAAAAAGCTTTTTTCAGGCCGGAGCCGATCTCATAACGGTGCATCTGGAATCAAAATGCGGTATAAAAGAATGTCTTAAAAAAATACGCTCTTTTAACATGAAATCAGGCATTGCCCTGAAGCCGAAAACGGAAATTAACGGGATCCGGGAATTTCTGCCTTTCATGGATCTCCTTCTGGTAATGACCGTTGAACCGGGCTTCGGCGGCCAGGAATTTGTTTCCGGAACGCTTGCTAAAATAGACCGCGGCCGGAAAATCATAGACAAGACCGGATTAAAAATATGGCTGCAGGTCGACGGCGGCATAAACGCCGAGACGGGAACAGCCGTACTGAAAAAAGGAGCGGATTCCCTGGTGGTCGGGAATGCGCTGTTTTCATCTAAAAATCCCGTTAAATTGATAAAATATCTTAAGAATTACCGCTTCGGAGGTTCAAGAGCGAGCGAGCAATAAAGAAGTGAATAGTGGCGAGTGGTTAGTAAAAGACTAATCACTATCCACTAAGCACTAACCACTTTGGTTGGAAGGGTGCGACAGAACGCATGTCAAAGAAAATCCTGATTATAGAAGACGAGGGACTGATTGCAGAAGTTCTTTCCATAAGACTGCAGAATGCGGGATACCAGACAGTCACGGCTTTTGACGGCCAGGAAGGCTGGAAAAAAGTAAATTCGGAAAAACCCGATTTGATAATTCTTGACATAGGTCTTCCGATAATGGACGGCAACACGCTTTGCGGGTTGATAAAATCCGGTAAAAAGACGCAGAAAATTCCCGTCATCATGCTTACCGGAAAAAAACTGGTAGGCGACATGGAAGATTCTTTCAGAGCCGGCGCGGAAGTCTACATCAACAAACCGTATGACTGGGAGCGGCTTTTTGACCACATCAAGAAACTTCTTCCGTAACTACTCCGTTCTTGCCTAAAAATTTCATATAATATAACAAAAGCAGAGAATAGAGACGAGATTGCTAACCTCTCGCCTCTAACCTCTATCCTCTGCTATTATGGAGGTTTTTTTATGGCGGTTGTGGTCAGACTTCAGAGATTCGGGAAAAGGACTCAGCCTCATTTCAGAGTCGTGGCAATAGACAAAAGAGCGGGCTCCGGCGGAAAACCGCTGGAGGTTTTGGGTCATTATAATCCCAAAGTCGATAAAGCCGCTCACAAGGCGAACATTGACATGAGCAGGCTTGAGTCATGGTTGAAGAAAGGCGCGGTCCCGTCGGAAACGGTCTCTTCTCTTTTGAAAAAATTAAAATAAGCGCAGAAGCGCGTAAGAGCGTAAGCATGAAAGCGCTAACTTGGGCGCTTACAAACTTACGAGCTTTCTTGCTGGTATCTGATATATGAAAGAACTTTTGACGTACATTGCGAAATCGCTCGTGCATGAGCCGGATAAAGTGTTTCTGGATTGCGTTGAGGAAGGCGGCGCAGTCAGGCTTAAACTGACTCTTTCCCCTTTAGATAAAGGCAGGATAATAGGCAGGGAAGGCCGCATTGTAAAATCAATAAGATCCCTTCTCCATGCCGCAGCTGCGAAAAAAGGCAAAAAAGTGTTTCTTGACATCGTATAAACCGGGTATGAGAATTGACGTAATTACCCTGTTTCCGCGCATGGTGGAAGCTCCTTTGTCCGAGAGCATAGTAGGCAGGGCAAGGAAAGACGGCTTTCTTAAATTAAATTTCGTCAATCCGAGAGATTTTACCGAAGACCGTCATAAAACCGTTGACGACCGTCCTTACGGCGGCGGAGCCGGCATGATTATGATGGCCGAGCCGGTTTACCGGGCGCTGGAAAAAGTTAAAACCAAAAACGCCTGCACGGTTCTGCTCTCGCCTGCCGGGATGAAATTCAGCCACGAGACGGCCGTGCGCTTTTCCGGGAAAAAGCATCTGATTCTGATATGCGGCCGTTATGAAGGGATAGACGAAAGGATTTCAAAATTCGTTGATATTAAGCTTTCAATAGGCGATTATGTGCTTACCGGCGGGGAGCCTGCGGCTGTTGCGGTAATAGACGCAGTCACCCGGCTTCTGCCCGGCGTTTTAAAAAAGAAAGAAGCGGTTTCCATAGAGAGCTTCGTGCACGGATTTCTTGAGTCTCCCCAGTACACGAGGCCGAGAATATGGAGAAAATTGAAGGTTCCGGAGGTTCTTTTAAGCGGGAATCACGAGTCAATCGCCGAATGGCGGCGGAAAGAATCTTTGAAAGTAACGCGTAAAAAAAGGCCCGATTTGCTGAAAAAATAACGATTAATCTGAGAGGTAGAATTATGAACATTGAAAAGCATCTGGGATTAAAAATAGAGAAGTTTGATTTTAAATCCGGAGATACCGTAAGAGTTCACACCAAAGTTTCTGAAGGCGACAGCGAAAGAATCCAGGTTTTTGACGGAGTCGTCATCTCCAGAAGGGGCAGAGGCATAAGCGAGACCTTTACGGTCCGGAAAGTGTCTTACGGCGTCGGGGTTGAAAGGATATTCCAGCTTCATTCCCCCAAAATAGAGACGGTTGAAGTCGTTAAAAAAGGCAAGGTAAGACGCTCAAAACTTTATTATCTGAGAAATCTTTCGGGGAAATCAGCGAGGCTTCAGGAAGAAAAAAAGACGGCTGATGATAAGGTCTCCGGAACAGGAACCTCCGCCGGCCAGGTTCAGAATGCGCCTGATTCAAGCAATGAAATGGCGGCGGCTTCCGCGCAGATCCCGGCGTCAGCGCAGGCGAATCCGGAGCAGGCCGCAAAACAGAATTTCTGAATCTTTTTAGAGAGTACACATGCCAGAATTGTCTGAGACGCCGGTTTTCCCTTCTTTACGCTCCAGACGCCGCTTGAGTGTTTCCGAAAAATCCACCGCGCTCCTCCCGCTTGCGGAGTTTGATTTTTCAATAATCAAAAAACACGGCTGTGAAATTCTGATAGGGGTCGACGAGGCGGGCAGAGGTCCCCTGGCCGGTCCTGTCGTCGCTGCCGCGGCCTGGATTCCGGCCGGAGCCCGTCCGAATCTTTCATGCGTGCGGGACAGCAAGACTTTATCCGCGTCAAAAAGACTTCTGGTTTTCAGAAAGCTGATATCAGAGGGAGTCAGATTCGGATTCGGCTTTGCATCAGCTGCCCAGATTGACTCGGAAAACATTCTTAACGCCACTTTTAAAGCCATGTCCTGTGCCGTTGCCAGGCTTGTAAAACATTTGGAACCGGAACAAATTAATCTGCCGGAACAGCCGCTCTGCGGCTCCAGGTGCAGTGAGCTATGCGAACTGCCGGAAATTCTTGTTCTGGTGGACGGCCCGCATAAAATAAGGAATTTCAGTTTCAGGCAGATGCCCGTGGTTTCCGGAGACGCCAAATCCATGTCAGTGGCGTGCGCGGGCATATTTGCCAAAGTCATAAGAGACAGGTGGATGGACATACTGGATATCAGGCATCCAGGGTACGGCTTTTCAAAACACAAAGGATACGGCACCAGAGAGCATTTGAATTTTTTAAAGGAAAAAGGACCAAGCCCCGTTCACAGGAAAACTTTTGCCCCTGTGAAAGAAAGGACGGCATGCGGCAGATAGGAAGAGAATACGAAGAAGTCGCGGCTCAGTTCCTGCGCCGCCAGGGCTTTAAAATCGTGGAACATTCATACAGATGCCGGCTGGGAGAAGTGGATATAGTGGCTTATGAAGGAGAGGCTCTGGTTTTCGTTGAAGTAAAAGCCAGGTCCAATCCTGATTTCGGCGGCCCGTTTTGCGCCGTAGCCGAAGCCCAGAAAAAAAGAATAGTTAAGGCCGCCATCGCTTACATTAAAGCAAAAAACGTCAAGCCGGAAAGCATAAGATTTGACGTCGTAGGCATCGTGCCGGGGGAAGAGCCGGAGCTTGTCAGGAACGCGTTCAGTTCGGACAGATATTTCATGTAGGAGAGCGTATGAGCAAAGATTTTGTGGATTCCGTAAACGCCGCCGCAGAATGGTTCGCTAAGAAAACCGGAAATCTGAAGCCGGATGTCGCCCTGATAACCGGCAGCGGGCTTGCCAATTCAATGCCCGGTCTTGAGGATGCCGTAACGATTGAGTATAAGGAAGTTCCCGGTTTGCCGCGCACTACGGTAAAAGGGCATAAGGGAGAATTCGTATTCGGAAAATTCGGCGGTAAAAAACTGGCGATAATGAGAGGCAGATTTCATTATTATGAAGGCCGGCCCATGAATTTCATCGCTTTTCCGATAAGAGTGCTGCAGCGTCTCGGAGCCGGAACCCTTGTGCTTACGTCGGCTGTCGGCTCGTTGAAAAACGAGATTGAACCGGGCCATATAGTGATTTTAAAAGACCATATAAATCTGATGGGTTCAAATCCGCTGATAGGCAATTACGACGATGCGTTCGGAGAAATGTTCCCCGACATGAACGAGCCTTACGACCATGAATTGAGAAACAATGCCCTGAAAATATGCAGGAAGCTAAATTTGCCTTCCGTAGAAGGAGTTTATGTCGCTGTTTCAGGGCCTTCTTACGAGACCCCGGCCGAGGTGAAAGCCTATAAGATGCTGGGCGGCGACGTGGTCGGAATGTCAATGGTTCCGGAAGTCATAGCCGCAAGGCAGTTAAAAATGAAGATTCTGGGAATCTGCTGGATTTCCAATTTTGCGAGCGGGATTTCCAAGAAGGCTCTTTCCCACGCCGAGGTTCTTGAATTAGGCGAGAACATGTCCAAAAACATCAAAAAACTGATTGAGGAACTGCTAAAGTGAGGATTCTTGAACTGATTTTAAAAAAACGTTCGGGCTTTGAGCACAATTTCAGAGAACTTGAGTTCATAGCAAAAGGAGCGGCTGAAGGCAACATAGCCGATTACCAGCTCTCCGCGTGGCTCATGGCCGTTTATTTCAAAGGCATGAAACCCGCCGAGACAGCCGGGTTTACAAGAGCCATGGCTATGTCCGGCGCAAGGCTGAATTTAAAATCCGTTAACGCTTTCAAAATAGACAAACATTCAACCGGCGGAGTAGGCGACGGCATTTCTCTTGCCCTTGCGCCGGTTGCAGCCGCGTGCGGGGTAGCGGTGCCGATGATGTCCGGAAGGGGGCTCGGACATACGGGCGGAACCCTGGATAAACTTGAATCCGTCAGGGGATTTAAAGTCGGGCTTTCCCCTTCGCACATAATCAGACAGCTCAAAGAAACCGGAGTGTGCATGTTCGGCCAGACCCGGGAGCTGGCGCCGAGCGACAGGAAACTTTACGCTCTCAGGGACGCCACCGGCACGGTTGAATCTCTTCCGCTGATTGTTTCAAGCATTTTGTCCAAAAAATACGCCGAGAGTCTGGACGGTCTTGTCATGGACGTAAAATACGGTTCAGGAGCTTTTTTAAAGGATTTCAGGCAATCCAGAGAGCTTGCGGTCGCCTTGATAAAAACCGCCGGCATGCTCGGAATGAAGTGCGTAGCGGTTTTGACGAACATGGAGGAGCCCCTTGGCATGGCCATAGGCAACAGCCTTGAAATGGAGCAGAGCGTAAAAATTCTGAACGGCTGGAAAGGACCTGATGATTTTATGAAAATACTTTTGACCCTTTCCGGCTGGATGGTTTATTTAGGCAGGAAAGCAAGAACTCCGGACGAGGGATTTGAAAAGGCATGGAGAGCGGTCAAAGACGGCTCTGCCCTTAAGAAAATGAAACAAATGGTCAGGTGGCAGTCCGGCGACGAAAGAGTCGTTGATTATCCGGAAAGATTTCTGAAAAAATCAAGGCTTGTAACTGAAATCAGGGCCGGCAGAAACGGGTACGTTAAAAGGATTGACGCAAAAACAGCAGGCATAGCTGCAGTAATGTTAGGGGCGGGAAGGTTCAAGGCTGAAGATGAAATAGACCATGGAGCCGGAATAGCGCTTGAGAAGAAAACAGGAGACGCGGTAAGTCCCGACACTGTCGTGGCAAGGCTCTATTCATCCGAAGCCGCGAAACTGATGGAAGCGAAAAAGAAATTCCTGGGTTCTTTTGAAATAAGCCCCTCCTCTGTCAAAAAAACGGAACTGGTAAAAGAAATTATTAGCTGAAAACGGAGAGAGAAATGAACAATGTTTTCGTTTCCAGACATCCTTTCATTCTGGATAAAATCGCAAAGCTCAGAGATAAAAACACTTCCATATTAGATTTCAGGAGACTGACCGCGGAAATCTCAATGTTTCTCGGATATGAAGCCCTTAAAGACGCAAAGACGCGCAAAGCAAAAGTTCCGACTCCGCTGGGGTTTTCAAATTCTTCCAAGATAAACCAGGAAGTGATTTTTGTCGCAATATTAAGAGCGGGGCTCGGAATGCTTGAAGGCCTTTCAAAACTTTATCCCGAGGCGAAACTGGCGCACATAGGTATTTACAGAAACGAAGAGACGCTGGAGCCGGTCAGGTATTATTCAAAACTTCCCAGAGACATAAAGGAAAGCCTCGTAATTCTCGCGGACCCGATGCTTGCCACCGGAGGCTCGGTGATTGAATCGGTCAACATATTAAAAGCGCATGGAGCCGGAGAAATCCGTTTTATAGCGTTGATAGCGGCAAGGAACGGTATTGAACGACTCAGAAAAGCCCATCCCGGCGTGCCGATTTATGTGGGAGCGGTGGACGACAGGCTTAACGAGAAAGGCTACATAGTTCCGGGACTCGGAGACGCGGGCGACAGGATGTTCGGAACGAATTAACCCAAATTCTTCAGTTGGAATTTGGGAATATTTATAACTCCGAAAAACTCAGGCGAATTTTTTTATGCGCCTATTTATCAATAAAAATCATAGACAACTGAGTTTTTCGGGTTAATGTCTTGCTATTTTTTTGAGGGCGTTGATATCCAGGATTTTTATCGCTTTTGCCTCTCTCATGATTATCTTCTTTTTTTCAAAAGAAGCCAGGGTCCTGACCACTGTTTCAAGCGCAAGCCCCGTGATGTCCGCAAGCTCGGTTCTTTTCAGGCCGTAAATGGTGGGGGTCGGAGAATCTTTTGACCTGAAGGATACTGATTTTATCAGAGTGTCCGCGAGCCGCACTTTTGCGGGCTTATGCAGGGCGTCTTTCAGTTTCCTGTAAAGATTCTGTATTTCAAGGCTTACTGTTTTGAGCATCAAAAGATTAAGGCTTGGATACTCCTTTAAAAAATTAAGAACATTGACGCCGGGCACAAAAGATACGACGGTATCCCCCATGGACTGGGCGTGGCATATGTGGCTCTGGCATGAGAAAAAACCCACGTGCCCGAACAGTTCTCCGGGGTGTTTTACCCTGTAAATCATCTGCTGGCCCATGGCATCCGAGGAAAAAACTTTTATCCTTCCCTTGCAGACTATGTAAATTCCGTCCGGAGCGTCTCCCTGGTTGATGATTGCTTCCTCGTTTTTGAAATTTCCGGAAACTTTTGCGTCGTTCCATGCCTTTTGCAGTTTCGGTTCCAGAGAAATGAAAAAACAGCAAATTCTGAATTTACAATTATAACAGTCGGTTGCTTACGGGATTAAGATTAATATATTTATATATTAACTGAACCATTTTGTCAATGACAAAAATCAAATATTTGTCAAATATATAGTTACCCCCGAGTAACCGCCCCAACCCCGCGGGTTGAAGTTCCAACCCGCGGGGTTGATGGGGTAGCGGCGGGCAGGATTAATGGCAGTTTCTAACAGGGTCAATCTTTTTGATAATATATTTATATATGTTCAAAGATATACAGGTTCTGGGAAAAGAATCTCTCATATACGGTCTTTCCACGGTTATCGCGAGGCTTTTGAATTTCATCCTCATGCCTTTTTACACCCATTACCTGGCGCCCGGGGAATACGGAATTATCGCAGCTGTTTATTCCTACATCGCTTTCCTCAACATAATCTATCACTATGGAATGGACCAGGCTTACATGCGGCATTTTGAGGAGAAGGAAAAAGCTTTTCCTTCTTCGTTTGTTTGCCTGATTTTGAGCTCTGCGCTTTTTTCAGGCGCGTTAGCTCTGAATCCGGTTTTTTTCGCTAAAATCTCGGGCATAGGCGGGGAATATTCAAAATTCATGCTTTATTCGGCCGCTATTCTCTTTCTGGATACCCTGACCGTAATTCCGTTTGCGGATTTAAGAATGAGACATAAGGCTTTTTATTTCGCAAACGTCAAAATCATGGGCATCGTCCTGAACGTGATTTTAAACGTAATGTTCATAAAATACATGGATAAAGGAATTGAGGGCGTGTTTCTGGCGAATCTGGCGTCTTCCGCGGTTTCCGCCGCAATGCTTTCAAACTATTTTGCAGACATAAAATTCAAAATTTATCCCGACGTTCTTAAAAAACTTCTGCATTTCGCCCTGCCTCTGCTGCCGGCGGGCCTCAGTTCAATGGCAATTCAGGTGATAGACAGACCCCTGCTTTTGTTTCTGGCCGACAAGACTTCGGTGGGGATTTACCAGGCGAATTACAGGCTCGGGATATTCGTCATGCTTCTGGTGGTGATGTTTGACCAGGCATGGAGGCCGTTTTTCATTGAAAGGGCGGACAGGACTGACGCAAAACGGATTTTCGCGAGAGTCTTCAGTTATTTCGCCGTTATTCTCGTATGGATTGTTCTTGCTCTGTCGTTTTTTATTTCAGACATCGCAAAATTTGAAATCAGGAATACCCCTTTGATTCATCCCGGATACTGGAGCGGAATCGGGATTGCGCCCGTGGTTTTTGTCGCTTATCTGTTCAACGGCTTTTACATAAATTTCCTCGCCCCGGTCATAATTTCAAAAAGGACGGGGTTTTTGTTCGTAATTTCCATTGCAGGCGCGGCCGTAAGCGTGATTTCCAATTTGATTCTTATACCCGTTCTTAACATATACGGCTCCGCTATTTCAACATTGCTGTCTTATGTCACGATGGCCTCATTAGCGTATCTGGCAGGCAGAAAGCTTTACAGCATACCGTACGAATTTAAAAGGATTTTTAAAATTGTAGTTATAACTTTTGTCCTTTTAACGCCGGTTTTATTTCTGGAATTAAATGCCGGAGCGTGGTCTCTTTACCGTACAGGCGTTTTAACGATTTATCCGTTTCTGATTTTTTTCAGCGGATTCTTTGACGACAGAGAAAAAGAGCAAATCCGGAGTTTACTGAGGATTATTTCGTCTGCTGGAGTTCGCCGAAGAATTTGATTCCTATAAAAGTGGTAAGAACGGCAAAAAATCCCACCGCTGTAATGTTTGTGTATGCCGAAAAATTTCCGTATCCCAGGAGAATCCTCCTGACCATGTCAACCGCGTAGGTCATCGGGTCAAAAAAACTTATTGTTTTAATGACCGGGCTCGTTCCTGAAATTTCAAAAAGCGCGCCGCTGAAAAAAAACATGGGCCAGGTGAGAAAACTCATTACAAGCCCGAATCCTTCCATGCTCTTCATCCTGGCGCCTATTGAAAGGCCGATGTTGGCGACCATGTATGAAACCGGTATCAGCCACAAAACGCACAGGAGAAACTTCCACAAAGGGACCGGAAGAATGAAAAAATACCCTATCAGAAGGACAATCACGACTTCTATCATGGCTCCGGTGATTCCGCCTATTGATTTTCCCATAAACAGGCTTGTTCTTGAAATCGGGGCCACGAGCACTTCTTTCAGAAAATCCAGTCTTTTGTCCCAGATTATGTAAAGCCCGTAGGTTATTGAAGTGAAAAGACATACCATAACCAGAATCCCCGGAAAGATGAACTGCTGGTAAGTATAACCCTGAACCGGGCTTGCCCCGTTAGAGATAGGTCGTGCTTGCACGACCGTGCTCTGTAATGAGTCTTTTGTTTGACCTTCTATAATTTGAATGTTTTCAGCATTTTTAATTGCCACTTCCACAGGTGTATCTCTAACGGGGTTTGCCCCTGTGCCGATGCTCCTTCCGATGACAAACAGAAATAAAAGCGGGGAGACAAGAATTGAAATTATCCTTTCTTTTTCCCTGAAAAAAATTTTAACTTCCCTCAAAAGTATGGCGTATATTCCGTTCATTTATTTGTTTTCACCGATACTATTCTTTCAAAAATAGTGTCTTGCGATTCTTCGTTTTTTATCTCATGCCCGGTAAATTTCAAAAAAACGTCCTCAAGAGTCACGGGCCTTATTTCAACCCTGTCTATTTCTCCCGCGTGTTTCAAAAGAACCGGCAGATTGTCTGCAGCGTCCATAACCGTGATTTCAGCCTTGCCGTTTCCGGCATGAACGCTTTTTATGAAATTCAGGCCTTTAAGAGCTTCAATCTCTATAGTTCCTTCAAGAATAACTATGTCTCCCCCTACTTTTCTCTTGAGTTCCTCCGGACTTCCCAACTGAACTATTCTTCCATGATCAATTATTCCTATCCTGTCGCAGAGAAAATCCGCTTCTTCCATATAATGAGTGGTCAGAATTATCGTGATATCTCCGGTTTCCGAGAGGTTCTTGACGTAATTCCAGATTATTTTTCTGGCAGCTGGGTCCAGGCCGAGAGTCGGCTCGTCAAGAAAAAGGACTTTTGGCTGGTGCAGAAGCCCGCGGGCTATTTCAAGCCTTCTTCTCATTCCGCCGGAATAGGTTTTTACGAAACTATCCGCCCTGGCGGACAAACTCACCAGTTCCAGCATTTCAGAAATGCGTTTTTTCCGTTCGTCTCTGGCCATCCCGTAGAGCATTGCGTGAAGCTCCAGATTTTCCCTGCCTGTCAGAAGGTCGTCAACGCTCGGCTCCTGAAAGACTATTCCTATGTTTTTCCTGACCTGAAGGGAATCATTAGAGACTTCAATGCCCGCCACCCACGCTCTTCCCGAGGTCGGTTTTAAAAGAGTGCTGAGCATGCTGATGAAAGTGGTTTTGCCCGCGCCGTTCGGGCCCAACAGGCCGAAAACCTCGCCTTTCGGAATGTCAAGGCTGATTTCATTTACTGCGATAAGACCGTCAAATCTTCTGGAGAGTTTTTCAGTGTGGATTATTAAGGAGGGCATAAACTTATTGTAATAGTTTAATCACGCTAAAAACCGATTTTATTTTGTAGGGGTTTGATTTATCAAACCCGCATAATCGGGTCGCATAAATGCGACCCCTACAAATAACAACTAATTTTAAAGAAACTAAACTATTACCTCTACTTTGGTTAGAACAACAGTCCCAGGCTTGCGGAAACCATGCCTTTTTCAGGATATTCGGTCCCTTCAACTTCCACGGACCCGCTGCTCATCACCCCTGCAAAGTCTATGTGCAGATGAACCATGTTTATCCCTATGCCGGCCGTATATGCAAGTTTTGAATCGCTTTCAGCAAGGTTTTTCATCAGACCTAATCTAAGCGGAATATTTTGAAGCTAAGTCTCCCAAGTCGCTTGCGTTTTCAAGCATATTGCCCGTGAATTCAACGCTTGCCAGAACAGGAAAATTAAATCCCGACACATTGTCGGCCTGCGCAAGACCCGCAGGGTTCCAATACTGGGCGATGGGCCCTTTTGCCATTGCCACAAAAGCCCCGCCCATTCCCATGGGCCTTGTGCCTAACACCTGCCACTGCTCGGCGCGGCACTGAATTCCCGCAAACAAAAGAACTATTGAAAAAATCAGTATTTTTTTCATATTTACTGCCTCCTGAAATTCAGTTTACAAATTTTTCCTGAAAAACTCCAGAACTTTTTTCTCGTATTGCATGCCGGTCAGCATGTGTCCCTGGCCGTGGTCTGCTTCGGGTATTATCCACAATTCAGAGCCCGGCTTTTTTGAATGAAGCGCTTTTGCGGCTGAGACGGGTATCTGCGAGTCTTTTTCGCAGTGTATAAGAAGAACCGGCTTTTTTATGTCTGCTATGGAATCAGCCGGAGAGACTCTGCCTGTATTGAGATTGAAAAACAGTCTTCCCCAGAATTTCATAAGCCATACGATGGGCTTTCCGAAAATCCCGAAGCCGCTGAAAATTGAATCCAGCACGGAATTCAGATTTTCATACGAAGAATCTACTACAATCGCTTTTATGTCCGGGGAATTTGCCATTAAAACAACCGCTCCCCCGAGAGAAAATCCGAACGCCCCGATGTCTTTAAATCCTCTTTTTTTCAGAAAATCAACTGCCGCGAGGAAATCCCTTGTCTCCTTCCATCCGCCTGTTGAGATTGCTCCTTTGCTTTTTCCCATTGCCCTGAAATCAAAAAGAAGCACGTTGTATTCTTTTGCAAGAAACGAGGCTGTTTCAAGAAGATTGCCCTTGTCCATGGGATACCCGTGGCATATGATTACAGCTTTCTTAAATCCCCCTCTTTCCCCCTTTGTAAAAGGGGGATGTAAGGGGGATTTGCCGCCGGTTAAAGGGGGATTTGAGGGTGGTTTTTTTGCAGGCAGAAACCATGCTGAAATTTCAATATTGTCCGAAGTTTTAAAGGAAATCTCCTCGTATTCAAGCCCGAATGCGTCGGGGTTATAGGGGCTCACGTATCTTGAAGGCTTTACGTAAAGATAAAAAAATATCAATGAGACAATCAGATACGCTATCGCAGGATAGAGTATTGCTCTGACCAGAATTTTAATTGCAAGTTCCATTTGACTATTTTGTCATAGGCACAAAACTGACTGAGGCAGCGTCTTTTTCTTTTATGTTGTTGCTTTCTTTTATTATGAGTTTCAAAGTCTGGAAATAAGCCCCGACAGGAATAACGATTCTTCCCCCCTCTTTAACCTGTTCTACCAGAGTTTGGGGAATTTTTTCAGGAGCGCAGGCTGCCATTATCCCGCCGTACGGGGCGAATTCCTTCCATCCTTCGTATCCGTTGCCTGATTTGAATTTAACGTTTGAATAGCCCAGCTCTCCCAGAAGCTTTTCCGCGTTTCTTGAAAGTTCAGGGCAGGAATCCATTGTAAAAACCCGGCCGGCAATCTCGGCAAGAATAGCGGTCTGGTATCCGCTGCCTGTTCCTATCTCAAGAATTATTCCCCCTCCCTGAATGTCCAAAAGTTCTGTCATGAGAGCCACAATGTAAGGCTGGGAAATGGTCTGGCCGAATCCTATGGGAAGGGGATGGTCTTCATAGGCCTGCGGGACCAGATTCTCAGACACGAACAGATGCCTTTCAACTTTAAGCATCGCATCCAGGACTTTTTTGTCTTTTATGTTTCTTTTTACAAGCTGTTCCCTGACCATGTTGTTCCGCAAACGCGCAAAGTCAAGTTCTCTCTTAAACAAACTCATAAATATTATGTTACCTCAGTAATTCCTTTATAAATTTTTCAATCTCTATTTTTATTTCGTCCCGTACTTTTCTGAAAACCTTTAAAACTTCCTCATCCGTTCCTTTCGCTTGGGCAGGGTCTTCAAAATTCCAGTGCAATCTGTTTCCTGCTTTTCCCATGAAAGAGGGGCAGGATTCTTTTGCAGAATCCCCGCAGACTGTTATCACGTAGTCAAATTCCCTTCCTTTGAATTTCAGAACCGGCTTGCTTCTCTGTCCTGAAATATCAATCCCCGTTTCACCGAGAACTTTTACGGCAAAGGGATGCACGAAACTCGCTTTTGCTCCTGCGCTGAAAACTTCAAACTTTTCGGGAGCCAGGGCTTTCAGGATGCCTTCAGCCATCTGGGAGCGGCAGGAATTGGAAATGCACAGAAACAACACTTTTTTAGTCATGGTTTCAAGGGCTGAAAGCGTCTGCGTGGTCGGGCTGAAGCTCAGTAACGGAATTTAGGGCTTTTTTTGCAGCGTTTATAAGGGCTTCAGGGGAAATATTCCGGTTTATGGCCTGTCTCATCCATTCGTCAGGCGTGATGCTTCCCAGCATGCACATCCTCGGCATTTCAGCGCCTAAATTACGGGTTTTAAAATATTCCTCAATCTGGAACGCTATTATGTGTCCCAGCGGGTAATCCGGAAGATAAAGTCCGTGTTCTATCATGTGGGAATATACGGCCAGAATCGGCGTGTCTTTTACCCCGATAAGAGGGGCGTAATGCCTGTTCCATATTTGTTTTGCTATTGCCAGAACTGCTTTTTTCAGGGTTTCCGCATTTGCGTCCGGGCGCTTGTACATCCATCTCCAGACTTTCATGTCAACAAGAGAAACTCCTGCTATTTCCCTTGCGCACCAGAAAGCGTCCAGCGTTTTCATGGCAGCTGTTTCTTCGTTTTCAGTCGCCGGCCGCTCGCAGCGCTCGCGGCACCGATTGCGGTCAATGCCGCCCTGTTCCGTTATGCCCAGTATTTCCATGTCCCTGGCCTGAAAAATAAAAGCAAAGCTCTCGGTAAAAGCGGTATTCGGCACTCCTTCAAGAAGCGTGTGGTCTATTTTGCACATTGAAATCACCTGCTCCACGCAGTGTCCCAGTTCGTGCATAGCAATGTTTAACCCCTGGTAATTCATTCCGTTTCTGGTAACCCTTGTCCTGAGATGAGCTTTTTCCTCCCGCATGCCCGGCCCCCACGCGTGGCCTGAGCCTCTTGCAAGGTCCGTTTCTATTTTTGACCCTATGAATTTCGCAAGGCCTTTTGAAAAGCCTAATTTTTCAAGAATGCGGGGTATGTCTTTTTCAAAAACCGCTGTGTCCGGATATTTCCGTGCAGTGATTTTGTCAAGTTCTTCGGAAGAGATTTTTGAGCGGATTTTAAACCCGTCGTACCAGATGTCAAACGGTTCAAGGTTCCTGTCAAGCCTTCTTCTGATTAATTCCGCTGTTTCCTTTCCCGTTTCCGCATCAAGCAGTTCCTCAAGCATGTTTTCAACTTCTCTTTCAGGCATTTCCCTCTGGATTTTGAATTTCCTGTCCATGTAATTCGGAATTAAAGGGCAGTATTTGTCTTCAAGCCTGTGCGCCCTGAAAACATCCAGAAGATGTCGGTATCTTGCCCTGTCCGGCTTGCCGCGTTTTCCGTCAAGCGTGTTTGAAAAAGGTTCATAGGAATGTTGAACCGAGTTAATGAATTTCGCAGGTATTTCCTGCGCCGTTATTCTCTCCATTATTTTAAATATGATTTGCTGCTTTTTAAGGTTTTCCCGCGGATTTGAATAAAGCGATTTTATCCTGTCTCTGAGCCCCCAGTGGGATATGAGTTTTCCTCCTGCCTTGAACATCGGCGATTTATTGCAGTCAAGGATTTTGTCAAGATAGATGTTATAGTCGGCAATGTAGTTTTCCGCCTTGACGTATGCCTGATTGATTTTCCGCGTGATTTCAGGAGGAATCCGGAACATAAATTTCTTTGCGAGCCTCGCCTGAGCCCATTCTTTTCTTGAAAACTTCACGCCGTTTTCAAGACATTCTTCCAGGTATTTAACAGGGAAGTTTAAAAGCGCCGTGAACGCTAATTTTGTCTGAAACATGTCTTCAAGAAAGTGGGCAAATGGAGCGTAGGAAGCAAACATCTGGTCAACGGGATGAGATTCGCCGGTGTCTTCGTCCATCTGGAGCCTCAGTTTCAGCATCATGGCCGTAAAATGTCCGTTTATGCATTCAATTTTTTCCTCAAATCTCTCAAACAGAATTTCAAGGGATTCTCCGGTAAAAAAATTATCAAGGCAGAAGTTTTCAAAATCCCGGGGACTTCCGTCCCTGCCCTTCCAGAGTTTTGCCGTTTGTCTGACGCAGGTTTTTATTCTTCCGGTTTCCGTCGGATATTTATCCGCCAGTTTTTTGACGATTTTTCTAATAGCCTTTTCTTTTATCATTTTCCCTCCCACACTTAACCCGAAAAACTCAGTTGCCTATGGCTTTCATTGAGAAATAGCCGTATAAAAAAATGCACCTGAGTTTTTCGTAATTCTAAATTTTAAATTATAAATTCTTAATTTAGGAATAATTCAAAATTCAACACTCAAAACTCATAATTCCCGAATTCCAACTGAGGAATTTGGGTTAACACTTATCACTTAACCCTTCTTCAATACTTATACCATTCCGTTCCTTTTGTATCTTTATGGGAACAGTCTATCAAAACAGTTCCCCAGTTGATGGAAGAAGTATTTGAAAAATAAATCCAGCCGCCCGTGTCTTTTATCGCTGATTCAAGCTCAGTGTCAAAATCAGCCTGGTCTATAACCGTGATTTTGTTTGTTTTCGCGTGTCCGGGAACTTCAATTTCCGGGATTTCTTTGAGATACGCGGGCACGAGTTCTTCAAAGTTTTTCGGGTAGTTTCCTTCAAAGTCGCCGTAATATATCATAAGAGCCGACCTGATTGACGCTAGCGTCTGTTTAACCCGTATTTCTTTTATTGCTTCTGCTTGTTTTTTCTCTTTTTCTTCAATTTCCTTGAGCATTTCCGGACCGAGAGCGGTTTTGAGTTTCAGCGTCAGATCAGCTACCTGTTTGATTATATCTTCCATTGTTTTTGAGTCAATTTTGTCGGATTTGTCCTTTAAAAATGAAAGATACTTTATCGCTTCGGATATCTCGGCGCCGTATTTCGGGACATAATCAAGATTCTCCTGGGCCGGTTTCGCCTCTGTTTCTATGATTTCTTCTTTTTTAATCCGGTCAATGTCGTCTACCTTGGCTTCTTCCTGGCTGAAGGAAGAAACAACGCCGAACATGGCCGACGCCGCAAAAAACAGGAAAAATTTTTTCATAATCAGTCCTCCAGAAATTTATTATACTAAACTATATGACAATGAGCTTTAACAGCGGTTCATTCCCGTATTCCAGAATAGTCCTGATGCACGTGTCAATTATAGCCGGAGCCTTCGCAATGCAGATATTTAAGGGACAGAATTACATTCTGCCTGTTTTTATGTTTCTCAAGACAATCATTGATTTGCACGCGCACCTCAAAGAAAGAAAAAATACGGGAGTTGCTTGCCGCCGGCGGTGACTGGTTGGCCAAGAGAATATGTCCTAATCTTCAAGAAGTAGTTTGCCTATAAGAGATGTTGGCATAGGTCCCTCCTTCAAGAAATCGCGGTGGAACTGTGCCTCCGAATAGGCTTTACCCTTGGCTTTTTTGTATTCCTCTTTCAATCTTTCAATCTCCATCTGACCCAGGGTGAAATCAAGCATACGGAGGGGCCACAACGCCGAATCCTGGAAATATCCTTGCGACTCACTTTGCGTCATTCCATCAGTAACGACATCGTGCCAAGTCACCTTCCTGGCATGCAGCTTGATCTCCCAAATGGCATACTCAATGAACGATATTTGTTGGTTTATACAAAAATATTCTTCCGCCTTGGTGAAGAAGCCTTTACGACGCATAAGATCAGTAACATACATAGCCCATCCCTCAATATTAAAACCTGATTCGCCCAACCAGAGGTATCTGGGAATCTCGTTTCGAAAGGCATGAAACTGTCTGAATTGAAGATCGTGTCCAGGCAGCGCCTCATGCACAGTATTCACTGCAATTTCCGGGATGGGCGGCATATCTTGCGAGGTGCCGCTGGACTTTGTAATATAAAATATTCCTCGAATATCGTCGCGGAATATGGGCACAGGCCGATAGAAAGCCCATGCGTCCTCATGCATTCCAGACGGACCCGACATGACCTCCACTTTGAAAGAAGATGGCAAGTCAAATAGATTCTCAAGTCGGATAAAGTTTTCAGCTCGAATTATCGCATCATGGTAATACCTGAGCATTTCCCTCTCGTCTACGGGGGTGGTATTGATATTATTGTGAACCTCCGCTACGGAGACCTTCATCTCATGCGCGAGTTCGATTTTCAGTCTGTCCAGATCGCCACTCAGTTCCGCTAAACGGGTTTCCAGTCGCCGAAGTATTTGGTCCGCATCCTCATTAACATACAACTGATTCTTTAATCTCCAATTCAGTTCTTCCATACCAAGAGCATAATCCTGACTGGCTTCAGGAAGCACCTCCCGATTGAGGAAATCAGTAAAACTGCCAAGAGCTCTGATTGTCCGCGTTGAAGCGTGCTCCAGTCTTTCTACGATTGCATGGTTCCTGTCTAACGACATCGCGGCGAATGCTGGGAGTTTTGCATAATATTCCGCCGCCTTTGGGGCTACCTTGGAGCCGTAGTATTCCGTCGAAATTTTGTTCGGGATATTTCCTTCGGCCAAACCTTCCCGAAGGTGGCTCTCCGCTTCTTTATAGTAATTAGGCAGCTTTTCCAGAATTCGAGCTATTTCCTCCCAGCCCTGGATGGTTTCTTTGCTAAAGGATAAGAACTCCTTTCGAGCCATTATATATCCCCACGGGTACGAAATATAATCCCGCAAATCTACTATAGGATAGGATCTATGTAAGAGGCGGGGACGAAGATCGGAGTGTATCAAACTCTCCAGAAAATCAAAATAGATCCGCTCCCGATGCGGTAGTGACTTCCGGTGAATTTTCAGTGCCTGCAGACGGATGTTTAATTGCGATAGTTCTGCCTCATAGCGTTGGAGGGCGGGGAACGAAATGTCTGTGAGCACTTCATGGGAGGGAATCCCCAGGTCAAAAGCTCGTTCGGGCTTATATCTCAACCGTACTTCCCAATAATCATTCTGGAGTTGTTCGATATCCGTGGATGCTTGAGATACTGTTCTATCCGCCGCGTGCGAAGAATCCGCCGCGGCTTGTTCGCCGGATTCCTTGCAAGCATACGCCAGCATGGGATAAGACTGCCACTGACCTGCTCTCACGGTATTGAGTATCTTATCGATCTTTACTGTAAGACTTCTGATTAGCTCCTGCTGTGGCGGATGCACAGTAAAGGGATATCCCAGTTTGGCGCTACTGCCCAAATCAGAAAACAACTCGTTATAAGTTTTGGGCGCCATTTCTCCGTATAACGTTACCATCCTGAGAAAGTATCTATCGCGGGCTGCCGCTATTCCGGATGCCGCCGCCGCTTCCGGAATAATATGAAGCTTCTGCGCGCCAGTGAAACAGGCGTCAAGTTGTTTCCAAACATCGATCTGGGCAACTTCAATGTCTTGCAGGCGCGCTCGCATTTGATCCATGACACATAGGGTGGCAATGTCTGAAAGAAACTCCTTCCTTAATGCGCGGTCTCGGCGGTTTGTCTCCCTTTTGAATTCTGCCGCCTGGTCAGATAAACGAGTGGGGTCTGCGCATAATGCCCGTCTTCCTGGAAGAGACCATGCAAATAGAAAGAAAATCAGTCCGCATTTAAAAATTTTAGGAAGAGCTTGTCGGATATGATTAGAGGGTGTAGTTTCAACCCCCAGACATATTGCGGAAAACCAAAAACCCAAAATTGCGCAAAGTCCGGGTACAAGTTTTTTCATTCGCGGAAAATTGACCATACAGGGATATTATATACTTTCAACTGAATGGTGCGATGTGGCCCGCTTGGAGTGAGTGTCGGATTACCCTCTTTCGCCAAAGCTTCAGATGGGCAGGCCGTCAATTCATTCTGCTTCGCCGCGTCGGTTTTGTCGCGGCTTTGCAGGAATAGATTCCTACGAAGCGCTGCCCCGTTAGGGACAGCGCGAAGTAGAAGGGTGGCTGTTCCGACGCTGTGCGAACATTTTTGGACCAGGGCAAAGTGTACTATGGATTCCTTTGGATATTACCCTTATTATTACCCTTATTTAAGGGTATTACCCTCTTTTTGACCAAAGCGCTCCGGGACCCTTGCCAAGGCATTTTACTACGCCCTTCCTGCTCAGGTCTTTTAATACGAGCCGTATCATATCCCTGCTTACGCCTGGGCAGGCCTTTTCCAAATCAGCCAATGTAAAATTCCCCGCAAAAGATTTTATAGCGTTCAGTACGAAACCGGTTTTTGCGCCTTTTGCGGACTTAACCTTTCCGGCTCTATCTTCAAATTCAATGTATGCCCGCCGGATTATGGAGAGAAAATAATTAAACCAGGGGATAATGTTGTGCCTGCCTTCATGCCATTTCCGGGAACTTTCCAAAAGAACGCGGTAGTAATCTTCTCTGGTATCCTCAACGAGTCGTTCTATGCTGATGTATCTGCCGACGTCTATCCCGCGTTGATAAAGCGCCAGCAAAGTCAGGAGCCGGGCGACCCGGCCGTTGCCGTCGCGGAACGGATGAATGCACAGGAAATCCAGTACAAAAGCCGCGATAGCAAGTATGGGAGGGACATGCTCCTGATTTATAGCGTGACGGTATGCGACGCACAATTCTTCCGCGGCTTTAGGAGTATCTTTGAAGGAAACCGGCTTGAAGCGGATAAACGGGGCCTGCCCCGGTTTCGTTTCAATGATTTCATTATCAATATTTTTGAACTGGCCAGCGTCGCCGGACCCTTCCTGAATCATCAGATGCAATTTCTTCATCAGTTCCGGCGTGATGGCTAAATTTTTATGGTTTGCGTGTATCAGGTTTAAAGCCTTGCGGTATCCCTGCACTTCCTCTTCAGAGCGATTTTTGGGACGGACATTTCCGAGGACCAGGGGCTTAAGCCGCTGCGCCTGAACCGTAATGCCTTCTATGCGGTTTGAAGATTCCACGCTCTGAACCAGAGCCATATCCCTAAGGGCTTTTAAAATCTGCGGGGACTGTTTTGTGTAAAGGTCCTGCCGGCCCTTGCTTTGTGCGATATCTGTCATGAGCCAGACCGACCCGGCAGGAATGGCGAAATTTTTTAATCTTTCATTTCGGAATGACATCATAAATGTTTTTTCCCTAACATTATATCTTGAGATATATGCGTCTTGTCTCCCGTTGTCTCCCTCCTTTTAAAGAGTTCAATATACCAAAAAGTGTAAACCATGTGCCCGGAATAAAGTGTTAAGAATGTCCTCGGAATATACCTTGAGAAGGGTGGCTGACGGGATTTGAACCCGCGACCTTCCGGGCCACAGCCGGACGCTCTAACCGCTGAGCTACAACCACCATGAAAAACAGTAATCAGTAACCAGTTGACAGTAATCAGTAACAGCAACTGCAAAAACAGCAAAAAATAAACGCTACTAACTCTATTTTAAGATTTTTGGAAAGCGTTAAGCAAACTCTCATTTATAGTATAATAATCTAAAGAAAAATTTGCGCCTGTTTATTTCTATTTGCGGGGGACATCATGAGCAAAATACTCGTTATTGACGACGACATAGAAATTCTTAATCTTATAAAAAAGGCATTGTCCGACGCGGGCCATCAAGTTGACACCTGCGAGAACGGAAGCGACGTAATGCGCGCCATAAGGGACACGAATCCCGATTTGCTTTTGCTTGACGTCATGCTTCCCGGCGTGGACGGATTTTCCCTGGCAAACCGCGTCAGGGTGTCTCCTGAAACGGTTAATCTGCCGATAATAATAATATCGGCTCTGGGGCCGTCAAGACCTTTGTTTGAAAGCATGCCCCAGGTCAAGGCATTTTTCCCCAAGCCTTTTGACGTGAACGACCTGACCGACAAGGTGAACGAGATCCTGACCGGGGGATGAGCAAAAGATAGTTGAGAGTGTAGAGATTAGAGTGTAGAGGAAAGAAAAAGAGAGGAGTAAGAAGGGAGTTCCTATGATCAGGAAACCAGTGGCGGCCGGACGCTTTTACGAATCCGACGCCGCCAGGCTTAAAGACGCTGTCGCGTCTTATCTCAGGAAAGTTGAGCCCGTAAAAGGGAAATTGCTCGGCATCCTCGCTCCTCACGCGGGCTATGTGTATTCGGGGAAAACAGCCGGCCAGGCTTTTTCTTACCTGATGGATGCGGATTTTGACACGGTTGTTTTTTTCGGGACAGGGCACGCTCTTCCGGTAAAAGGCGGGGCGCTTCTTTACAAGGATGCTTTTGAAACTCCTCTGGGCAGGGTTGAAATAGACTCTATCATAGCCGTAAAACTTCTTGAACAGCCAAAAATATTTGAAAACGTTCCGGAAGCGCATGAAAGGGAGCATTCAATAGAAGTTCAGATTCCGTTCCTGCAGGTTTTGAAAAAAAATTTCAAAATAGTTCCCATTCTGTTCAATACGCACAAGCTTGAGATTTTACAGGAGGCGGGCAGGGCGGTCGCCGAAGCCGTGAAGGGCAAAAAAGCCGTGATTTGCGTTTCAACCGACCTCTCGCATTATCCCCCGGCGGACGTGGCTGAAAAAGCGGACAAATCCCTGATGACCGCGTTAGGCATAGCAATACGGAACAAAGACATGTCTTATTTTGACACGGCCTGCAGGCTGATTCTTGAAAAAGAAAGATACAGCCTTGACACTGTCTGCTGCGGCCAGTCGGCTGTCATAGCAGGGGTCTGCGCAGCTATTGAATTAGGAGCCGACGACTTTGACCTCATAAAATACACTCATTCCGGAATGGTTTCAAAAGACGACAGTAACGTGGTGGGATACGCCAGCGGGCTGCTCCTCAAGTCTGAAAATCCCCTAGATGGCAGAATACCTTTGTCCGTTGAAATGAAAAAAGAGCTTCTTTATTACGCGAGGAAAAGCATAGAGCTTTATCTCAAGGAAAAGAAAATTCCCGCCGCTTCCCTGTCGGATACCGTTGAATTCAACCAGCCCGGCGCGGTTTTCGTCACGCTTTCCAAAAGAGGAAGTTTGAGAGGCTGTATAGGAACGATGAATCCGAAAAGCACTCTGCTTGACGCTGTCAGGAGTTTTGCGGTTGCCAGCGCCTCGGAGGACCCGAGATTCCCGGCTCTGACCGCCTCCGAGCTGTCTATGGTCTCAATAGAAATATCAATATTGTCTCCTCTGAGAAGAGCAAGCGGCCATGATGAAGTAAAAGAAAAAATGCACGGCGTATATATTAAAAAGGGTTATTTAAGCGGAACTTATCTCCCCCAGGTCTGGGAGCACTTCAAGACAAAAGAAGAATTTCTGAATTCCCTCTGCGCGGAAAAAGCAGGACTTGCCGGAGATGCGTGGAAAGACAAATCAACTGAAATATACGTTTACACTGTTGACGCTTTCAGAGAAGAATAAAAAATAAAAAAATTAATCTCCATTGACAGCTTTTGATTTGCCAAGAGGAATGTTTCAAGGGGAAAAATGCAAGGAGTTGAACGCAAAAATTTGGAGGTAAAATAAAATGCAATCTTTTTCTTTAATGGCGGTTTTTCTATTTATACAAATCAGTGTTTTTGCTGCTAATCCTTGGATGGAGGGCGTGGTAAGACAAGTAATAGACGGAGATACTATTATAGTTCAATTAGATATAGATACATCAATGTATCCATCATATGTAATACCTCCTTCATATTTTGAAGATCCTGACATTACGGAAGTTTTAGATAAAACAAAAGCTATTCATCTATCTCAAATAGATGCCCCAGAGATGGGACAAACTTATGGAGTAATCGCTAAAAAGAATTTGCTACAAAAAGTGCTTCATAAAAAAATCCGAATTATTGAACAAGATGCACCCGGGACCGCCGGATTAATATCCGCAGAAATTTGGTATGCTGATGAAAATGAAAAATTTATTAATCTAAATAAGATTTTGATAGATGAAGGAATGGCCTGGGTCGATAGATTTTCTTATACCCAAGAATTTAAAATAGCAGAACAGGACGCACAAAAAAATAAAAAAGGGTTATGGGGCACAGTTAATCCCACGCCCCCATGGATGTATAGAGAAAAAAGAGAACGAATTAAATATAAAATACTTACAAATCTAAACTGTGTGGCAAGCGCAAAAACCTGTCTGCAAATGGCAAATTGTAGAGAAGCGATTTTCCGTTTGCAACAATGCGGAAGAACAGATTTAGACCCCGACCGAGACGGAACACCATGTGAGCGAACAGCATGCGTTAATAAGATTTCTGTACAAGCTAATTTTGATTTAGAAAATGACGACTAATTAAGATACCTTATAAAATGAAACAAAGGCATTGCGGAGGGTTCGCGGGTTAAATTTGTCCGAAAAATACATATTATTGAAGCCAATGTATCAAGTTGGATAAACGGACGATGTGCCACTTCCGAAGACTTCTCCAATTTATAAGAAGCTTTGAAAATTCCGGCTTTATGATGTAAACTATTTAATGAAGAAGAAAATAATCTTTAAAATTCATGATAAATTAGGCAATCCGACAATCCTTGATACTTGGTGTATTCAACATGTTCGTTTAAGACATCCTGATGTTTTACCGTATATTGAAAAAATTAAAGAGGCGTTGCTTACTCCTTCCTTAATTAATGAAAGACCAAGCAGGAGCTTTTCTGTTCTATAAGAAGTTAGATGATTCTTTTAAAGCGATATTAAACACATCTGCGAACTATCTGGCAGTATGCACTAAAAAAGAAAAGAATAGCGGGAATAGATTCGTTGCCTCCTATTACCTTGTGGCAGAACCCAGAAAACATGGAGACAAAAGATATGAAAAATAAAATAATAATGCATGAAACCATTTTAAATAGCAAAAAATTTAAAGTTATAATCAATTTAGAACATAATACTGCTTCTGCAAATTTCGTTACGAATGAAACTATTATTTCGTCTGAGATAGACGATTATATTGTGCTTCACTATGGAGAGCAGACGAAAACTTTAGTAGGTTTTACCATATTGCATTTACAAGAATTTTTTGAATATATAGAGGCTAAATTCAAAAAATATGTTGAAGAGAAAAGATTAAAGGAACAAGAATGGCTCAAACGTAAAGCTGAAGAATCAATATATAAAGTAATAAGTGAAAAGAAATACAGGAGCGTCTTTCAAATCCCAGAGCCGTTATGGCATATGTCTTCTCACCGAAGTAGATAACGGCCGATTTTTACAAATCTACGGAAGATATATTTACGCTGAAAAATAAGTAAATCTGCGTAATCAATCTGCGAGGATTGTCCTAAAATAGACCTGTCCCAAAAACATATTGCGTAATTCAAGATAGAAACATAATAATGGAAATTTAAGGACAGAAGAACCAATATGTATCCAAGTCCGGTAAGGGAGCGATTTGCGAGGTTTAGTCTTGCGAGCCCCGCCATCGGCGGGGGAAGAAAACCCTTCAGAGAGTGTTGCCGAGCATGTATGTTTGAGCCTGCCGAACTATGAGAGGCAGGCGAGTTGCGGAGGCGCTGACAAAGGCGCAACGAACAACGGCGTTAAAAACCTCGCCATGAGCGAGTCTGCGGACTTGGATATTTCTATGCGGGAAAAACCTACTGCCAAGACCCCGTCGTGAGTACAATCTACAGGCGTTGCCTTACAAAAATTTTCTTGGGGGATAGTCGTGGTTCTAAAGCCCGAGGAACCAGATAAGGCCTATCAGCGCTATCCCGCCTGTGAGAGCTCCCGCAACCGTGCCGAACAGTAAGAACCCGGCCAGAGCCCCTGCCATACCCACTATAGCCCATGGTTTTGCTTTTTGCAGCGTTTGTTTGACCGATTCCCATGTAGACGTCTTTTCTTTCTCTACGGTAACGGTTGATTTGGCATCCAGGCCTTTGACTTCAGTTCCGGCAGTCGTTCCGCTGTAGGATTTTGAGCCGTCAAATGCGGACGGAGCGTTAAGAGCTGCTCCATTAAGCTGTTCTATGGCTTCGCCTGCAAAAGCCCAGTTCAGAGCAGTTGCGGAAAATGCGATGATTAAAATTTTAAGGCATATTGTTTTGTATGTTTTCATAATTTATATTTTAGTATAAATTTCAGGTTTTGTTAAGGTAAGAACAGCCCCTTATTTAATAGGCCCAAAGACCCATATAAAAAAGTACCCCCACCTGGAATCGAACCAGGATCACCTGCTTAGAAGGCAGGTGCTTTATCCATTAAGCTATGGGGGCATCTATCGCACCCTCGCACTTATTGTGCTCGGGCGGAATAACCGCCCCGCCTTTTAAGGTTATCGGCGGGGTGCTCTACAAGGGGAGATAATCTCCCCATTTCATCGTCGTTCGCTCCGCACTTTTTCAGTGCTACGCTCACTGAACCCCTCTTATAAGGTTTATTCCTATAAGTGTCGCACCCTCTATAAAGCAGAGACCAGAGGTCAGGGGTCAGAGAAGAATGATTTAATGAGTTACCAACTTATTCCAAATTTATTATTATATAAAGTATGTTCTCTAATTTAAAATCCCTTCTTCCATTATCCCTTTACTCTCTTATCACCTTATCATCTTATTATCTTATTATCTCTTTTGTTCTTTTTTCCACCGGCTGTTCCGGTTATTACTACGACGACGCCGTAAAATTTGAAAAACAGGGAGCGCTTTTGAAAGCCGCAAAAATCTACGAGATGTTCGTGAAAAAACATCCTGAAGACCCCAGGGCAGGGCCCGCGCTTTTAAAAGCAGCGGACATATATTCAAAAAAATTCCAGCTTTGCAGGAAAGCAGTTCCCCTGTATGAGCTGATTCTTAAAGATTACGGCAAACTTGAATCCGTAAACGCGGCGAAGAAAGGGCTTTACATGTGTCCGGATTATTTTCCGCTTGAGAAAAACAGAACCTGGACTTACGGCGATTCCCAGACTTTCGGCAGGAACATTAAAGAGATTCACATCGTTAAAGAGGAAAAAAATCTCGGCGCGTCCGTGAAAATAGAGCAGTACGCGGGAAAAAAACTTGCAGGCAGAATCAGGCAGGATTATTCTTTTACCGGAGACGGGATTTCTATCAACACCTCCGATTTCAAAGGCCTCAGGTTTAAATATCCGGTCAAAAAAGGAATAAAATGGACTTCAAAAATCAGAGGACAGAAGGTTATGTTTGAAATAACCGGCGTTTCCCTTAAAATTGAAGTGGACGCGGGAGCGTTTGAAAACTGCATCCGCATAGAACAGCGTTTTAAAAACGCGCCTTCATGGGTCAACGAGTATTATGCGCCGTGGGTCGGCAGGATAATGACCGCCACGGCCGGAACGGATTTTGAAAACAGGATAATGGAGCTTCTTTCATATGAGTAAACGCAACAATTATGAAGACCAGCCGGATCCAAGCTTTCAATGTACGAAGAATGCCCCATGAAGTACAAATTCAAATACATTGAAAAAATAAAGGAAAAACCTAAATCCTACTTTGCCTTCGGTCACAGCATTCATTCCGCCATGGAGTTTCTCTATGCCGTGAAATCCCCGCCTTTTCCTTCTCTTGAAGAAGTTCTGGAATTTTTCACTACGGGCTGGGACAGAAAATCCTGGCTTGAGAAAGGATACAAAGACGCGGCAAAAGCCGAGAATGACTTTCAGGAAGGCCGCAGAATGCTCGCCGCATATTACAAAAAGCATTGCAAAACTCTTGAAGTTCCGTTCCTCCTTGAGTACGAATCAGAGGTTGAGACTGACGGTCTCATGGTAAAAATAATAGCGGACAGGATAAATTATCTCGGAAAAGGCGAGATTTTGATAATAGACTACAAGACCGGAAAGGACGTGAAAAGAGAGCCGGACCAGCTTTACATGTATCAGAGAATCTGCGAGATGGACGAACGGCTGAAAAAACGGGTTAATGAAGTCTACGGAGAGAATCCGCCTGACATAAAAGTCAGGAATCTCGTTTATTACCACGTGCCCTCTCTCAGGGAGGTCGCTTTTGAAAGGGCGAAGGAGACCGAGATAAATTCCTTCTGGCAGAGAGTATTGTCGGTTGCGGACAGAATAAGAAAATCTGAGTTTGAACCGAATCCCGGAGAATTTCAATGCAGGTTCTGCGATTACGGCCAGTTGTGCCCTGTTTACGCAAAAAACGGGTCTTTTACTGGAGAGGCGGACCTGTCCGCCGGAAAAGAATTACAGGGAGCGAAACTTGAAGACATGATAGACGAGTACGCCGAGTTGAAGCTGAATTCAGAGTCCATGAAAAGCCGGATGGAAACTTTGAAAAACGCCATACTTGCCGCAGCCGGAGGCCCCCGTTCCGGCCCCCTGAACGGCAGGAAGTACTCCATGGAAATCAGAAAAGACGAGAAATGGTTGTTTAAAGACAGGGAAAACATAACAAAAGTTTTAAAGGAAACCGGCATGTATGAAAAAACCGTTTCCCCCACGGTGAAAGGCATTGTGGATTTACTCAAAGACGGGACAATACCGGAAACCGTTAAAGAGAAAATAAGAAAGGCCGGGGAGCGGGTGGAGGAAGTAGAATTTGAAATTACTACTTTGCGAGGCTCAGTAAACCAGCGATTATGAACGAATACATTCTCGTTGTTGACCAGGGAAGTTCAAGTTCCAGATGTTTTGCCTTTGATTTAAACGGCAAGGTCGCGTTTTACGCAAAAAGGGAATTGAGAGTTTCTTACCCGGAACAGGGCTTTGCCGAATACGAACCGCGGGACATCCTGCGAACCCAGACAGAGGTCATTGACCGGACTCTCCGGATAATGAAACCCGGTTCAAAGATTCTCGGGCTCGGAATAGCATCCCAGAGGTCAACCATAGTGTTGTGGGATAGAAACACCGGCGTTCCCCTGTGCCCGGCGTTAAGCTGGCAGGACGGCAGGTCTTTCAGAGAAGCCGAAGCCGCGCCTGTTTCAAACAGCCGGATCCACGCGATAACCGGGCTTTACAAGACTCCTTATTATTCCGCCTCCAAAATAGTCTGGTGCATGAAAAATTATCCGGCGGTCCGCAGGGCGCTTGAAAGGCGGAATCTTCTTATTTCTCCGGTCGCCTCTTTCATACTCTGGCATTTATCAAAAGGCGGAATCTTTGCTGCTGACCCGACCCTAGCCCAGAGAACTCTGCTTTTCAACATTCATGCCATGCAGTGGGACAAAACCCTGCTGGACGCTTTCGGAATCAGCGCAGGGATTCTTCCTCAGATTAAGCCGACGTTCTCCGATTTCGGAGAAATTCAGAGAAACGGGTTCAAAATTCCGGTTCGCGCCATGATGGGCGACCAGCAGTCCGCCATGCTCGGTTTAGGCATAGAAAACAGAAACACTGCATGCCTGAATTACGGAACCGGGGCTTTCTTGCTTGTAAACACCGGAGGCCGGATAGTGAAAACAACCGGGCTTCTCAACTCAATCGGCTGGCAGGACGGGTTTAATAAGAATAAAACCGTTTATTTCTCGGAAGGGACCGTGAATTCCTGCGCAACCGTGCTTGAATGGCTGAAACTCAATTTCGGTTTTTACAAAGAACTTTCTGAAATAGACGCCATGTGCGCCAAATCAAAAAACAGGATTTTTGTTCTGCCCGCCATAGGAGGCATCGGCTCGCCTCACTGGGATTACAGGACTTTTACGACTTTTACCGGACTGACCGCCGGGACGGATAAAAACGATTTAATCAGGGGCTGTGTTGAGGGAATTTGTTTTATGGTCTCTGACATCGTTGAAGCCGTGAAAGAAAGCGGCGTTAAAATAAAAGAGATTAAAGTTTCCGGAGGAGTTTCAAACATTGATTATCTTCTTCAGTTTCAATCCGACGTTACCGGTTTGAAAGTCGTCCGCGTCGGACAGATTGAGGCCACTGCCGCCGGGCTTGCGGGCCGGATTGCAAAGATTTCCGGAAGTGACGTTAAAAAATGGAAATTAGGCTCAGGCGACTCCGTATTCTTTCCCCGCATAAACCCGTCCCGGAGAAAATCCGTTATTGCCTGCTGGAAAAACTTCCTGAACCATTCCGTAGAGATGAGCAAAAAAATAACCTGGAAATAAAAAAATTGCGGAAATTTACCCCGTTAGAAATAAGCCGCCCCGAGGCGGCTGTCGCCGTGCCCAAAGGGCAGGGCGGATTTCTAACGGGGTTTACCGGCGGTTTTGTTTTTATGTTGTTGTATTTTCAATGTATTTGAGCGCTTCAAGAGCCGCCATGCAGCCGGTTCCTGAGGCTATAACAGCCTGTTTATAAAGCGGATCCGCTACGTCGCCTGCGGCAAAAACGCCTTCAATAGAGGTTCTGGTTTTTCCGTCAGTCAGAATATAACCTTTTTCATCCGTCTTCAGACTATCTCTGAATAATTTCGTTTCAGGTTCATGTCCTATCGCTATAAAAACGCCCTGGGCCGGTATTTCCCTGATTTGTCCTGTTTTTACGTTTTTGATTTTGACTCCGCTTACCTTTTTGTCGCCCATAACCTGTTCAAGAACAGAATCATAAACCAGCTCTATTTTTGGATTTTTGAGTCTTTCCTGAAGCCTGTAAGCCGTTCTCAGCTTGTCTCTTCTGTGGATTAAATAAACTCTGGCCGCAAACTTTGTCAGGAATACTGCGTCTTCAGCCGCAGTGTCCCCCCCGCCTATCACGCAGACTTCTTTGTTCCTGAAAAACGCTCCGTCGCACGTGGCGCAGGCTGAAACGCCTTTGCCGATGAATTTCTGTTCTGATTCCAGATTTAACCACCTGGCTCTTGCGCCTGACGCTATTATGACGGCTTTGCAGTAAAAACTGTTTTCTCCGGCAGATGTGATTTCATAAGGCTTTTTGTCGAATTTGACGTCTGCGGCTTCTTCATGGATAACTTCCGCTCCTAACCTCTTTGCCTGGTTAAGCATGTTTTGCATCAGATCCGGCCCTGCAACCGGCTTGGGAAAGCCCGGAAAATTTTCAATCTCAGTAGTCATCAAAAGCTGGCCTCCGGGCGCAATTCCCCCGAAAACGAGGGTTTTCGCCCCGCCTCTCGCGCAGTAGACAGCCGCAGTCATGCCCGCAGGACCTGCTCCGATTATAATAATGTCATAGCTATTTGGATTTTCCGTCATAAATTCTCCTGTTGCTAAAGAAGTCAGAACACAGAAGTCAGAGATCAGATTTCCGAGTATTTATTCTTCTGATTTCTGGCTTCTGACCTCTGATTTCTGATAGGAAGCGCAGGAATTTTCAGTTTCCCAGAATTTAACTTTTTTAACAGGCAGTTTCCTGTCTTTTGCAAAATCAAATATCAATTCAGCCAGGACCTCCGCGGTCGGATTTCCGGGGGTAAGGAAAAGAGCCTGTTTGTTCTTTTTAAGGACTTTCGCCAGCGGGTCGTTTTCCGCAAGAACGGTTTTATGGTCCAGATTGGAATCCAGCCAGCTCCCGATGATTTTTTTTATTTTTTCAAAATCCACGACCATCTTCCGGCTGTTCAAAAGTCCTGATTTAAGAATGATTTCAACTTTTGCGTTATGGCCGTGAAGATTTGAACACCTGCCTTTGTAATTCAGAAGCCTGTGGCCGTAACAGATATGAAAAATTTTTTTTACCGTAAACATAGGCTGCATTCCTCAAATAGCTATACCAGCTTTTCTTAGAAATTTTATCACAATGTTCATCGGAAGCCCGACCACTGTGTCATATCGTCCCTTTATCCTTTCGATGAAAAAGTCGCCGGAATCCTGCGCCGCGTATCCTCCTGCTTTGTCCAGATGTTTGACCGCTATTTGTTCAAGACATGTCCCGGCAAGCTTTCTCGCTTTGCATTCAGCCATGTCGCAGCCGGAGATACAAAGTCCTCTGGAAAGCCATACCAGGGAAACTCCGCTATAAACCGTTTGCCATGCTCCGTTCTGCATGGAAAGCATTTTTAAGGCGTGTTTTCTGGATTTCGGCTTTCCTATGATTTTTCCCCTGCAGTATACTATGGTATCCGCTCCGAGAACCGGCGAGCGCGGATGCCTGACTGCGACTGCCATGGCTTTCCTGCAAGCCATGTCCTTTACTATTGAGGACGGTTTCCTGAAGCGGGTCGTTTCTTTTATCCGGCTTGGAATTTTTTTAAATTTTATCCCTGCTTTTTTGAGAAGCGCCGTTCTCCTCGGAGATTGGGATGCAAGAATCAGAATTGGAAAACTCATTTGACCAACTGTTTGTAAATTACGGCCGAAATGAATATGCCGATGAGGCTGGCGATGTTGAATTTGAATATGAGGCCTATGGTGAATTCAAACAGACTCAGGTCAATGGTCGTGGGTTTCAGACCCGTATTTATGCCGGTGCTCATAAGCTCGGCTATTTTTCCGGCTGCAAACCAGACGTTGAACAGCTTGTTTATGAACATTCCGATGAGGGAACCTACGACGACGATGATGATTACATGAATGGCGTTTTTCATTTAAGGAAGCCGGTTTTATGATTTTTTTCCCTGTCCCTGTCTTTTGAGATGTTGGTGGAAAACAGGGTATTCGCTCCCAGCCATGTCAGATAATCCTTATTTCCGGAAGATATTTCAAAAAACACGGTTTCAGGGACGGTATAAGAGTGATTTTCTTTGACGAATTGTATTATGTCCGCTGAAAGGGTTTTTCTTGTTTTAACTATGAACAGGCATTCCTTTGAATTCTCAATTTTGCCTTTCCACCAGTAAGAAGACGAAACGTTTTCAATAATCATAACGCACGCTGCCAGTTTGTTTTTGAGCAGCCCGTCTCTCAGCTTTTCCGCCGTTTTTGCGTCTCCGGCTGTTATAAAGCAAATCTGATAAGGCGTAGCCATATAATAAGATAATATAAATACAACGCTGTTTCAGTCAACCCTGAGCGACAACCTGAGCGACCCTAAAAAAAGATTACTTCGTCTCTACAACATTTTTGGGGGATGATGGTTTCTTCCTGTGGCATGATTTCACTGGTTGGCGAAAGGTACGGCTGTCTTGTTCTCCCGTCGAACTCACATTAGCTGGAATGAATGGTTTAACACATTGTTTAGTAAGAATAATTTCCTCTTTCTTGGAGCGAGGCATCGCTTTAATCTGTGCTTCTTGGATTAGGGCTTTGGAATGCGTCAAACCCTCTTGCTGAAATAATAGATTTACCGGCAAGCGAGTTCTGGTATATGTCGCCCCTTTGCCATTATTGTGCTGTTTTAACCGCGCCTCGACATCTTTCGCTATCCCCGTGTAAAGCGATCCGTCCCCGCAACAGAGAATATAGACTGACCATTCCCGTTTGCGGCCTTTTTTCATTCCTCGGATCATTTTCAGATATTTTGGATTCATTTTAAAATAAGTATTGTGTCCCCGAAATTCCTTAAGAAACTCGCAGTTCCCTGAGCATTTTCTCTATGTCTCTGTAACATTTATCAAATGATTCGGAATTTGTTCGTGCGGCCGTCATATCAAGTAATTCTGTAAATGCAGGTTGATCTGTTGTTTCTGTGTATCTTTGACCTTCCGGCATCTGGTCGCTAATCCACTCTTTTGCACCGCGAATATTCTCTGGATTCAGAGGAGATACTAATGTTTCTGGGAGTCCGCTCTTCCCGCGAAGCGACTCAGCAGCAGCCAAAAGCCATGTTTCATATTCCATCTTTGCCAACACAACAAATATCGGTATGTTCCTACGGGCTGCCTGGGCGCGCGCCCGCAGCTCAGGTCCATTTATTGCGGGACAACAATCTTT
This sequence comes from Elusimicrobiota bacterium, assembly GCA_016209085.1. GTDB lineage: Bacteria > Elusimicrobiota > Elusimicrobia > Elusimicrobiales > UBA9959 > JACQWV01. Next base: position 52,525 of record JACQWV010000010.1, read on the forward strand.
AAAATCACCATCAAGGAGTATAAAAATGCCTCCATTTCCATTTAGCTTATAGGATGCCAGGACCACAGCGCGTTCAATCTCCCCGGCCTTTAACAGGAGCGAAGCTGGAATACGTATAGGATAAAGTATTTGGGGGACAAAATCAGGAAAGATATCCAACGCAATTCTGCGGATTAAAATGGGGATCGCTTCACATTCCCCGTGCCCTTCAACTATTGGGATAATTTTTACTTGGCCCATGTTTGTAGTTCTCAAAAAGATCTGGTTGAGTTGGAGTTGTATATTCCGTACAATCGGGTTCTAACTGATTTATCCTAAGAAGTTCGCCTGGCGTATATAGGCGTTCCTTTATTGCTTTTTTTCCCGCTGAATCCAAAGGACCCATTTTGGTCTCTCCGTTTTTATTAATAACCGGCCAAATACACGACTCGGAAATATCCTTATCATCCAACAAGTCAGGGCTATGACTGGTAACTATAATTTGGGTTTTCTGGGAAGCAGCCAGAAGCGCGTCACGCAAAATTCCGGCTGCGCCCGGATGTAATGCCACCTCTGGCTCTTCAATACCGACAAATGGAACTTTTTTTTGGCTGTTATTGGAAGATTGGAATAAAGCTGTCAGTACGCCAAGCGCCCTAAGTGTGCCATCGGACATGTTTTCTGCCATGAATCGCCATGGGTCACTACTGTTCCCAACATTTTGGCGAAACTCCAGCGTCTCCTTTTTTCCGATGTGTTTCACATCTACACTTTGAATACCAGGCACCGCAGTTGAAAGGAAATCAATTACCCTGTCGTGCGTTTCTTTGTTTTCCCGTTTCATCATATCCAGGACACTCGCAAGATTGCCGCCATCCCGCCTCAAGACCTCCCCCGCATCCGATGGTTGTAATTCTCTGATTTCATCCGGGCTAAGGTTATAAAATCCCATATGTGATAACGCATTATATAAAGATTTAAATTTAGGGACACCGGCAGCCATAACTAAAAAGAGTCGGTCGGTGTTTATTGGCAGGTCACTGCCTATGTTGTGCTCTTTGAGCTCTCCATCCTCAACTTTATAAAAACTGTCCTCACCTAAGTTTTTACCAAAAATTTTGCACTCCTCGCGTTGAACTGCAAACCCCCCTTTCTCACGAGACTTTACGCGGAACGCATACATCCCTTCCGTCCCATCTGCCAGTTGCCACTCCAATCTGATTCCAAAATGAGTCGGATGCCCGGCAGATCTTCGCCTTACTTCGTTTATCCCCCCCCGGTCTCGTAAGGCATGCTCTAGAGAAGTATTTAATGACTCCGTCACAAGGCGCAGAGCATCAAGAAAATTGCTCTTTCCTGCCCCATTTTGACCGACAAGAAAAGTCAATGGCCCAGGTTGAACACTACATTCTTTTATGCTCTTATAATTGTTGAGGATTATTCGTTTTAAAAAGACAGGGGAATTCATAATTATCTCCACAAAAAAGGTTCGTATGCCACTAGCCGATTATAGGACTCACGTAATTAAACGAGTCTGTTTATCTATTCTCTAAAACCCGGAAAATTCTCGCCTTTTCCTAACCTTATCTAATTCTAATAAATTAATTGCTGTTTTAAAAAGTAAAAAGGCCTGAGCGACCCTACGACAAGCTCAGGGTCGTCCCGAGTGGAACCGAGGGACGAAGCCGAACGGGTCAATACTCGCAGGTCTGGGAGAAATCCAGCTGAAGTCTTTCAACGTCCGACTGCCGGGCGAGCCTCCATTTCCTGTCTTTTTCCAGTTCTTCCATGTAAGTTTTCTGAATTTTGGCAAGTACGTCCGTTTGTATTTCGTAGAATTCCCGCTGGAACCTGTAAATGTCGTATCTCGGGAGAGCTTTTATCCTGGCCTCGTTTTTTATGGCGTCGGCTCTTGAAAGTATTCCCCTTTCAACCTTTCTCAAATCTCTTTCATAAAGAAGCTGAAAAAATTTGGACTCGTCGGTCATCGCCTCTTTTGTCTTGTCAAGCCATCCTTTTACCGAATTCATGGTCTCAAGGGGTCTCAGGCATGCCGGCTCATCAGAAAGGGCGGTGTTTCTGGCTGTTTCCATCGCCCTGTGCGAGCCTTCCATAACATAAGCGCAGAACTCGTTCAGGGTGTTTTTGGCAAAATCCCCTTCAAAATCCTCAGGTATGAAGCTCAAATCCGCCGCCATCCTGGCCTGCAGGAGAGTCGCAAGCTCCTCTTCTTCGGATATAATCTGTTCAAGGCCGGTTTTCACGGACATGTCGTAGATGTAAAGAACCTTTGCGATTTTAAGGGCGAGCATCGTATCCGATTTCTTCAAATCCCGCGGCAGATATATGATTCTTGAATTTGCCAGAAACTTGTGGCAGTTTTCCGGAGTGTTGGAATATTCAAGCCGCGGAGGAAATTTTGACACTGACGCAATCAATATCCGGCCTTCCGCTGTGTGGGAAATTATGTCAAGGGCTCTTTCTATGGAGGGCTCGGCAGTCATTGATTTGTCTTTTCTTAAACTGCCGGAGCATGCGCTTAAAAAAATCATTGAGGCAAGCAAAAGCAGCGTATGTTTTCCCATTTCCGATTACCAAGTATTCTTCTTTATCCGCCGTCTGATGCGGACAGCTTCGGCGGATTCCGCTCCGCAGTAATTCTGCGGAGCTTCATTTTTTTAATCTCTCCAAAAGTTTTTCCAGCCCTTGTACAATGGTTTTTTTGACAGCCGGCTGTTCAATTACCGATTTCACGTCAAGCTTCACGGAAGGATTTGAAAAAGTCCCTTTTACGTACATTCCCACCGGCGCTGACATGCTGATTCCTGAAGCTTTGAGCAGAGTCGTGTTTATTTTCAAGTCAAGATTCTCCGTGGGAAGATTTATGTTCCCGGATGAATTTACTATCGCCATCTCGGAGTTCAGGACCGATTTGTCTATTTTCATCAATCCTTCGCTGAAAGCGTACGCTCCTTCAATAAGAGAATAGTTTATGTTGTCAAAATCGGGAAGAAATTTGGATTTGGCTGTTTTTGACGCTTTCTGCAGGAGAATCACGGGATACAAAGCCACTTTTGCGATTTTAAATTTCTGCGCAAGCTCGTATAAATTCGTGAGCCGTCCTTCTTTTATCTCAAAAGAGGCGTTCCCGTAGAGGTTCTTCAAATCGGCTGAAATGTTTTTAAGATTATAAGTCATGACCGCGTTGTTCCCGGTAAAATTGGGGAGGCTTATAGCGCCTATTCTGGATTTCCCGCTGAGGTCAATGAACGAATTCCCGCCTTTTGATTCATCCGCTTTTTTTCCGGGTTTGTCTTTGTCCGTTCCGGCTGTTTTTTGTTCCTGAGCGGGTTTCGGGAATTCCTTGAGTTCAAACTTCGCAAGATTCAGGTTGAAATTTATGTCCAGGTGTTTCCGGAACAGGGCGGCATTGTCCGTCCCGCCGAATGGCGGGACGAGCGGCAGATAGTTTTTAACTGAAACCGAAGATGAAAAGTTTTCATTATTCAGTTTCCCTGTTTTCTGGTTTAAATGCAGCGCGTCGTCCGAAACCGTCAGGCTGCCTGAGAGGTTTGAGAAAGAATGATTGAAACAGGCGAATTTTACGTCCGTAAAATCAGCCGCGCCTGAAATTGACGCCTTCTTATCATACGAATATTTAAACGAACCCCTCAGGATTCCGTCCGGGTTGAAATCTTTCGCTGCCGGCAATATCCCGGCCAGTTCTGATATCCGCGCTCTGTCCATGTTTACTGTCCCTGAAGCCTTCATGCCCTGTCCGGCGAAATTAAGTTTCGTATCCAATGAAATTGCCGTTTCCCTTAGATTTATCTTTACAGGGTTAACAATCATGAACGAAGGGGTCAGCCGCGCCCGGGCGCTTGCGGAAAAAGACGGTATCTTGAGATTTTTCGGGACAGCCGGAACTCTTTTTCCGATGTGGGTTGAGTCCATCTCCGGGAAATTCCCGTTTATTTCAGCGTTTAAATCATAGTTGAACGCAGGGTTCCAGACAATCATGCCTGAAAACCTTCCGTTTGCAGGCCCTGCTTTGAAAGTTGACCGGCGGAAACTGACGGATTTTGCGGTCAGTTTGAAATTTGAGTCTATTTTTATCCCGGGCATGGGCGTTTTTCCCGGAACAGCCGGGAAAAATTCCTTGAGACTTGTCGTGTTAAAAGGCTCAACAGTAAGCGTTGCTTTTGCGTCAGGCTCAAGCAGGTTTTTGAAACTGCCTTCCAAGCGGCATTTGATTTTTCCGAATCCGGCTTCGGTTTTTTTCAGGACTGCTTCCGCCTCTTCAATTTTGCCGCCTGCCATATTGAGACTGCCCAACATGGAAACCGGAAATTTCCCGTTGAGGTATTTTGATTTAACTTCAAGCGTAAACGCCGTATTGAAGCTGAAATTTTTAGTCAGGGAGATGTTTTTAGACGCGAACGAAAGCGAGTTAAAAGATACTTCTATTAAATTTTGCAGATTTTTATATTTAACGCTGGAATCTTTTAATTCAAAATTTGAGATGACAAATTCAACCGGGATTTTTTCCTGCTTTTCCTCCGGAGGTCGTGCGGCCTCGGCGGCGGGAAGAATGTCCGAAAAATTGAAAACGTTTTCTTTTGCCTGTATGAGATTGAAATGGAGCCCCGAAATTTTAACCGAGTCTATCTTCACTTTTTTTCTCAGGATGTCTTTCCATGAAGGGATTACACGGAGTTCCCTTGCGGAAACGAAATTTCCTTTTTTAAAATCCGGGTATTCGGATATTTTCAGGTTTTTAAACACAAAGCCAGTCAGCCTGAGGGAGGCGGATTCTATTGAAATTTCCCTTTTGAGTTTTCTGGAGGCGTAATCTACGGCTATTTTTTTGATTTTTTCCGAAGTAAAATAAACCTTGAGGAAGATGAAAAGACACAGCAAAACCAAAACAAAAAAACCGGCGAAATAAAGAAAAAATTTTACCAGCTTTCGCATTAAGGAAATTATATAAAATATTATTATGCAGACTTTAAAAAAAATTGAAACAATACTTGACAATGTTGCCGCGGAAAACAGATATTCATTGTCTGAACCCGAAGTTTACGAAATCTTCACGGGTTTGGGCCTGAACCTCCCCCAGTACCTGTATTTCAGCTTGCGGGACGTATCGGAAATTCCGTCCATGCTTGCTGGCCTGGCTGAAAAACTGCCCGGAGCAAAAATCGCGGTTAAAATTTCCTCTTCAAAAACTTTGCACAAAACAGATTCAGGCGGGATCTTGACAGTTCCCAAACAGAAAGACGCAATTCAAAAAGCCCTCAATTCCCTTAAAGGAAAATTCAAAGACTGTGAAGGAATCCTTGCCGCTGAATTCATTGAGCATCCGGGCCTGTCTTTAGGCGGGGAATTGCTTTTAGGCGCAAGATCCGACCATGCTTTCGGTCCAATCATAACGCTCGGCCCGGGCGGAACCCATGCGGAGTCCTTAAACTCTTCCCTCAGGGAAGGCGTTTCCCTGTCTGTAGCCCCTGTTGACGCGTCGCCAGACTGGAAGGATTTTCTGGATTCAAGCTGGATATGGAAATACGTTTCAGGCAAAGTAAGGGGAGCGGAAAAACTGGCTGATGAGTCTGAAATAATCAGATGGCTTGAGGCTTTCAGTCTGGTAATGAAAAATTTCAGGGATTCTGGCGATTTTAAATACGCGGTTGAAGAAATGGAAGTAAACCCCCTTGCTGTTTCAAAAGGCCAAATCATAGCCCTTGACGCTCTTTTGCGCTTCAGAAAAGCTGAAAAAAAACAAAGAACAAAGCCCTCTAAAAAAGGAGTGTCCGGACTGCTCAATCCGGCTAAAGTAGGCGTGACAGGCGTTAGCGAAAAGAAAATGAACATGGGAAGGATAATTCTGAACAACGTGCTGAAAGCCGGATTTGTCAAGGAAAACATGTTCATAATCAAAGACGGCATTGACAGCATAGACGGGGTAAAATGCTTCCCCTCCGCCTCCAGTCTGCCGTTTACCGCAGATATGTACGTTGTAGCCGTCCCGTCCAGCCAAGCGCCTGAAGTCATAAAAGACGCGGGCCTGTCAAAAAAAGTAAACGGCGTGATTCTGATAAGCGGAGGAATGGGCGAGAAATCCGGCAGCGAAGGCCTGGCGGACAGATTGCTGGATGAAATAAAAAAGGCAAAACAAAACAACCCTGATTTTGTCCTAAGCGGAGGAAACTCCCTGGGCATAGTGCTGAACCGGGCCAGAGTCAACACCCTGTTCATACCTGAATACAAAATGACCTACCCGCTCGGTTCAAATCCAAACATGGTTAAAACCGCTTTTGTAAGCCAGAGCGGCGCCTTTGTCGTATCAGTCATAAGCAAAATGCCGTGGCTAAAACCCGTTTACAGCATAACTGTCGGCAACCAGCAGGACATAACAGTCGTTGATTACCTTGAAAATCTGGTTGACGACGACGAGTTGAAGGTAATGCTTGTTTACATTGAAGGATTCAAATATTCCGACGGGCTCAATCTTGTGAAAATCATACAAAAGGCAAAAGCAAAAGGAAAACGCGTGATAATTTACAAGGCAGGCAGAACCTCTGCCGGACAAAAAGCAGTAATGGGTCATACCGCCTCAATTGCCGGAGATTATGCGGTCTCAAAACTTTTAATGGAAAAAGCAGGAGCTTTAGTGTTAGATACATTTGACGACTTCTGCGATTTCGCAATGCTTGCGTGTTATTGCGATAATTATAAAATCAAGGGCCCGGGAGCGTTTTTCATGAGCAATGCCGGATTTGAAACAGCAGGCATGGCAGACAATATTTCAGGCATCCTGAACGCGAGAATACAAGACGAGGGGCTTATAAAGCGGCTCAACGGAATAATGAAAGAATTCAAGCTTGACGCAATAGTTGACGTCAAGAACCCGATGGACATGACCCCCATGGCGAACGACAAGGCGGTGGCGGAAACAGTAAAAGCTGTTCTCGCGTCTGAGGAATTTGCAGGCGTGATTCTGTCAATGGTTCCACTTACGCCCGAACTGAACGCTTTGCCGAAATCAGGCGGTTATCCTGACGACATGGAAAAATCTTTCCTGAAAGAAACAGCAGATGAAATGAAAAACGCAGGCAAACCCGTTATTTTCTGCGCAGCGTCCGGCCTGATTTACGAACCTTATGTTGAATACGCCCTGAATTTGGGAATCCCGGTATTCCGCTCCGCTGACAGGGCAGTCCGGATTTACTCAAAATACATCGCAGTATCGGAATTTCAGTAAGTCCCTAAATTGCGTGGGAGAGGATTTCTTCAATGGTTTTTTTTGAGTAGCGCATTCCCCAGAGTCTTACAAGCCCCATGGCGTTTTCAGCGATTTGCGGAATGTCCGCCTCGGGTATTTTTACATCTTTGAGGCTTATTGGCGCGCCGATTTGTCTGAACCACTTCTTTAATGTTTCTATTCCTTCTTGGGCGGTTTGTTCCGGATTTTTAGCGCTGATTTTCAGGACTTTTTCCGCGAATTTGGCTGTTCTTATATGATTGCCTTTTTTAAAACAATATTTCAAATACGCTGGAATGACAATGGCAAGGCCTGCTCCGTGAGGAATGTCGTAAATCGCGCTTAAAGAATGCTCTATCGCGTGGTTTATAAAGTCAACTCCAGCGTATCCGCACACGGGGAGGCCGTTGAGAGCCAGAGTAGCTGACCACATCATTGAAGCCCTTGCGTCATAATCCTTAGGGTTTTTTATGATTCTGTCGGCGCTCACAATGATTGAGCGGGCCAGGGCTTCCACGAGTTCGTCCGTAACCGCACAGTCTGAATCTTTTGTCGTAAAATACCCCTCAAGAATGTGAGCCAGAGCGTCAACAGCTCCGTAGGCAGTCTGTTCTTCGGGCAGGCTCATCGTGGTTTCAGGGTCAAGTATTGAGACTTTCGGGAAAGTTTTTGAAGAGCCTGCCGAGTATTTTTGTTTTGTTTCCTCGTTGGTTATGACAAAACCGCTGTTCATTTCAGAGCCGGTTGCAGGCAGGGTCAGCGCGGTTACAACGGGCAGGGCGTCTTTTATCCCGGCTTTCCCAATGAAAAAATCCCATGCGTCTCCGCCATGTTTTGCGCCTGCGGCGATGGCTTTTGCCTCGTCTATTACGCTTCCCCCTCCTGCCGCAATTATCACCTCTATGTTTTCTTTTTTCGCTGTTTTTATGCCTTCCCTTGCGTGTGATAAAACTGGATTCGGTTTTACTCCCGCATGTTCTATAAAATCAACCTTGTTTTCTTTGAGAGTTTTTACGATTGCTTCGTAAACCCCGTTTTTCTTTATGCTGTTTCTGCCGTAGACAAAAAGGGCTTTTTTCCC
>JACQWV010000022.1 GCA_016209085.1 Elusimicrobiota bacterium
TAAAAACAGGTGTCTTTGGCTTCTATTTTTTTCCAGGCACAGGAGTCCGTGTTATGATTTTGTTTTTTTAAAAGATAAAAAGTAAAAGTGGACAAACCTGCAAACTTGCCGCCAAGCCATTCAATCAACGGATACGGCAGCGGATACAAATTTGCCGAATCCACTCCAATCATCTTAAAATTAGGATTAAGCCTCAAAAACTCAAGGAATGCACTATGCGCAAAACCTCTTATATGGGGACCATTTATAGCGATGGCCAGGGGTTGCTTCCCAACCAGCAAGAGAAGACGGTTATAAAATCCGGACAGGTTGGGAATGCCTAGCAGCAGGTATCCCCCGGTCTTAACAACCCTATCTAATTCGCCCAGGGGCTGGAAAATATTCTTAAGATGCTCCAGCACCTGATTGCATATCACCAAGTCAAAAGATTCGTCTGGAACCGGGAAGAAATCTTTCTCAATATCAACGCCATACACCTTAAATTTTTTCCGCGATTCAATTGCGTAACATTCTTGAGGCTCTATCCCCACTACAGCATCCAGGGGAATCCGCAGAAACTCTGCGTAAGCCGCGGTCTTTAACCCTTGGTAACAGCCTACATCCAGTAGATTTGAGGCGTCACGGACTTTGGTCAAGAGGCGCATAATGGCCAAATGCGTGCGTCGGCCTTCTTCGTCCGCTTTTATGAGTTGACGGGCCATCCGCCTTAATATCTTCGTCATAAATTCACTATCTCCATGTAAAGCTCATTATGCGCCTTCACCATTTTATCAAGTCCGAACTTTTCCAACACCATGGTCCGGCCATGCGCTCCCATTTCAATGGCCCGGGCCCGGTCACTGGACAGAGCGGTTATCGCCTCCGCCAGCGCGGATCCGTCTTTGGGAGGTATCAACAGACCGTTATAATCATCAACTACGCTTTCATTTATGCCGTCTATATTTGAGGCGATAACCGGCTTTCCCATGGCCATGGCCTCTAGGATACTTATAGGGAAACCCTCCCTAAAGGAAGGAAGCACAAAAAGATCCACAGCGCCTAAAAGTGGCCTAACATCCTCAATAAAGCCGGTGAAAATAAAACTATCCTCCAGACCCAATCGCTTGGCAAAGGATTTTAAATCTCTCTCCAAAGGACCCTCTCCTGCTATCAAATATTTTATGTATTTTCCCGGAATACTGCCTTTGTCCGCTATAATTTTAGCGGATTCAATAAAATAAAACAGTCCCTTCTCCCAGCTCAGCCGGCAGAACGCTCCGGCCAAAAAACAATCTGCAGGGATGTTATAATAAGATCTGGTATTGGCAGCCAGAGCCTCCTGCATGGAATAATCCGCCATATCTATGCCGTTATATATGCGCTCTATTTTTTTAGCCGAGATGCCGCGTCTACCGACTATTTTCAATTTAATGTGGTCCGCCACGGCTATGAACTTATCCACACGGTCTTCCCTAAAGCGGTCTAACCCGGTGTAGACGGCTTTTTTTATAAAATTGACGTTATATTCCTCAACCGGTGAAGCCACCGTGGAAACAAGCGCGATATCTCTATTGGCGATGGCCGCCATTCTAGTATAAAAATCGGCCCGGGCGCCCTGGCTGTGAATGATTTTTATGCTATTTTCAAGGATAATTCTTTTTAACGCAAAAATAGCAAACGGGTTGACAAGTCGGCGCAAGTCAAAATGGATAATTCTCGCAAATCCCTCTATCTCCCGGGTGAAAGAAACTGAAGCGCAGTTAGAAGGTGATGTAAGGCAAGCGACGTAAATCTCATAGCGATGCCTATCCAATCCCTTTATAAGATGGGCAAAGGAGCGCTCTCCCCCTCCATAGCGCTCGTTCTCAATAACATAGAGGATTTTCATCTTCTTCATATTCTCATTCGGAGCGTCCAAGAAACAGCGTTTTGTCTGCAATCCCAAGCTGAAGAGCCATATCCTTGAGTTCCTGAAGCATTTCCCCGTCACCTGCCAAGACAAGCTTTATCCGCCTTTTTTCTTTTACCAACTTTGCCACGGCTTTAATTAAAATATCCTGTCCCTTCTGTGTGACAAGTCTGCCAACACAACATATGGCCTTTTCATCCGCCTCTATTCCCAATTCTCCGCGCATCCTATAGCTGTCCGCAACTGAGTCCGCGTCAATCTCAACTCCATTCTGTACTACGAAAAATCTGCTTTTTAGCCACGGGGTTTTAATGGCAACCTCTTGGATTATACCTTTTGAAACAAAAACAACTGCATCGCACAAGCGGAGAGTCATTATGTTAAGGAAACGCCAATAAATAGGCTCGCTTGAAAAAGGATTGTGGAATACATGTATTATTTGCATCCGTGGCAAGAATATAGACATTAATCTTACGGGAAAACTAAGTTCTGGTAGATTGGTCTGAATTATATCCGGCCGCATCCGGAATAGAAAGCGGACAAGCCGTATCCATGCCGATGGATCAAGATAGCGCCGCGCTCGCAGAAAAATGACTTCTGCTTCGCACTTCAGGAATTGAGCGGCTAATGTTTCCTCTCCCCAAAAAGAGCAGATAGTGACGCTGAATTTGTTTTTATCCAGATTTTTTACCGTGTAAAGCGCCACGCGCTGCGCTCCAAACGGCGTCAAATCATGAATGAAATAAAAAACATGAATTCGCTTATCAGAAGTTATTTTTTTCATCAGATTAAGGAGCCTCCGCAAAATAAATTAGACATTTGGCTGAGCCGATTTTTGAGCGAAACAAGGAGCGAGGAGCGAGCATATCGTTTGATATGTAAACGACGAGCGACGCAGTTGCAGCCGAAAAGCGGCCAGCCCTTTCCCCTTAGGGAAAGGGAGGCTCATATTTGGCCGTCTGCTGCGTTGCTCCTCATTCATGGCGCACAAGCGCCACTCATTCGTTACGCCTTGCATCCAATCCAAATCTGAGCCTCCAAATGCTTAAGTTATTTTGCGGAGGCTCCTAAGTTTTATATTTTTTCCTTATTCCCGAACTTACCTCTAATAATGCCTTATAAAAAGATATTTTTTGATAAATTTCCGTATTTTCTTTAATTAATCCAATCCAGAGCCATTTTACCAGTCCAAAGACAGATGAAACTGCAACCAAAAACCTTAAGAATAAAACAGGGATTATTCCGTAACGTTTTCTATAAAATACGTATTCGCTCCTCCGGGCATGAAGATAAGCCTCCAATTGATTTATCTGCAGTTTGCTTTGCGCGCCATAGTGAATTATCTGAACTTGCGGGAAGTAATATATTTCCCAATTTTTTTGCATCCGCAGACACCATTCCGGTTCTTCAAAGGAAAGAAACATTCTCTCATCCATCAATCCTACTTGTTCTATTGTTTTTCTTCTTACCAGCATACAGCATCCATAAAGACGTTCAACCTTTTGAATTTTATCACAATCAAATCGTTTCTCTCTATCATCCGAAAATAATGCCGGAAAAATTTTTCTTAAAATCGTATCGCGGCCAAAACCCTCTTTTAAGGTGGGGAAAAATACTCCGGGAAAAACCACTTTACCATTGCCGTCCAATAACTTAGGTCCGCATGCCCCCGCTTTTGGATGTTTATCCATGAATTTAACCATATCTTCAATGACTTTTGAAAAGACAATTGTGTCCGGATTTAATATGAGGACATATTCTCCTTTACTCAAAATTATGGCTTGATTATTTGCCTTTGCAAAACCAAGATTGGTTGTATTTTTAATTAATTTAACTTCCGGAAAATCATTTCTAACCATATCAACGCTGCCGTCTTGAGAATTATTGTCAACCACTATAACTTCATAAATAGTATCTTTGACATTATCTCTAATTGCCTGAAGGCACTGTTTTAAATAATCTCTGGTATTCCAGTTGACAATAATAATTGAAACTTCCGGATTCATAATTTCCAGATATCCTTTTCCTGAAGTATTTTTTTTAAAATTTCTTCTAACTGCTTGATTGAGCGCTCCCATGTAAACTGTTTAATATAATTACATCCTGCTTTAGCTATTTTTTTTCGCTTTTCTTGATTATCAAGTAAATATATTAGATTTTTGGCTAACTCTTCAGGTTGTTTGGGAGGAGAAACTAAAGCCGTTTCCCCGTGAACGGCATAATCAGGCACAGCTCCCACATTTGTAAGTATGCAGGCAACTCCACAAGCCATTGCTTCCATCGGCGGCAGTCCAAAACCTTCGGTATGACTGGGCATTATGAAAATATCCAGAGAATTATATATTTTTCTCAAATTATCCTGAGATGGATTTTCATGAAACTCCGCATAATCAGGAATATCTTTACCCCTGTTAACCCCAAATAGCACCATTTGAATATCCGGATGTTTCTTCCTCGCAATTTCAAATGCTTTAACTCCGTCTTTTATCCCTTTCCAGATAGCCGTGTGATACATCATCCCGATTCTTATTGGATTATGTAGTGAGAAATCATGATAAGGATCTCTATAAAAGACATCAAGATTAACCCCGTTAAACGCTGGACCATAAGTGAGAACTTTAAACTTTTCTTCAATGATTTTCTTTAACCATGTAGAAATCACGATTTTGCGTAAAGGAAGCGTATATGTCTCGTTAACCTGCTCTTCAGGTCCACCCCAAATTTCATAATGTTGAATAAAATAACACTTTCTTCCTTTATTTTCATTATAATTTGCTACCCAGTAAGCGGTCTTCCACCATGTTGCTATCAATAAATCTGCTTTTGGAATGCGTTCTTCGCAAGGACATTCTCCATGAGAAGTCGGTATACCTATCAAATTAGCCTCTACCTTAAACCAATCTACTTTGGGTAAAAAACCAATTTTTCTAAGGATTCTGCCAATACGGGATTTAATGTTATACCATTTCAACGGAGGACAGGGATATGCAATATTTACTTTATGCCCTCTTTCAGTTAGACGATTTGCGTACTCAAGAACGACTATTACTCCTCCGCTCACAAAGATACCGGGCAATATAAATGTTATTTCCATTTACTGATCCTCAGCAGATAATTTGGTTTTTACATACAAATTAATTATTATTTTCCAGAAGGAGAAAAACCAATATTCGAAACTCCATCCAGTTGCCCAGGAATTAGAACAACCCTTACAGTCTTCAACTAATTTTCTTAATTTTTGAGCAGATGCACTCTGCCAGATTTCACCGGGAGTATGCGACTTAATATTTCCAGCGTTAACATCACTAAAACGCAAACAAGGTGTTACTGAACCGTCACATCTTAATAAGAAAAAATTTTTCATTGAAGAGCATCTGTATTTTAACTTATGTTTCAAAGCGCTAAGCAGTGTTTCATTATGAAAGGATGCGGGAAGATTCTCTATTTCCTCAATCAGCTTGCAATTAGCTGAATAGAGATAATCTCTAACTTTATCGTTTCTATTTTCATTGGTATTGTTGTAGAAAGCGAATTCTTCATGTAATTGCGTTGAAAAAGACACATTCATCTGTTGAGCATATTGTGCCACATCTTTTAATGTATCAACAGTCAGATTAGAAAGGGTATGTCCAATCACAATTCCTAACATCTCATATCCGTATTTTTCTCTTAATTTTATTAATTCTTTTAATAAATAATCAGCTTTTTCAAAATTACCTTTTACTCCCCTTATCCAGTCGTGTTTTTCTCCCATTGCATCAAGTGATACGCCAACGCTTATAGATATATTATTAGCAAGCGTATACTTAATAACCTCAAGAACTTGTTTAGACAGTAATGCATTGGTGCTTAAAGTCATTTTCACTTTCGGTCTCACCCTGTGAATTGCCATAATAATTTCTTTGATTTCTTTATGAAGAACCGGTTCCCCCCCTGTAAGCAATACGTATTTCAAATTATTAAAGAAATTATCAGCAAATATTTTTGCTATATCCTCTGCGGTCAGTAGTTCCTCGGTGGCTTTATTTTTCCAGATATTGCAATGCTGACAGCGCGAGTTACAGGCATCAGTTACCTCATAAACCAAGTATTCTACTTCTGGAAATTTATTGGATATTTCTAATATCAGGTTCTTAATATCTTTTTTGGCTAAAGTTCCCCAAAAACTTACAAAATTATAGATTCTGTAGGGTAATTTTAGACACCAGAGAACAGTTCTCTTGATATATCTTAAACACTTATAAATTACATGAAAATAGTTCCATAAGACATCAAGAATTTTTTCTTTTACACTGTAATTGACCAACCACTGGGCTTTTTTATGCAGCCCATGAATTTCATTCAAAGTCCATTCCGGCGTGCTGATGAGGGGTTCTGAAGTAGAAAATAAACTATCATCTAAGTCTTTTCGCAAGAATCCTTTTTGTTTAGCTTCTTCATAAAGTCGGGTGCCATAGTATGGAGTTGCGATATGAATACCAGCCACTGCCATTCCCATTTTTTTTAATTTTAAGGCATATTTGATTGTGCTCCAAATCTCTTTTTTGGTCTCGCCTATAAAACCAATTACAAAAGACCCATCAATGATAATTCCATGCTTTTTAAAAAGACTAACCGCATTTTCTATCTTTTTGAGGTCTAAATTTTTTCCGATAATCTGATTGACTACTCGTTGAACTCCTGATTCCGGAGCAACGAATATCCTTTTGCATCCCGAATCTTTCATTTTTTTAACCATTTCTTCATCAATACTTTCTACTCTTATTCCATTTGGCGTGCTCCATGTGATATTTAATTTGTCTTCAATCATCATCTGGAAAATATGTTCCGCTCTCTTTTTATTAAAGGTTAGATTATCATCTTCAAAATTTATGTGTTTAATGTCATAATCCTTAATGACTTGCTTAATCTCACGAATTATATTTTCGGGACTCCTTGCTCTAAATTTTCTTCCCATTGTTAAGTGAATACTGCAGAAATTACAATTATAGACACAACCTCTACTGGTTATAATACTTGTCCATCGGTCGTTGAAAGTATAAGACGGACGAGAGCCCTTCTTTGTTTTCATCGCATTGAAATATTCTTCCATTGGCACCAGATGTCTTGCCGGGAAAGGAAGCGCATCAAGATCCTGAATCAATTTTCTAGGAGATGTTAAAACCGGGCTGCCATTTTCTTTATATCCGATTCCAGCAATATTTTTTAATTCGTTATAATCTTGCAGTTTAAGTTTTCTGATTAATTCCGGAACGCTAATCTCGCCTTCGCCAATCACCACAAAATCAACATTCTCAAAGGAGAGCGTTTCTATGGGACGAACTGAGGGGTGATGTCCGCCTAAAATGGTGATTATATTTTTATCAATCTCTTTTACAATTGAGGCTACCTTTAAAGCGGAAAACTCGTTAACTGAGAAGGGAACCGATATGCCCACCAAACATATCTTCATCATTAACAACCTTTAGAATGTGTTGATATTTTTACATCTTTAAAACAGAATAACTGAAAGGCCAAGGAGGGAAAGTAAGTAAGCAAGCAGAGCCTTATCTTAAGGAGAATAATAAATGGTTTAAACCATAAACATCTCTCCGGTTTTTCAGACATGGCAAAGGAGATATTTTAGCGGACATTGCCGCCGGCAGGCCACGGGTTAACGAGAAAACACCAGGTATTTTGTTAAAATTTCTTCTTAAGCGTTATACGCCGTATAGTACCAAGGCCTGTTTCCGGCGATACCGCGTAGTCCAATTGCGCTCCCAGCGCCATTAAACCCGCACCCACGCTAAGACCGCTTTTGTCGCTGCTCTGAGTAATCCCTGTCAGGCAGTAACCGCCTCTTAAAGCGAAACCCAACTTGTTACCCATTTGCATGGTATACTCGATACCGGTGGAGAATACAGTCTGCCCGTCATACACCAGCCGCTTCACGTCGAAAGCCAGCGCTACGCCAGACATCGCAATGAGCACAAACCCGGCGTTCACACTTAACGGCAGGTTATCGCGTTGCGACAGGTATTTTATCCCGCCGCCCATGTTCTGCACACCGAAACCAAGCGTCACCGGAATCCTGTTCAGTTTGCGCTTTGCGCCCAGATCGACGGCGAAGGCCTCTGCTTTAATTCCGGCAATCTCACTTTGTATGTATTTTACCACCCCACCAACACATTTAAAGCCTAAGCCGAGACTTACAGCCTGATCATAGGCGCTGTAGCCTCCATTTGTGCTCCTGTCCTCTCTGCGGCCATCTATCGAACCATTCGACAGCCGGGTAACACCTATACCCAAAGCCATGTTCTTTACAGGCACACCAAATCCTATAAAGTCATGGTTTGCGTCCATCAGCCATTTGCTGTGACTGAAAGTGGCCTCGGGGCTTGTTATGGCGGAAAGCCCGGCGGGATTATAGTTCAGCGCGTTTATCCCGAATGCTGATGCCACCCCCGCCGAACCCATACCGCTTAAACGTGCATCCGTACCTATTTTAAGAAATTGTGCGCCTGTCTGCACAGCTTTGGCCACTACCGAAATCATGAGAAGCCCGGAAAATATCAGTATGGTTTTTTTCATATTTCCCTCTTAACGCACCACCGCGAATTTGCCTTTGGCTTTAAACTTCTGCCCGCCCTTTTCGGCCTCAATGGTGTAGTAATACACGCCGCTGGCTATACGCCCTTCCCAAGCGTATTCGTAAGCGTAAGCCGAACCCACAACCTGCGGACTCCCTGTAATAGTTCGCTCGTGGGCAAGCTGACCGGCCACAGTGTAGACCCGTATTTTTACGCTATCAGCCAGCCCCGCTTCCACATGGAAGGTGGGCACTTTACCGCCTTTGGCCGGGTTAGGAAAAACATAAACCTCGCCAAGCCTGAACACAGGGTCAGCCGCTGATATAGAGATATTCCCGCCTTCCGAAACACGGAACGGTTTTATGGTTTTTACCGTATCCTCCGCATGGAACGCGCGCCCGTCGGCAAAAATACCAGAAACGGTAATTGTAGTCACCACGTTCACAGGCAACGCCACTATTATAGCTTCCCTACTGAATTTCACTGTGGTCGAGCCGCAATCCAGTGTATACCCTTTGCCCTTCTGCGCCTGCGCGAAGATAGGTTCCGCCAGTGCCTGGCCGTTAACCGCGCTTATATTTATGGTTTCCCGCCTGAAGCAGCCGGAAGAACCGGGCTCAATCCGTAGTTCCGCGGTTATAAATTCCCCTTCGCTCTTCAGATTCAACACCTTCGGTTTAATAACGAGAGTTACTATAGGCGCCACAACACCGCTCTCATAAGCGCCCATATCCACTACAGCAATGCCGTCATTGTTCCCGTCCTGTATCCTAGAATTTCCGGCAAGGTCATAGGGCGGCAGCACGGCCACATCATTAGTGCCAGCGTCTGTGCACGGAGAGCCAGCTTGCAAACGGAAGTTTCCTAACGCTGCATTAATAAATAGCGGATCCGCGCTGATATTCCCGGTTCCGGGCAGCAAAGCCTCCTTCACATCGGAATATCTAAACTGAATCAGCCCGGTCTGATCCTGCACGTCATCAGTATTCCCCCATATTATGGAATTCACTATTGAGACTGCGGAACACGGCTGCATAAAAAGCATGCCAGTGTTATTATCCGTGATGGTATTATTTGCGAGTAAATTACCTACACATGCCCCATACATCTTTATTCCAACATCGCGATTGGCAATTAAAGCCCCAACTATACTCAAATTGCTAGAGCTATCCACACTTAAACCTGTTCCGATTTTGCTACCTACCGGACCAGACAGATTTATATTCCTTACCGTCATGTCATGACAGGCACTAAGCACTAACCCGGTCGGATTATTCAGCGTCAACCCTTCCACGACGCTGCCGAAACACTGGCCAGTCGCTAAATATACCATACTCCCGGTTGTGCGCGGTTACATTCTCTATCAAACTATTAATCACGGTGATCAAATACAACCCATATCCGCGTTGATGCCCGGCCGGACCAGACAGATCAATGTTCCTGGTCGTCACATTGCTGCGACCAATTATAGAAACAACCACCGATGCATTTGGGGCAATGATTTTATAGCCGTTACCATCCAGAACAATATTGTCGGCACCAATCGTTAACGCCGTTCCGATTACCCCACTACAATCCAAGTCCGCTGCCAGGATAGTGTTTTCCGTAATAGTCCCGCCACAAGCCACATTGGAATTCCATACCGCCTTTACGTCGCCTGCTTGCGCACCCGCATATCCCCAAAAGGATAACACCAGGATAACCGCTGATATAATTTTCCTCATAAGTTCTCCCGTAAGTAGCCAATCCCGCAAATTTATCCCCAAAATAAACCGGAAAAGGGCCTTCCTCACGCCCCGCAGCCGGTCAAAAACGCGCAGCACAATGCCGCACGCTGCCGTAAATTTTAAACCTTATACGCCGCATAAAGTATACCAAACAAAACTCTGAAACTCATACCTATTTTTTAAACATAAACACTTTTTACTTTTTAGCTTTTCTCCAAAAACAGCCGGTCCAGTCTATCTTGTGTATGTGGTCCGCGATGTTATGTTCCGCCCTGTAGTCGTCAACAGCCTTACGGCAGCCGGACAAGGCGTAATCATCTATAATACAGAACCCCCCGGGCGATAATTTTGGATAAAGGCTGTTCAATGCTTCTATCGTGGAACTGTATATGTCTCCGTCAAGACGCATTACAGCGAGTTTTCCGATGGAGGGAGTTGTAAGTGTGTCTTTAAACCAACCCGGCAGAAAAATGACTTTATCATCAAGTAAATCGTATTTTTGGAAATTATTCCTTACCTCGTCAAGAGATATCGCCAACCGCGGGAAAGTATGATATTTAGAAGCACTGTCCGCCGGATATTTCTCATCCGGTTCCGGCAGACCCTGGAAGGAATCCGCGACAAAGACCCTTCTCCCCTCAACCCCGTAAGCCGCAAGTATAGCCCGCATAAAAACACAGGCGCCGCCGCGCCACACCCCCGTTTCTATCAAGTCCCCCTCCACGTTTTCTTTAATTATGGCCTCAACGCACTCCTGTATATTGTTAAGCCTGGGGATACCTATCATTGTGTCAGCCCAATTTGGCCACACTTTGCCTTCGTAACGGTCTTCTCTGCTCGGTTGATCAGTGTAAAAAAGGCCCATCTGTTTCAGGGCAAGGATCCTGGAAACAAAGGAAACGGCGGCACGTTTGAAGAGAGGCCTGCTCGCGCTAAAAGTTTCCACAGAAACCGGCGGATCCGGCCACATAGAGAAAGATAGAACTTTTTTCATCAGTTCCAGATACAACTTAACCGGGGAGTTGGTCATCTAAAAACCTCCTCCACTTTTTTTGAGTTCCGGCTTTTCAGACATAGCAAAGCGTGTAAATTGTAATGGAATATATGAAGTTATAAATACTACCAATTCCAGGAATTACTCCAAGACCTTTTTCCTTAAGAAACCGACTAATTTTTATTAAAAATAAAAAAATCAATCTTCTCATTGCCTATGTCCTTGCCATTTTTTCCCTGACAACTTTGTAACTATCTTTTGCTTCTTTACAATCTTATGCCATTTACCGACTGAACCTTATTAATAAACGCCCTCCAAAAGGCAATTTGTCCTGGAGTAACATCCTGTCAATATTATCAAGTGGTTTTATATATGTCATTAACTTCAAATAAATGCTAAAAAACAACATGGCTTGTACAATGAAAACAACCGAACTCATTATCCGAGTTGGCTCAAACAAAACTCCTTGGAGTGCGCTAGTTAATCCCCAAAGAAATAACCCGATAATCACACAGATAGCAGAGGTCTTCAAGATGGTTGTCCTGATAAAATATCTGGTGGAAAGTTGAATTTCCTGGTGTAATTTAATAAAGGCATGTATGGTTCCCAACAATAGAGCTATTGACGTTCCAACTGCAGCGCCAATAAAACCAAAATGGATAATGAAAATAATACTCAATGGTATATTAAAAATTGCCGTAACCAATCCTGCTCTCATTTCTATCCCCGGCTTTGCAATCGCTTGTACGACCGTTGCCCTCACGGACGATAACACGGCACAAAGCCAACCAAATCCCAGAATTTGAATGACCCAAACAGATTTTTCATATCCCGGTCCCATCCAGATCATCATAATATGCGGAGCAGAAATAATTATCAAAGTAAATAAAGGAAGAACAAAAAAACCCAGATATTTAGTGCATCTGGCGTATGCATCAATTAGTCTTTCTTTTTCTCCTCTTGCGTATATTTCTGAAAAAGCAGGTATTAAGGCGCTGACAAACAAAAGCGCAATTGATTTGGTTTTTTCAACTATAGCGCTCCCAAGTTCATAAAAGGTTACAAAACCAATTGATAAGAAATATGTAATTAACAACTTGTCAAGGTGAATTGATATCATTGAAGATATCCTGGCTACCTGCATCTTATATCCAAAATCAAACAGTTTTTTGAACATTTCTTTGGTAAATAAAAAAGAATTAAACCTTAACTCCTGTAATATTTTGAAAGCAATAATAATATGAACTATGCTGCTTATCACAAGAATAATGGCATTGTTGACTATTAATCCCGGCAACCCATATCCTGCTTCTAAAAAAAAGACCGTTCCAACAATCGTAGGCACGGAAATTGCTATTGAAACCTTATTGGTAATATCCATTCGTTGTAATCCGCCTTGAATCGCTTGAAAGGGGCTCAAGGCGTTAGAAACGCCAAAGATCATAATTCCGAGCAAAAAAACAAATACTGTTTCGTTATATAAATACGCGGGAATTTTGAAGAAAGCAAGCAGGGAATGAACAAAAAGAAAAGCAACGGCAATGATAAATATTGCTAATATTGAGTAAAAAACAAAGCCAGTGTTTACTACTTGATTTATTTTTCCATAATCTTTTTTGGCATAAAACTCGGAAATGTACTTGACGAAAGATGTGCCGATTCCAAAATCAAGCAAACCAAAATAACCGGTAATTACGCCAACGATCGCCCAGATTCCATATCTTTCAATGCCGATATGCCCGATAATATACGGAGTTAAAAATAAAGCGACTAATATGCTCCAGAAGCGGCCGATAGCATTGAAGATTGTATTTCTAACTACTT
>JACQWV010000023.1 GCA_016209085.1 Elusimicrobiota bacterium
AGGGAACAGCGAAGATTGAAATGAATAAGCTAACTGCGGCGCAAATTGCCGAGATTACGGGCGGAGAGCTTGAAGGCGACCCGCAGGTAATTATTCGCGGCGCGAATTCAATTGAAAAAGTCTCCGAAAACGAGATTGCTTTCCTGGAAAAACCGCAGGATTTAAACATTTTGGAAAAACCGGACGCGGGATGCGTGCTTGTCCCGAAGCAGGCAAAAGGCAAAATAAAAAATTTTAAAGGAACCCTCATATACGTTGACAATCCGAAATGGGCTTTTGTTCTTGCGCTCAGGAAGATGGAATCTGAAACAAAGGCTTCCAATCCGCCGGCCGGCGGAACCGGCATACATCCCACGGCAGTTATAGAGCCGCGGGCTAATATAGGAAAAAACGCAGTCATCGGCCCGTATTGCGTAATCGGCTCCGATTCCGTGATTGAAGACGGAGTTATCATGGAAGCGCATTGTTGCGTGGGCGCAAATTCAAAGATAGGCTCCGGCTCCAGATTGTATCCGGCCGTTGTCATAAGAGAAAACTGCGAGATAGGCAGAAACGTGATTATCCACGCGGGAGCCGTAATCGGTTCCGACGGGTACGGTTATATCAAAATAAAAGAAAAGCACGAAAAAGTGCCCCAGATAGGCAGAGTCGTTGTGGAAGACGAGGTTGAAATAGGAAGTCTTGCAGCTGTTGACCGGGCCGCTCTGGGCGAAACAGTCATAGGCAGAGGCACGAAAATAGATAATCTCGTTCACATAGCGCATAACGTAAAAATAGGCAAAAACTGCCTAATACTCGCTCAGGCCGGGATATCAGGGTCAACCAGGATAGGAGATAACGTGATAATAGCCGGCCAGGCAGGCTTAGCGGACCACATTGAAATAGGCGACAATTCAATAGTTATGGCCCAGTCAGGAGTAATATCCGGCCTTGAAAAAGGTTCTATGGTATTCGGCACCCCGGCCAGACCGCGCAAAGAATTTTTCAGGCTTGAAGCTCTCATTTCCAAACTTCCTGAAATCTATGAACTTTTCAGAAAACTCAGAAAATCCTCTCTCCCTAAGTAACGCCGGCAGAACAACAATAAAAAAAACAGCCTCTTTGAACGGAACCGGGCTTCATAAAGGAGGCAAATCAGAAATAACATTCGTTCCGGCCGAAGAACCTTCAGGCATAAGATTTGTAAAAACCGATGTCTTCCCCCGTCAGGCAATAGAAGCCGGGCTCAAGAATGTAATTGATACAGCGAGAGGAACCTCGCTGGGCATTGGAAAACACGCAATTTATACCGTGGAACACGTTCTTTCAGCCTGCATGGGACTCGGGATAGACGACCTTGACGTGGAAATACGCGGGGACGAAATTCCGGCGATGGACGGCTCTGCCCTGCCTTTTAGCCTGGCTCTGCTCGGCGCAGGCATGAAATTCAAGCAAAACCAGCCAAAAAAAATTTTAAATTTAAGCGGGAAGTTTGAAATAAGCATTGAGAAAGCAAAATACAAAGTTAAACCTTCAGGTTCTCTTCAATTCAGCGTAACCTACGAGCATCCGCACAAACTGATTAAAAAACAGACTGCTGAAATCTGCCTTGAAAAAGACGACTATGTGAAGGAAATAGCTCCTGCAAGAACTTTCGGGTTCAAATCGGAAATTGAGGAATTGAGAAAACATGGGCTTGCCCTGGGCGGCTCCCTTGAAAACGCGGTAGTGATAGACGAAAACTGTTTTCTGACTTCTCCGGGGGGCTTGAGATTTGAGAATGAATTTGCCAGGCACAAGCTCCTGGATTTGCTGGGAGACCTTAAACTGACGGGGCTAAGCCTCAGGAATCTTTCCGTTGAAGCTTCTTACACGAGCCACAGAACAAACGTCAATTTTGCTAAACTATTGTTAGAGAGAACGGGCAAATAGTAATTAAGTAAATAGTGATTAAATGATTGAGCCTGCATAGAAAGACTTAAAAAGGTGGTGGGGTTATGGAAAATAAAAAAATGGGCGCTTATAAAATAGTAAGAACCGTAAACTGCGAAGAAATTCTCAGGACCATTCCCCACAGGTATCCGTTTCTCCTCATAGACAAGGTTGAAGTAATAGAAGAAAACAAAAAATGCGTGGGCATAAAATGCGTGACTGCCAACGAGCTTTTTTTTCACGGACATTTTCCGCAGAAACCGGTTATGCCCGGGGTTCTGATAATAGAAGCCATGGCGCAGACAGCGGCTGCCATGATGATGAGCCTGCCTGAAACAAAAGGAAAATTCGCCTATTTTGCCGGCATAAATTACGCGAGGTTTAAAAAACACGTGGTTCCCGGCGACACCATGAAACTGCCGGTTGAAGCTGAAAAAATACGCGGGAGGGTCGGGAAATTCAAAGGCGAAGCGTACGTGAACAACGAGTTGTGCGCCGAAGCAGAACTCGTATTCGTGTTAGAGGAATAGAATGTCCGTTAAAACGCATCCGTCCGCAATAATACATCCGTCCGCGCAGATAGACGAAAGAGCGGAAATCGGGCCGTATGCAATCATAGGCGAAGACGTTCAGATAGGAGCCGGGACGTACGTGGGCCCCCACAGCATAATAGAATTCAGCCTCATAGGCAGAAACAATCATTTTACGGGTCATGCTTTTATAGGAACTCCCCCCCAGGATTACAAATACAAAAACGAGAAAACCAGGGTGGAAATCGGCGACAACAACATAATAAGGGAAGGAGTTTCAATTCACCGCGGCTCTCCTTCTACAAAAGTTACCATTGTCGGCTCCGGCTGCATGTTTATGGTCAATTCGCACGCGGGCCATGACTCAAGAATCGGGAACAATGTCATATTGACTAATTCAGCCGGTGTGGGCGGGCATGTTGAAGTGGAAGACGGGGCCATTATCTCCGGTTTGTGCGCCATACACCAGTTCGTGCGCATAGGACGGCTTGCAATGATAGGCGGCGGGGCAATGGTTGCCCAGGATATAATGCCTTACTGCATGGCCCATGGAGACAGAGCCAGGCTGGTCGGATTGAATCTGGTCGGCATGAAAAGAGCGGAAATTTCCAGGGAGAGCATTGCTTCAATAAAACGGGTTTATAAAACGCTTTTCTTGGAAGATCTAAAGCTGAAAGAAGCGATTTTAAAATTAAAATTAGAGAAACTTTCTCCCGAGGCTTCTCACATGGTGGAATTCATAGAGAAATCCAAGCGCGGGCTTGCAAGGCCGAGAAAAAAGGCACCTGTTACCTTTTATGAATAAGCGAATAGGACTTATAGCAGGCGGCGGAACATATCCTCTTTTATTCGCGAAAGAAGCGAAAAATCTAGGCTATGAGGTTTTTGTCATCGGTTTTGACAACATTACGCATCATAACGTGGCGGCTCACTGCAACCAGATAAAACATTTCAGGCTGGGACAGATTTCCGCCCCGATAAAATTTTTAAAGTCAAACCATATTGACAAGGTGGTAATGGCCGGCAAAGTGCCGCACGTTTCAATTTTCAGCGCCCTATCCGGAGACCTGAGAACAGCCAAGCTTCTACTCAAACTCAAAGACAAAAGACCCCTTTCAATATTGAATGCTCTCAGCGAAGAACTCGCTCATGACGGGATAAAAGTAGTAAGTTCCGCCACGTTTCTTGAAAATCTTCTGCCTGCTCCGGGGCCTTTGACTCCGTTTGAAATAACAGAGCAGCAGAAAAAAGACATGGCTGTGGGCTGGAAAGCCGCAAAAACCATTGCAGGGCTGGACATCGGGCTTGCGGTGGTTGTCAGGAACTGCGTGATTGTGGCTGTTGAAGCAATTGAAGGGACCGACGAGTGCATAAAACGAGCGGGCGAAATATTCAGAAAATTTTCCGGCAGTCCGCAAAAAAACGATGCAGGCATGGTTGTGGTAAAAGTGGCAAGGCCCAATCAGGACGAAAGATTTGATTTGCCGGTCGTAGGCGTCAAAACCCTGGAAGCAATGTCTGCCGCAGGAGCCAGTCTTCTTGCAATAGAAGCCCGAAAAACCCTCATTCTTGAAAAAGACCTCTTTATTCAAAAAGCC
>JACQWV010000052.1:0-25637 GCA_016209085.1 Elusimicrobiota bacterium
CGGTAGCTTACCGGCATATCTACTGTTTTAAGATTCAGTTTGCTTGCCCCGAAGAGAAGGTCAAAGTCGCCGAACGGGTCGAAATCCCCGAAAAATACCCTGCCCTTTTTTATTTTGAGGTAATTCTCCGTTAAAAGCGCCTTTGTTCCGCAGAGGGTGTCCTTGATCCGCTGTCCCAGCGTCCATGTGAAAATCATTGAAAAAACCTTGTTGCCGAACATATTAAGCGTTCGCATGGCTCCCTTTTCCATGGGATAGACCAGCCTTGAGCCGTTTATAAACTCGCCTTTGCCTTCGGCTATTGCAAGATAAAACTTTTCAAGGTCTTCGGGCGCCACAGTTATGTCCGCGTCAAGTATGATCAGCATCTCGTTTTTTGCCGCTTCAAAACCTTTCCGCACTGCGTCCGCTTTTCCCCTGGGAACGCCCTGTTCAACCAGTTTTATGTTTTTATGTTTAAGTTTTTCAATTGATTCCTGTATCTTTCTGACGGTGCCGTCCGTTGATTGTCCGTCAACAAATATTGTTTCGGTGTTCATGCCCAGGTCCGGGATTCTTGAGACCAGCTCTTCTATGTTCCCTTCTTCGTTCCGGCAGGGCACTACTATGGAAACGGAGTAATCTTTAAATTCGGGTTTGGCCGCCGTTTCTTTTGCCACGATAAAATTTATGAGGCAGAGATTCCTTATAACCGGCAGTTTCGCAAGGTACTTGTTTATGAAATTAGAAATGACAGGCATCCACAGGGGAAAAAGGAATCTGGAGCCCTTTTTGATTACTTCGTAATTGTTCAGATAAAGCAGATTTTCAATGTCGTTGAGAGACAGCCAGTTTTGATATGGTTGTTTTTCCTTAAGACCGAGAAATTCAGCCAGGAGTATTACCGGCTCCCAGATATGGTTGTAATAAGTGATGATTATTCTCGTGGCAGGGGAGGTGAGTTTTCTGAGGTTTCTGAAAGCAGCCCAGACATCTATGAGATGGCCTATTAAATCCTGCATTACCACATAATCAAATTTTTTTTCAAATTTAAGGTTTTCCAGGTCGTCTGCGTGGAATCTCAGGCCGGGATATTTTGAAGAGGCTGCTTTAATCATTTCAGGGCTTATGTCTATGCCCGCGCCTTCTTTAGGTCTCAGATTTTTAAGAAGGTCGCCCGTACCGCAGCCGATTTCAAGAACTGATGAATTTTCAGGCGTCAGGAAGGAAATAAAATTTTCCAGTTCTTTATGATAATACCAGTTTTTTCTCCGCCATTTATCCCTTGTCAGAGACTGGGCGTCAAAAAACTTTATTAATTCGGCTTTTTCCATTTTTTTTAGGTGTGAAAGATGTTCTGGTTATTCTTGTTTATGTTTCTGTTATGTTGTTACCGGCTTCTGGTTACCGGTTACTGATTACTGCTGTTTGGCAATTGCTGTTACTCATTTGCACGCCAAGGGCGTGCGACTACAAGCTACTGTTACTTGGTTACTGCTGTTTGCAGTTGCCGTTGCTGTTACTGGTTACTGAATATTTTTGTTTCCTGCTTTGCCACTGGTTACTGCAGTTTACTGGTTACTGCTGTTTTTGTACCACTCTATTGTTTTTTTCAGCCCTTCTTCAAAACTTGTCTTTGCCTTAAAACCGAATTCTTTCTCGGCTTTTGAGATGTCAAGGCATCTTCTGGGCTGTCCGTCGGGTTTTGACGAATCCCAGACTATTTTGCCTTTGAAGCCGGCCAGCTTTGTTATCATGTTGGCGAGTTCTTTTATGGATATTTCAAATCCTGCTCCTATGTTGATCGGCTCCGGTTTGTCGTATTTTTCCGCAGCCAGAACTATCGCTTCGGCGCAGTCCTCAACGTATAGGAATTCACGGGTCGCTCTGCCTGTGCCCCATACTGTTATTTCCTTCTTTTTGTCTTTTACGGCGTCAAAACATTTTTTTATCAGAGCCGGTATTACGTGGGAAGAAGAAGAGTCGAAGTTGTCGCCGGGGCCGTATAGATTCACGGGCATCAGGAATATGGAATTGAAGCCGTACTGCTGCCTGTAAGCCTGGGACTGCACAAGAAGCATTTTTTTCGCAAGACCGTAAGGAGCATTTGTTTCTTCCGGATAACCGCTCCATAAATCCTCTTCCTTAAACGGGACAGGCGTGAATTTGGGGTAACAGCATATGGTTCCGAGAGCCGTAAATTTTTCAACGCCTGTCTGCCTTGCCAGTTCCATCAGCTGGACGCCCATCATCACGTTTTTATAGAAAAATCTTCCCGGATTTTCCCGGTTTGCTCCGATGCCGCCTACAACAGCTGCAAGATGTATGACGATATCAGGATGGCTGTCGGAATAGAGACGCCTGACATCGTCCATGTCAACCAGATTGTATTGAGAGTGTCTGGGAATGAAAATATTTTTACAGCCTTTTGACAGCAGTTTTTTTACGACAAATGAGCCCAAAAAGCCGGCTCCTCCGGTTATGACTATCCTTTTTTTACGCATAGTTTAACGGCGTGTTTTACCTCGTCTGTTATGACTCTAATCTCTTCATCTAAAAGTTTCGGCGACATCGGGAGAGAAAGTATCCTGTCCTGCAGATCTTCCGCGACAGGCAGGTCGCCTTTTTTGTATCCAAGATATTCCATGGCTTTCTGCAAATGCGCGGAAATCGGATAATATATCTGGCAGGCAATGCCGTTTGCAAGCAGATGTTTCTGGACATCTTCCCTTGTATCTTTGTCGGCAAAACATATCGTATAGTAATTAAAGGAATGTCTTGCATTGGGATTCGCAACCGGAACTGCCGCCGTGTCCTTCAGCAGACGGTTATATGCTTCGGCTATCCGGTTTCGTCTTTCGGTCCATTGTCCAAGCCGTTTGAGTTTGATGGAAAGAACCGCAGCCTGGAGCGTGTCAAGTCTTGAATTAAAACCGTCAATTTCCGAATGATATCTTTTCGTCTGTCCGTGGTTTCTTATCGTCAGAATTTTTTCATAAATTTCCCTGTTATCCGTGGTTATGGCTCCTCCGTCTCCGAAACATCCCAGATTTTTGGCAGGGAAAAAACTGAAAGCGCCGCAGTCGCCTAATGAGCCGACATATTTCCATGCGCCGCCTGTTTTATACTTTGCGCTGCATGACTGGGCGCAGTCTTCAATTACAAAGAGCTTATGCTTTCGCGCTGTTTCAAGAATCGGTTCCATTTCAGCCGGATGGCCGTAAAGATGAACAGGAAGCAGGGCTTTTGTCCTGGAGGTGATTTTCTTTTCAATCTGAGCCGGATCTATGTTGTAGGTTTTGCCGATAATGTCTGCGAATACCGGCGTCGCTCCTGCGTGACGTATCGCTTCAACGGTTGCTATGAAAGTGAAGGGGGTGGTGATTACCTCGTCTCCGTTTTTTATGCCGCAGGCCATCAAAGCTATTCTGATGGCATCGGTGCCGCTTGCGACTCCGGCGGCGTATTTAGTCTGGCAGAACCGGGCGAATTCCTTTTCAAAATTTTCCATTTCTTCGCCGAGAACGAAGTTGGATTTCTCAAAAATCTTTTTGACAGCCTGTTCAACCTCATCTTTCAGTTCAGGGTATTCAGCCTGCAAATTCACCATGGATATTTTCATATCAATCCTCCCACTATAACGCAGATTACGCTGAGACATCGCAAAGACCGCAGAAACTTCGGACGCCGTGAAATTTTGCGTCTTTTACGATCAGTTCTTTTGCGCTTTTTTGCATAGTATATTATATAAAATCTCTTTCTTAATGTTATAATTATAACTTGGCATGAAAGTTTCCATCATAATTCCAAGCTATAATGAACTCAAAACGCTTCCGGAAATTCTTGAAAAAATTTTTGCGTTGAATTTGGAGAAAGAAGTGATAGTCGTGGACGACGGCTCCGATGACGGAACGTCTGGATGGCTTGAAGGCATGAAAAACAAGGAAATTCCGGCGGCTGAATTGAAGATTTTCAGGCACCAGAAAAACATGGGCAAAGGCGCCGCGATAATAACAGGCATAAAAAATGCAACGGGAGAAATAATTATGATTCAGGATGCGGACCTTGAATACGATCCGCGGCAAATTCCCGGTTTTGTGGACCTCTTGACAGGTTCGGACTATCAGGCGGTATACGGTTCCAGATTGCTGGCCGGAAAAAACAGAATATACAACCTGTTTTATCTCTGGGGCAACCGGTTTCTGACGTTTCTCATAAATTTTCTGTTCGGCGCCGGCATGACGGATTCTTATACCTGTTATAAATTTTTTAAAGCCGGAGTTTTGAGAGACATGAATCTTGTCTCCGACGGATTTGAAATAGAGGCTGAAATTTCCGCAAAGACGGCTTTAAAGAAATTAAAGTTTGCGGAAATTCCGGTGGAGTATATTCCGAGAAACAGGCAGGAAGGGAAAAAAATCAAATTTAAAGATGCGGTTAAAGGAATTTTCAAGATATTTGAAATCTGGTTTAAAGGGAGTTAAAATATGAAAGGCATAATGCTGGCCGGCGGAAGCGGAACAAGACTTTACCCTATAACTATATCTGTTACGAAACAGCTGCTTCCGGTCTACAATAAACCGTTAATTTATTATCCGCTTGCCGCTCTGATGCTCGCGGGCGTGAGAGATATCCTGATTATTTCAACGCCGCAGGACATCGGCAGATTCAGGCAGCTTTTCAAAGACGGAAAACATCTTGGCCTGAAATTTTCGTATGCTGTTCAGAAAACACCAGGAGGTATCGCCGAAGCGTTCTTAATAGGAAAGGAATTCATAGGCAAAGACAGCGTATGGCTTATACTCGGGGACAATATATTTTTCGGCAGGGGGTTGAGCTCTCTTCTTAAAGAATCGTTCGCAGGGAACAGAGGAGCGACTATTTTCGCTTATCAGGTCCGTGATCCGCAGAGATACGGAGTCGTGGAATTCTCTCCCGATGGAAAGGCGTTGAACATAGAAGAAAAGCCAAAGAAACCGAAATCCAACTTGGCGGTTACCGGACTTTATCTTTACGATTCTCACGTGTGCGATATGGCGGAGAAACTCAGGCCTTCGGCCAGAGGGGAGCTTGAAATAACCGACCTGAACAGGATATATCTGAAAGCCGGAAAACTAAAGGTGGAAATACTTGGCAGAGGTTTTGCCTGGCTTGATACCGGAACATACGATTCGCTTCTTGAGGCTTCTGATTTCGTTCAGGTAGTGGAAAAGAGACAAGGGCTGCAGATAGGCTGTATAGAGGAGATAGCATACAGAATGGGCTACATTGACGCGTCCGGACTGGAAAGACTGATAAAATCTCTTGAAAAAACGAATTACGGGGAATATTTAAAATCTGTTATAAAAGAAAAGTTGTCATGAAGATTTTGATTATAGGCGCCTCGGGCCAAGTCGGAAAGAACATTTTGTCCATGGCTGATGCATATCAGGGATTTAAATTTACAGGAACTTCCAGAAAGCTTTCAAACGGTTTTTTATCGCTGGATTTGACCGATGGGGAAAGCGTAAAAAACGTTTTTAAAACAATCAGGCCGCAAATTACAATTCTCTGCTCGGCATATACGGATGTCGACGGCTGCGAGAAGGAGCCGCGGACTGCCCGGAAGATAAATGTGGAAGGGACCGGCCTCGCGGCCCGGATGTGCATGGAATTCGGTTCAAAGCTTGTATATCTTTCGACCGACTATGTTTTTGACGGCATTTCAGGGCCTTATGCGGAAACCGATGTTCCCAATCCTCTGAGCGTATACGGCGCGACAAAACTTGAAGGAGAAAAAATCGTTCTGAAACAGAAAGATTCTCTTATAATCAGAACGACCGGCGTTTACAGCTATGATGCCGGCGGCAGAAATTTCATCATGCAGCTTGTTAATAGCTGTCACAACGGAAGAAAGATGACGGTTCCGTCCGACCAGTATTCAAATCCGACTTATGCGCCTGAACTCGCGGGATTCGTTCTGGATTTGATATCCCTTGAAAAACACGGGATTTACAACGTTGCCGGCAGGGATTTCCTCAGCAGATATGAATTCGCGGTAAAGGCATGCGGGATATTCGGTTTTGACAGGGGTTTTATAACTCCCGCGGAGACATCTTCTATGCGCCAGGCCGCAAAAAGACCGCTTAAGGGGGGTCTGAAGACAGACAAACTTCTTTATGAAATCGGAAAGATTCCGCAAGGCGCGGAAGCAGGACTTTTTGGCGTCGTTCGCTCTATGGCGCCACAGGAGCCAAAAATAAAAAAATGGACGCAATAACTGAAAACCTCAGATTATACTTAATAGCGTTTCTAATTCCTTTGCTGGTTTCGCTGATTGTCACGCCGCTGATAAGGAAATGGTCGGTGAAGCTGGGTTTTCTTGATACTCCGTCCTTAATTAAAACGCATAAATCCCCTACTCCCGCCTTCGGCGGAATATCCATAGCATTTTCCTTTGCTCTTGCTTTAATCATTATGCGGTTCTGCACCTCGTTTCCTACGGGCACTCTGAGAGATTTAAGGATAATTCTGGCCGGCGGCGGAATTATATTTTTGCTCGGGCTCTTTGACGACTTAAAAAAGCCGGGCGGCCTGGGTTTTAAGATTAAATTCATCGTCCAGTTCCTGGTTGCCTTTTTCGTGGCGGTCTCAGGCATAAGAATAAATTTCATAGAGCCTCAGTATCTTTCTTTCATTTTAAGCGTTTTCTGGATTGTGGGCATTTCCAACGCTCTCAATATAATAGACATAATGGACGGACTTTGCGCGAGCCAGGTGATAATAGCGTGCATGGGTTTTTTATTTATATCCCTGCCTTCGGAATCCATTTACGTTAATTTTGCTTCATGCGCGCTTGCCGGCGCGGCGCTTGGATTTATTCCATGCAATTTTTCAAAAAGGCACAAAATATTTCTGGGAGATTCAGGGAGCCTGTTCTGCGGCTTCATCCTGGCGCTCATAGCCATGGGCGCCAAATATTCAAAAGTGAATCCTCTTGGAGTTTACGCTCCTTTGTTTATTCTTGCAATACCCCTTTATGACACTATTTTCGTTTCAATAATGCGCCTGAAGAGGGGGGAATCCCCGTTTGTCGGAAGCAGGGATCATTTTGCCCTGAGATTCGAGAAGCTCGGATTTTCAAGACACAGGATAGTTATTTTGACGCTCATTGCGGCGGCTGTTCTGACAGCAGTCGCTTTCCTTGTTACTAAGGTTCCGCTTGTATGGGGGATTCTCATATATTTTATAGTAGGCGGGGAATTTATCATTTTGAGCGTTATCATATCAAAGATAAGGATGCACGATAGAACGGCAGTAACCAGTAAACAGCCGTAACCAGTGGTAAAGCGAGAAGCAAAATATCCAGTAACCAGTAACGGCGCCGGCAAAAATAGCAGTAAACAGAATATGAAATATTTGCTTGCTTTTGAAGAGATTTTGGTTAAAATTGAAAAATCGGCAATAGTTATATTCGTGTTCTTAATGGCGCTCCTTTCTTTTCTGCAGATAGGATTGAGGCTGTTTTTTCACTCAGGAATTGTCTGGCTTGACACTTTTTTAAGATACGTGGTTTTATGGGCGGGAATGCTCGGAGCGAGTTTGAGTTCTAGATATTCAAAGCATTTTGCGGTAGATGTTTTTGCCAGAATGCTTCCGCCAAGATGGTCTTCTGCCGCCGCTGTTTTTACCGGTCTGTTTGCCGTTTTTGTTTCAATTCTTCTGTTTTTTGCGTCAAACCGCTTTTTGAAACAGGAATTCCTTTACAATTCAACGGCATTTTATGTCAACAATACCGCCGTAAAATCAGGCTGGCTTGAACTGATATTGCCGGTGTCTTTTTTGCTTATCGGGTTTCACCTGTTCGTAGGCATTTTCAGACAGAAATAATTTATGATTTTTTTTATCCTTGCCCTGATGCTGTTCCTCGCGTTTCTTGGGACGCCTGTATTTTCCCTCATAGGCGCTCTGGCTGTTTATCTTTTCCATGCCTCTGAAATAGATTCCTCGGCCGTGATTGTTGAGATGATGAGACTTGCGAGTCTCCCTTCCCTGATAGCCGTTCCTCTGTTTACGTTTTCCGGCTATGTGCTGGCGGAAAGCAAAGCTCCCAGAAGGCTCTTAAATCTTGCCGAGAGTCTGTTTGGCTTTCTGCCCGGCGGCCTTGCCGTAGTTTGTCTTGCGGCGGCCGCATTATTTACGGCTTTTACAGGAGCTTCAGGCGTAACCATAATCGCTTTAGGCGGACTGCTTTATCCCATGCTGATAAAACAGGGTTATCCTGAAAAATTTGTCCTGGGGCTTTTAACCACTACCGGCAGCCTGGGCCTGCTTTTCCCGCCGAGTCTTCCGATAATTCTTTACGGCCTTGTCGCTAAAATAAGCATAAGCGATCTGTTCCGCGCCGGAATCCTGCCAGGCATTTTACTCATAGCAGTTCTTTCAATTTATGCCGTATATATATCTAAAAAATCTAATATTTCAAAAACCGTCTTTTCAGCCGGCAACATCAAGTCTTCAATAATGGAGGCAAAATGGGAAATTCCTCTGCCGTTTGTGATAATAGGAGGGATTTATAATGGATTTTTCACAGCCGGCGAGGCCGCTTCAATAATGGCGTTTTACGTCCTGATTGTTGAGGCGTTTATTTACAAGGACCTGGACATTTTCAGGGATATACCCCAAATAGCCGTCAAAAGCATGCTGCTGGTGGGAGCGATTTTTGCGGTTCTCGGAACAGCTCTCGGGTTTACCAACTATTTAATAGACGCGCAGATTCCGAACAGAATATTCGCATGGCTTCATTCATTCGTAGACAGCAAAATAATTTTCCTCCTTATTTTAAACGCTTTTCTCCTTGTAATCAACATGATTGAGATTTTCTCGGCGATAATAATAGTGGTGCCGTTGATAGTTCCGGTGGCCGCCCAATACGGGATAGATCCTGTTCATCTGGGAATAATCTTTCTTTTGAACCTTGAAATAGGATACATGACTATACCGTTAGGTTTGAATCTTTTTCTGTCAAGTTCAAGGTTTGAAAAGAGGCTTACAGAAGTTTACTCTGCTGTAATTGTTTTCTGGCTTATACTTTTAGTAATGCTCGGCCTTGTAACTTATTTCCCTCAAATAAGTCTGCTCTGACCCTTGTTCCCTGACCTCTCACCTCTGTTCTCTATCCGCTGAAAATCCACGGATTGAACAAATTCCCAGGGTCAAAAACGTTTTTAAGTCTTCTGTGAAAATCGTTTGGCTTGAAGAAATTATGCTGCGGCGCGCCGCCGACATCTAAGGATAGGGGTATGGGTTTTTCTGTCTGATACGGAGAAAGCCTGAGAGTAGCCGTTAAAATTATCCCAAAAGCTCCCCATGAACCGCATAGCAGTTTTGTTACATTATATCCTGCGGCGTTTTTCAATGTTTTTCCTCCGAATTCGCATACGGTCCCATCAGGAAGCAGAATTTCCGCGCCGAGAAGAATATCCCTTATATCGGGACTTGATTTTGTCGCTATCAGGCCCCCCATGCTTCCATTCATATCCGGCACATCTAAATAAAATCCGTCCGGTAAAAGCCGTTTTTTAAGTTCAGCGACGGAAATTCCGGTTTCTACTTTTATGGTGAAATTGTCCCTGTCAAAATCAATTATTTCATTGAGTTCTTTTAAGCCTTCAATTTTCTGACAATCAACATCTGGCGCCAAGTCGCAAAGATGCAAACCCGGTATTTTTGTGGAATATGAGGCAATTGCGGTTTTGATGCCCGTTCTATGCCTGAATTTGATTTCGTTGATAAGTTTTTCTGCCTTTTCACCACGACTTTCATGCGTGGAGCGCAAAGGTTTTGCATGTTTATCGGATGCAATAGGAATGATTTTGTCGGGATTGGCAAGTTGTAAAGGATCAAAAGCCTGTTTTATACCCCTGAATACATCCAGGGTTTTTTTATCATAAAGCCAGCTCATGGCGATCCTTTTTTCCACCCCGACGCCGTGTTCCCCGGAAATTGAACCTTCCAGCATTATGCAGGCTTTGAGTATTTCATAACCGGCTTTTTTTACTCTTCTTGTCTCCTCTATGTCGCGTTCGTCGAAGATAATGTTCGGGTGAAGATTGCCGTCTCCGGCATGGAACAAAAAACCTGCCCGGAGTTTGTGTTTTGATATGATTTCCTTGATTTCTTTTAACGCAGCCGGAAGACGCGGTCTGGGCACTACCCCGTCTTCAACCAGGACATTCGGAGCCAGCCGCGCCATTGCCGGGTAAGCGCCTTTCCGGATATTCCATATTTTTTCCCTTTCAGCGGCGCTGGAAGAGAAATTGAAGTTTATGCAAAAATTTTTTGCGCAGATTTTTTCAATTTTTTTCATCTGACTGCTTATCTCGGATTCGGACTCCCCGTCCAGTTCTATAACCAGCGCCGCGCCGGCGTTTTGAGGATAAGTTATTCCTGAATTTTTTGCAGCTGCTTCAAGCGAGAGCCTGTCCATGGCTTCCAGAGCGCGCGGAGTCAGTCCCGCGCTTATTATCTCCGTTACTGTTTTTATGGAACTTTCAATATCCGCGAAATATGCTATCGCAGTCTCCAGGATTTTCGGAAGAGGCAGTATTTTCAGCCAGGCTTTTTTGACTATGCCGAAAGTGCCTTCGGAACCGACAAACAATCCCGCGAGGTCAGGTCCGGGGTCGGAAACTGATAATATAACTTCTTCTCCCTCCGGAGTTACTATTTCCAGTTTCAGGACGTTGTTAAAAGTCGTTCCGTATTTAAGGCATTGAGGGCCTCCTGCGTTTTCCCCTATATTTCCGCCTATGGTTGAGACCTTCTGGCTTGCCGGGTCAGGCGCATAAAAATAACCGAACTTTGCAAGTTCATTCTGAAGTTTCTGGTTCACAACGCCGCATTCTACTACAGCATAACGGTTTGTGGTGTCTATTCTGTATATTCTGTCAAGGGCGGATAAGTTGAGCACGGCGCCGCCTCTTAAAGCCGAACAGCCTCCTGATAGATTCGTGCCTGCCGCCCTTGGCACATAAGGGACTTTGTTTTTGTAGAGGATTTTTACGACCGGAGAAATCTGTTCTATACCGCCGAACTTTATTACTGCCTCGGGCATTGCTTTTGTCATTGAGGCGTCGTAGGAATAAAGAACTCTCTCCATGTTTTCCGTGAAAACATTTTCAGCGCCTACAATTTCTTGTATCTCCCGGCTTATTCTTTCAAAACGTTGATTTCGTATTGCCATCTTCTTAAGTAGTGATTAAGTGAATAGTGATTGAGTGATTAAGTTTAATAACTTAATCGCTTAATTCAGCCTTAAGCTTTCTCCTGCCACCCACCCCTGCTGCGTTGATTGGTCGTAGTTTCACAGTGAAATGAGTAAGCACAGGCGGAGCTTCTACTATCTCCAGCCCTTTTATGGATTTTTTTCTTTTTGCCAGTTCGGCGAAAACCTCAACCACGTAATCAACATGACTCTGCGTATAGACTCTTCTGGGAATTGCAAGCCTGACGAGTTCCATGTTTGCGGGAATAAAATTCCCGGCGGAGTCTCTTTTGCCGAACATCAAAGTTCCGATTTCAACTCCGCGTATTCCGCCTTCAAGATAAAGTTCTACTGCAAGAGCCTGGGCAGGAAATTGAAGAGACTTTATGTGAGGCAGGAATTTCTTTGCGTTCACATAAACGCCGTGCCCCCCGGGCGGCACCACAACCGGTATTCTGTTTTTGAGAAGACTGTTTGCCAGATACTGGGCGGCGCGTATGCGGTACTGAAGGTATTTTTCGTCAAGCACTTCTCCAAGTCCTATTGCAATCGCTTCAAGATCTCTTCCTGCCAGCCCCCCGTAAGTCTGAAAGCCTTCGGTCAATATCAGGAGCTGCCGCGCTTTTTGCGCCCAGCCTGCGTTATTCATCGCAATAAACCCGCCTATGTTCGCGAAAGCGTCTTTTTTACAGCTCATCATGGCGCCGTCGGCGCAGTCAAACATTTCCCGCGCTATTTCCGTTACCGGCATTGTTGAATAGCCTTTCTCCCTCATTTTTATGAAATATGCGTTTTCTGCAAAGCGAGCGCAGTCAAGGAAAAGAGGTATCCGGTATTTTCTGCAAAGATTCCGGGTTTGTTTGAGATTTTCCATTGAAACCGGCTGTCCGCCGAGAGAGTTGTTGGTGACCGTCATTATGCATACAGGAATGCTCCTGGAGCCTTTTTCTTTTATGAATTTTTCAGCGGCCTCAAGATTTATATTGCCTTTAAAAGGGGCGTACCTGTCAAAATCAAACGCCTCTTTGACCGGAAAATCAAAAGCTTCCGCTCCCGATGCTTCAACGTTGGCTCTGGTAGTGTCAAAATGCGAATTGGAAATTACGCGTTTGCCTTTTCCGCCTATAATAGAGAAGAGGATCCTTTCAGCCGCCCTGCCCTGATGAACAGGTATTATTTCCTTGTAACCTGTAAGATCCGAGACGACATTTTCAAAATTGTAATAGCTGCTTGCGCCGGCATAAGATTCGTCGCCGACCATGATCCCGCCCCACTGCCTGGCCGACATGGCGCTGGTTCCGCTGTCGGTCAAAAGGTCTATCAAAATTTTCTCGGCTTTTATGTTAAACAGATTGTAATGCGCCTGTTCAAGAATTTTAAGCCGTTCTTCCCTTTCAGTGAAACCCAGAGGTTCAACGCTTTTTATTTTAAAAGGCTCAATTATGGTTTTCCAGTTCCATTGCATAAATTTCTCCCTACTGAGTAACTATAAAAACATCATCAGCAGCACAAAATATACAATCATTAGAATCGTTCCGAAAGGAACGGCTATTTTAGCCCACTCCGAACTTTTTATGCTTAGTTTGGAAGCGCTGACAATATTCGGAATGTTGCCTGGTATAAGCATTCCGCCTGAAATCAGAAGTCCCATCAACAAAAATGCAATCTGGTCTGCAGACATTGACGGCGCTATTTCAGCGGCCGCCAGGGTCGCGTTATCAAGTATTGCTGAGATTGCATTTGCCCAGTAAAGCGTCCATGTCGGGATTTTCACAAGATAATTTTCAGCTATGGGAGCCAGCCCGGTCCCGAGAAATATCAGGGCCATGACAAAAACAAAGATTTTCAGCGTTCTGAGAAACACAGTGTAAGTCGTCTCAACGGCGTCTTCTCCAAGCGTTCGGGATGTGTTTGCAGATGACGGCGTTTTGAGGCTCGCGAAAAAAGCTATAAACAGAACGCCGGGGACCACCCATATTCCAATCAGTTTAAGAAGATAAAAAAAACCGGCGTCGTGCGGGGGATATTTGAGTTTGGCTATCGCTATCGTGGAAAGCGGCTCGCCCAGCGGAGTCAGAGCCGCGCCTAAACCTATGGCAAAGCAGGCGTAGATTACCACGGACACTTCGTATTTCCTGTCAAGCTTCAGAATCGTTATTATCTCCGCCAGGATAAGGGAAGAGATAATTGCAGTGAACACGCTTGAGCCCAGACCGAGGAAACATATGACGATGAAAATTGTTCCGGGAAGCCCGATTTTTGCTATAAGGCGGTTCAGCCATGCTTTTAGATGCCTGCGGATTCCTTTAAATATCAGGCCGGTAATCAATACTGCCAGGGATATTCCTATCGGTTCGGTCAAGGATTCCTTTACCAGGCGCCAGCTCCATTTTCTTGAAATCGTTACAGCCGATATCCCCATTAAAAAAAGAAATATTTCAAGCTCTTCCTCTATTTTTTTTACCGAAAAGGGAAGCGCCAGGGTCAAAATCATTATAACGGCGAGACCTGCAATGATTAGATATTCGCTATTCATATCTCTTTTTAATGTAAAATATTATTCTATAAATTTTTGCAGAAATTTTTTATATGAGATTCAGAAAACCGATAGGACTCTTCTTGTGCGGAGGCGGGGCGCTCGGAAGCTGGCAATCCGGAGTTCTTTCTGTTTTAGTCAATGCCGGAATAGAATTTGACATTGTGGCGGGATTCAGCATCGGTTCAGTCAACGGCGCGGCTTACTGTTTCGGAAGAACCTCAGGACTTAAGGAGGCATGGGGGAGCGTTTCCAGAGAAAAGATACTCAGGCCGAAAATCGCCTACAATAACATTCCGTTGGAACTCGTCAGATTGAATTTCGGAAGTTTTTTGTGGAAACTGGGATTAAAGGTCAACAGCCTTCTTTCAAAAATCACTTTGTTCTCCGGAGACGCCGTGTATGATTTTTTAAGCGATTGGATTATTACGGAAGATCCTGCATTTAAAAAACGGGCAATTTTTTACATCATAAGCCACTGTGTTGAAAGAAAACTTCCTTATATAACCCGCTTTGATAAGACGACTCACAGTAAAAACATATCCTTTGTAGACGCCATAGCCGCAAGCTGCGCCATACCCATGATTTTCCCGCCTGTTAAAATAAGAGAAAACGGCAACATCGTTCACCTGGTCGACGGGGGAATCATAGGAATGGCCACGATAAACCTGAATATGTTTGAGGGATGCGGCACGATAATAATAATCAGCAATTCTTTTGACGGAGATTTAAATCACCCGGTGAACGGCCCTTTGAGCTATTTTGAATCCAACGCCCGCAGAATTCTTGCGATACATGTTCATGAAATATACAATTCAAGAATGCTGCTGCGTTCAAAACCTGATGTTCATTTGATAAAACCGCCGGGTACCCTGGGCCTGAGCCTCCTTGATTTTGACGGGCAAAAATGCGTGAGAGCTTTTGAGGTAGGCGAAGAAGAAGGGAAAAAATGGAATTCTTACTTCTGATTGTTTTTGGCTTTCCAGTCGGCGTCATTGCTTCCGTCTTCGGCATAGGCGGGGGAATTTTCATCGTGCCGTTTCTTGTGCTGTTGTTTAAACTTTCCATACACCAGGCGATAGCCGCGTCTCTTTTGGCTATCGTCGCCACATCAAGCGCGGTCGCGTCCGTAAACGTGGAAAAAGGGCTGACAAACCTGCGCGTGGGAATTGTTCTTGAAACCGCAACCGCTTTAGGCTCTATTTTCGGAGCGGTTGTTTCCAGTATATTGCCATCGGAAACAGCGCAGTTGATTTTTTCAATAATACTTTTTCCCGTAGCGGGTTTGATGTTTGTAAAAGGAAAAAAAACTTTGAGGAATACTCAAAATTTTACGCAGGAGATTGAGTCGGGCGCTTGGGGCGATGCGCCTGCCGCTGGCAAATTTGATTCAGCATTTTTTGACCCTTCAATATTCTCCGGAACAGCGCCAATGGCGCGGAACAAAGAGCCTTTGGCTCATCAAGTGTCGGGCGCTATGCCGTCCGACCCCCATGTGCCGACGGCAAATACAGTCTATAAAGTAAAAAACATGTTTCCGGCAAGCTTGATTTCCTTTTTTGCAGGCAGTCTTAGCGGATTATTGGGCATAGGAGGAGGAATTGTGCAGGTTCCGGTAATGAACCTTCTGTGCAAAATGCCCATGAAAGCGGCTGCTGCCACGAGCAATTTCATAATAGGAGTAAGCGCATGCGCCAGCGCTATAATATTTTTCAGAAACGGTTTTATGCCTGCGCGTGTCGCGTCGGCAGTCGTCATAGGGGTGATCCTCGGCTCTGTTTTCGGGGTTAGAGCGCTGTATAAAACAAAGCCGGACAAGATACAGGCTGAATTTTCCCTTCTCGTGTTCGTGATAGGAATTGTCATGCTTTTTAAAACATTGTATGCCTGACGGAAGCCGTGATAAAAGAATTCAGAAATTGATTCAGAAAACGCTTCTTTACGGAGTCGTTTTGAGTCTTTTCTTTTTTGCAGCAGGCGGGTTGTTCGGCATTTCAGGATTTCACGGCGGTTCCTTAAAAATGCTTGAATCCGGAATAGTTGTTCTTCTTTTTACTCCGGTGGCAAGACTCATGGTTATGATTTACAGCTTCATGCTTTCAAGGGAATACGAATTTTCTCTTGCGAGTCTTGTGGTTTTGGTTCTTCTTTTTGTTTCGTTTGTGATATAGGCGTAAGGCGTAAATGGGATGTAGGGGTTCAATTTATTGAACCCGCAAAATCGGGCTTGATAAATCAAGCCCCTACGCTAAAATGGTATTCACTGGATATTTATCATAAGGCAGATGGTTGAAGGCAGGAGATGAATTTATGGAGGTAATTTTTATGACAGAAAATCGGAACAGCCGCACTGCGGCCACAGGTGTCGGAGGCTATGCCGACGACCGGGTTACCGCAATAGTGCCTGTTGCAGGAGCCGGGATGCGGCTCAGGCCTCACACCCACACCTATCCCAAAGCGCTTTTAACCGTAGGGGATAAACCCATAATAGGGCACATTCTGGACCAACTCGTTGAAACAGGAATAAAAAAAGCCTGCCTTGTGACAGGATACCTTGGAGAAAAGATAAAACGATACGTATCCGAAAATTATCCGTCTTTGAACGTATCCTATGCGGTGCAGGAAGAGCAGCTTGGACTGGGTCATGCGATATGGCTTACAAAAGAATACGTTAAAGGTCCCGCGTTTATCATTCTCGGCGATACCATAATTTCAGCCGACATGAGAAAGTTTCTGAATTCGGAGATAGATTGTATAGCCGTAAAAGCGGTTGACGATCCGAGAAGATTCGGAGTGGTGGAAATAGAGAAAGGTTATATAAAAAATATAGCGGAAAAGCC
The DNA here is from genome assembly GCA_016209085.1 of Elusimicrobiota bacterium. GTDB lineage: Bacteria > Elusimicrobiota > Elusimicrobia > Elusimicrobiales > UBA9959 > JACQWV01. Next base: position 16,601 of record JACQWV010000052.1, read on the forward strand.
GCAAAACCCCAAATCCAAAATGGCCGTAGTCGGAATTTACTCATTTAAAAACTGCAAGCTCCTTTATGATAGTCTTGACAAACTCATGGACTCAAGAAAAACCACAAAGGGGGAAATACAACTCTCGGACGCGCTTGAGATTCTTGTTAAAAGCGGGCATAAAATAAAACCGGTTCCGATTGAGGGCTGGCATGACTGCGGCAAACCGGAAACTCTCCTTGCCACCAACAAATACATTCTGGACAAAAAGAAATTTAAAATACGGAGAAAAAACTGCCTGATAATACCGCCGGTCTACATTGCGGATTCCGCGAAAGCGGTGAATTCAGTGATAGGGCCTTATGTTTCAATAGGCGCCGGAGCAAAAATAGAATCCTCTGTTATTTCCGATTCAATAATCAATGAAAATGCAATAATAAATAACATGAATTTAAGCGGTTCCCTTGTCGGGCCGAGCGCCGTCGTAACGGGCAGGCGGGAACAGATTAATATCGGAGAAAATTCGGAGATAAATTTTAATGTTTAAAGAAATCACAAATGTAAGGCAAATCAGAGGGGAAGCTAAAAGGCGTTGGTTTACAGCCGAAAATGTGGAATTAATAGTGTGGTTTGCCGAAAAAGGGGGGATTACAGGGTTTCAGCTATGTTACAAAGCCGGGAAAAGCCGGAAAGCTTTCACATGGCATGAGCGTTTCGGCTTCTCTAACAACAACATTGATGAAGGCGAAACGAATTTCGGGGCTCCTAAAAGCTCGCCCATTCTCGTCGCAGACGGGATTTTTGAATCCGATAAACTGTTGGAAATGTTGACAAAAGAAAAAGAGGGTCTGGAACCGGAAATTTTTAATTTTGTCGTTCAAAAAATAGCGGAATACGGAAAGGCAAAGTAATATGTTCGGAAAATATGAAAACAGGCTTTATAGCGAAATAGAGAAAGAATCGCATCTAGAAAGTCTTCTGACCGACCTTGGAGAAAGGAATCTCTACGATGCCGTGAGCCAGTGCAACAGATGCGGATACTGCGAGACCGCCTGCCCCACTTATGCCTGCACCTGGCGAGAGACAATATCCGCGAGAGGAAGGAATCAGGCGGTAAGGATGCTGATAGAGGGGAAAATAAAGAATGCGGCGGAGACGGCTGAATCCGTTTTTACCTGTCTTTTATGCGGGGCATGCTCATCTGTTTGTTATGCAAAAGTGCCGACGCCGGACAATGTCCTGGAAGCGAGGAGAAACGCTATTTCCAGAAATAAAAATTCATTGGTTTCTGCAGGGATGAGAATGCTGCTTGAAAACCCGGGAATTTTTGAAGTCTGGCTGAAAATCGCTTATGTTTTAAAAAATCTGGGGGCGTCAAAGATTGTTTCAGGTCTTCAAATATACGAAATGGCCGGACTTCCGGAGCTGGATGCCGTTCAGCAGATAGTCCGGAAAGTTCCCCTGACATTTCTTAACGAGACTTTGAGGAAAGACACGGCTCTTTCTGCGGAAAAAACAAAAAATGCGGCCTGGGCATATTTTGCGGCCTGCGGTCCGAATTATTTATTTCCGAAAGTCGGAACTTCAACCGTAAAATTGCTGAAGAGATTCATGGGAAACGGAATTTTCGCAGACAATTTCTGCTGCGGGCTTCTGGCGTATAATTACGAAAGTCTCAAAAACGCCAGGGAATTTGCAAAGCAAAATATAAGAAAATTTGAAGAGTTGAAAAAAAACAACCCGGATGTCGTTCTGGTGGGGGACTGCGCTTCCTGCGTGTCGTTTATGAAAACCTATGAACAGCTTTTTACCGGGGACGAGGGATGGCGGCAAAGAGCGCTGGAATTTTCAAAAAGCGTAAAAGACATACTGGAGGTGATTAAGCCGGAGCAAATCCCCCTTAATCCCCCTTTATTAAAGGGGGACACAGGGGGATTTAAAAAAGATTTTATTATTACATATCACGATTCATGCAAAGCATGCCATGGCCAGAACATAAGAACCGAACCGCGGAAAGTGATAAAAAAACTGGCCGGCGCCGATTTCAGGGAAATGGATGAAAGCGACTGGTGTTGCGGCGGGGCCGGAGCGTTTGCTTTTACCCATAAAGAACTTTCCTCGCAGATACTTCAAAGAAAAATCAGGAACATAGCTTGTTCGCAGGCGGATATTGTCGCTGTAGGAGCCACTTCCTGTCTTCTTCACATCAATCACGGCCTTAGAATGCTTTATCCCCGGGCAAAGGCAGTGCATTACAGCGTGCTTATTGATAAATTGCTCGTTTCAAATAATGATAAAATGTAGAACAAATGACTAACAGAGAACAGGAACTGGAAAAACGTCTTAATCTGCTGGTAAAATTCGGCGGGATGATAGCCATTGAGACGAATTTAAACAGACTCCTTGAGTTGATAGCCGAGCAGGTTAAACGTCTTCTAAACGGAGACAGGTGCACTGTTTTTGTTCTGGATAAACAAACCAACGAGCTGTGGTCAAAAGTCGCTCATGGTCTTGAACATACCGAAATAAGAATGCCTTTCGGCAAGGGGATAGTGGGCATAGTGGCTCAGACCGGCCAGCCCATAAATATCAAAAACGCTTATTCGGACGATAGATTCAGCTCGGAAATAGACAGGGTAACCGGCTACAAGACAAGAAATATTCTTGCGGTTCCGTTAAAAGACGTTACGGGGAAAATAATCGGCGTTTTTGAAGTGATAAATAAAATGGACGGAGATTTTGACGCCGAAGACGAGGGAATGCTATTCCTTTTAGGGTCTTTTGCCTCGGCAGCTATAGAAAACGCCCAGTTGTATGAAAGTCTTAACAAATCTCAGCTTGAAACGATTTACAGGCTTGCCATAACAGCTGAGTACAGGGACCAGGTGGATACGGCGGTGCACCTCAGGCATATAAGCGAATATTCGGCTTTGCTGGCCAAGGGTCTCCCCCTGTCTGAAAAAGAGGTGGAAAACATAAGATATTCAAGCCCTTTGCACGATATAGGCAAGGTCGGCATACCGGATGCGATTCTTTTGAAGCCAGGCAAGCTGACTCCTGAGGAATATGAAGAGATGAAAAAACATACTCTTTACGGAGCGAAAATTCTCTGCAATGCGGAAAGCGCTCTTCTGCAGATTGCCTGTAAAATAGCGGGGTCCCATCACGAAAAATTCGACGGAACAGGCTATCCGATAAAATTAAAAGGCGGGCAGATTCCTTTGTACGCAAGGATAGTTTCCGTTGCGGATGTGTTTGACGCCCTCTGCATGCCCAGAGTTTATAAGTCCAAATGGGAGTCTGAAAAAGCGCGCGAGTATATTTTGTCGGAATCAGAAAAATCTTTTGACCCGGATGTGGTCAAGTCGTTTGAGGGCGTTTATGAACAGATACTCAAAATACAATCCCTGTCAAACGACGGGAAAACGACCGTGATTCCGGGAATCACAAAAGAACTGCATAAACACACGTTTTAAGCCTTCCGCCTTGAGGCGGAAGGAGTGATAAGTGTCAAGTTGTAAGTGATAAGTCTAAAAACACCTGACTTAACTGGAGAGATTATGCCTGAACAGATGGAAGTGGTCTATTCGGGGGGGAAAAAAGTTGACGCGAATTTCAAGGGATTTACGATAAAAACAGATCAGCCTGTTGACAACGGCGGCGAGGGGACCGCTCCTACGCCTTTTGATTACTTTCTGGTTTCTTTAGGCGCGTGCGCCGGCGGTTATGTTTTTGCCTTCTTAAAAAAGCGGAACATATCCCTCCATGACGCGAAATTAATCGTATCTTTTGAAAGAGATGAGACCACGCACATGGTAAAGAAGGTCAAAATTAACATAAAACTTCCCAAAAATTTTCCCAAAGAATACACGGAAGCAATTATGAAATCAGCAGGATTGTGTTTTGTCAAAAAACATCTTGAAAACCCTCCTGAATTTGAAATAAACGCTTCCTGTTTACAATTATAAACCGTATCTTTGCGAGATGATGGACAGGCTTTGTTTCGGAGGCCTGCGCTTAAATGCCGGCCGGAGGATAGAACTTGTAATTGTGGATGATGCGTCTCCGCTGGAATCAGAGACCGTTGCCGTGGTCCGCGCCGTATCGGACTGGGCCGATGTCATCTATCATCGCAATCAGTCAAATCTGGGTTATGTCCGTTCAGCCAACAAAGGATTTTCTCTCGCTACAGGGTCTTATTTGTTGCTCTGCAACAGCGATACCCGTCTGTCTCCCGGAGCTTTGGACCGATTGATTGAAGCGATAGACGCGGATTCGCGCATGGGCATGGCCGGTCCGGTGACCAACGGCGCCTTTAATTCCAAACTTCAGACGGCAAACAATCTGCCTGTCCCGCTTAAATCATTTTCAGATACTGAAATAGCCCGTTTTGATGAATTTGGACGGGCGCTTGCTTTGCAGACAGGCAGGTTTTTGGAGGCGGGGTGGCTGCTCGGATTTTGCGCCATGATACGAAGGGAAGTTTTTGAAAGCATCGGAGGACTGGATGAAGGTTTCGGATTTGGTTATTTGGAAGAAGTGGATTATGCCATAAGAATGCGCCGGGCAGGATGGAAGCTTGCCGTCGTACCGAATGCTTTTGTCTTTCATGGGGGATTGCTCAGGAGTCTGCAGTTTGCCGGTCCTAATGCAGGCTCCCAGACAAACCGTTCTTTTCCTCTGCGGACGTTTTTTTGGATAACCAAAGGTTTGTTTTATCTTGTGAGAAAGTATGGATGGAAAGCTGTCGGCATTCCTCAAGACGCGGGCGGAGCTGCTGAGCGCGGGTTTTAAAACTCAGAAAGGCGGATAATCAGGGTTATTTGTTGTCGGAGAGAATGCGACAAACCATAATTTTGTCCAGTTAATCTTGCGGCATGCCCATAAAGTCAGTTTGTAAGCAGTCTGATAATCCATTCCGTCATGGCGCCAGCCTTTTACAGGTTTTCCGCTTAAATGACCGTAACGCTCGGGTTGTGCGGCAGCCAATTCTAACATTTCCTGCGACATTCCGAATGTGCACAGATAGACGGTTGAAAACGGCCGGCGTATGATGAATTCAGCCGTGTTTCTGACAGTCGCCTGTGTTTCACCGGGAAAGCCGATTATGAAATTGCCGTGAACCTTTATCCCTGATTTGAACACGCGGGATAATCCGGTTTCTATCATGCTGCGGTTCATGCCGCGCCTCATTCCAGAAAGAATATGGTCGTGTATGGACTCAACTCCCATGAATAATCTGGAGCAACCCGCGCATGACATTTCTTCAGCAAGTTCCGGAAAACGGTCAAAGGCATCAGGTCTTGCAAAACACCTCCAGTCCGGCCTGAAGTTGTGTTTGCGCAGGGCAGCGCATAGAGCCAGTATAAATTCCGGGTTTGAGGTAAGGCATGAGTCTACAAAATCAAAGCTCCGGACATGATAGCGTTCTTTCACATGAAGCATTTCTCCGACTACTTCATCTATTCCTCTGAATAACTGGGAAGTTTTTCCCGGAAATCCGCAGTAAGAGCAATTGAACCTGCATCCCCTTGAGGCTTCTATAGGGTAGCGCCGGCAGTAAGTGCCGGTTGCGCTCCAATCCGGGTATAAGACGCGCGTTATGTTTTCATAAAGCAGACTACCCTTCATTATACGGCAGCCGTCGTGAGAAACCGAAACCCCCGGTACATGGTCGATATCTGCTCCGCCCTTGACTGCCGTAATGAAATTTGCGAGAGTCCCTTCCCCGTGATCCGTTATATAAACATTCCCTAATCTACGCATATCGGGCGAATCCTGAGCGCCATGCCCTCCGAGGGCAATAATCGTTTCCGGACTGATGCTTCGTATCTCCCTGATAATCAGGTCTAATGTGGAAGTTCTGAACATGGCTACGGTGGTAATTCCTGCGACAAGCGGTTTTTGAAGAAGAAAGCGCCGGAACTTTTTTCGCTGCCACGGGAGCAGCGGCCTGTATACTGATGCAACGCTGTGTCCCGCCGCTTTTGCCTGCGCTGAAAGAAGCGGGATTGCCAGTTTCGGCGGATCCATTGCCCAACGCACTGCCACAGTGAGATATTCAGGCAAACCCTGCGGGTTATCTTTGCTGAAAGGTTCGTCTTCCTCGTCTATGAGCAGGATATCAAGCGGGTCATCGGACATAGCTCAGTAACTATTTTTTTCTGAAATCAGCCAGACTTTTTTCTATTCTTTCCATTAAGTCAATTGAATAAAGTTTTCCTGCAAGAGCATTCCTGGCTTTTTTCCCCATTTGTTCAAAAGTCTTTAACGCTTCTGAAGAGGCGGGAGGAGTTTATCCGTTCTGCTTATGAGAGTCAAATTTTTGAAACATTCTCTTCCAAGACTTAAAAGAATCTCCCGGTCTTTTTTGTCAAGCTTGTTGAAATTTTTTTCGGAAACAAGAACCGCCCCCGCCGCGTTGGCTATGGGTTCGGAAAGAACGTATTTCATTTTCGTAAACCACTGGAGAGCGATAACCGACAGGGGAGAGGCATACACGCCGTTTATCATCCCGGTTTCAATTGAAGTCATCACATCGGTTATGGAAAGGGGTATCGGTTTTATTTCAGCCGCGCGGAAGGTTTCTTCAGCTATGGGGTCTCCTTCCCAGAGCCACATTTTGACGTTTTTAAGATCCGCCGGTTTTGAAACCGCCGTGTTTGAAAATATGTATACTTTGCCCACCTCGGCCCAGCCCAAAAACATAAAACCGTTTTTTTTAAAAGCCCGGCGGAATTCCCCGTCAAATTTTTCGTATATATAATCCAATTCGCGGGTATTTTTAACTAAAAACGGGGTATCAAGTATTCTTATTTCAGGAGCTATCTCTCCTATGCCCACGCCGGTGAATCCTCCGGCGTGCAGCTGGCCTATTCTTATTTTTTTTATCACATCTTTTTCGTCGCCTGCCACGCCTCCGGCATATATCTTGAATCTGACCCTGCCTTCGGTTTTTTTGACCGCCTCCGCGTTAAACTGGTTCATCACTTTCATCCATGCCGAGCCTTCAGGCGCCAGCGTGGCGAATTTTATGACAGTTTCCGCATAAAGAATAGAGGACAGCGGACAGAGGAGAGCGAACAGCAAACAGCGTAGGGCGTAGAGCAAAGAGCGTAGAGCAAAGAGCGTACAGAAAAAAAAGGCCATCTTGTAACTTGAGACTTGAGACTTGAGACTTGAGACTTGCAACTTCTCATCCTGGCCGCTATTTTTAAAACAGTTCATCTTTTTTCTCCAGAAGTTTTTTTGCTTTTGCTTTTGCGGCTTCATTTGCAAGAGCCTCTTGAGGGTTAAGCGGAGGCGAGGCGATTATCTCCATAAGAAGTTTCTCAAAAAGTTCCGCATCCTGCCCGGACACGGCGCATGTCTTGGCGTACAAATATTTGTTCATAAGAAAATCCCTGCCGTTTCCGGCGAGAGAAGCTTCAAAATGTTTTTTAGAGGTTCCGGGATTCCCGCCGAAAAGTTTCGGCCGTATCGCGTAATATACGCCCATTATGACATCAGCCCCGTTGTAATAATATTCCGGCCGGACAGCCAGTATTTTTTCAGCAGCTGGGATTATACGCGGCAGTTCAGCCAGAGCCTCCGGCTCGTCTCTGTTAAGGTTTATCAGGCCGAGCCTGCAGAATGAATGCCAGAAAGCCGCCGGGGCGGAATTTTTGCTTATTTCCTTATAAAGCACGTCGCCGTTTTTACCGATAATGCCTTGTTTTTTGAGAGCCGCTAACGCGTATTCAGCCCCTTTTTCATAGAGTTTTGACGCCCTTGAAGCGTCTTCGTCTTCAATAAACATGAAAGAATATCCGCAAAATCCGTGGGCTGCCGTGACAAGCAGTTCAGTATTTGAAGGCTCGTTTTGTATGAGCATTTCAATAAGTTTCAGATTGGCAGGCATGGATTCACGGGCGAATTCAAGATCGGTTTCGGAAAACATTGCAGGAAGGCCTTTATGTATAATCCGGGAAGTGGATTTCACAGCCATTTTGTTTATAGAACACGCGGAAAAGAAAAAAACGCCGGCTAATAGTATTAAAAGTAATTTTGCCACAATATTCTCCTTTTTCTTTCTTTCTTCTTCTTTCTCATCCCTCATCTTTCATCTCTCTTCTTATCCTCTTCCTGCCTCCTCAACGGTTTTTCTGAAATTTTCAATTGTCTCAGCGTGTTTTGTCAAAAAATTCTCTACGGGAGCCGCAAACCTGTAAGACCAGTTATGGCTGCCTACCGTATTCGGAATGTTTATTCTGTCCTTTAAGCCGAAAATATCCTGTATCGGCAGGACTGCCAGGCATGACGAGGATTCAAGAAGTTTTTTTATGATCCGGCTCCTGGCTTTTGAAAAAGGAGGCGGCGTTTCCTGCCTGCCGGAAATCATTTTCCAGAAAAGTCTTTTTTCCCCGGCAGAAATTATTTTCCACCATTGAGCCAGAGGTTCATTGTCATGCGTGGATGTGGTTGCCAGCGATACGGGCAGGTATTTTTCCGTATCAATGTATTCTCCTGATTCTTTCTCCCATCTAAGTACTTTATAGCCCGGCACGTTGAGCTCTCTGAGCGTTTCACGCACGTACGGCGGTATAACGCCCAGATCTTCTGCGACCGGCAGAGCCGGACTCGCCGAAACGGCCGTCTGCAGGAATTTTTTTCCTCTGACTTTCTGATACTCGGCTGTTTTTATGTCAAAATCAGGCGCCAGGCGCGGGTCGTTCGGTATTATCCATGTCCTGAAAAAACCGACCATATGATCTATTCTGAAAATGTCGTAAAAACAAGCGGCTTTCTTGATTCGCATGCTCCACCACTCAAAATTGTTTTTTTCCATTTCAGCCCAGTCAGGAGCCGGCAGTCCCCACTTCTGGCCTGTTTTGCTGAAAGCATCGGGGGGCGCGCCGATTTCTCTGGTTAAGTCAAACTCTATTTGTCTTGACCAGACATCTGCGCTTTCCTGATTTACCATAAAAGGCAGATCGCCGAAAAGTTTTATGCCGTTTATTTGAGCCGATTCCTTTGCCTTTTGCCACTGTTTATGAACTATCCACTGGAGATATTTAAA
>JACQWV010000052.1:25680-39986 GCA_016209085.1 Elusimicrobiota bacterium
CGCCTGAACACCGCATAATCGTCAAGCCAGTAAGCGTTGGCCAGCGAGAATTCATGGAATTCCTGAGCTCTTTGCGTGTTTTTGACCACGTGGTTTTGACGAAAAGAAAGATAAATGTCCCACAATATTAAAAATTTCGTTTGTTTTATCTCTTCATAAAGAATTGTTTTTGAAGAACGCAGCTTTTTCAGTTTATCTTTAAATTCCTTTGACTTCATTTTTTCTGCCGCTTCAGGGCATTCCTGCAAATCTTGCGCTTCTTCCACCGCAATATAGAGGGGGTCTATGGCGAATGCGCTCAAAGCCGTGTAAGGGCAGTTCGTACCAGGAGGCATTTCATTTATCGGAAGAATCTGGAGAACGTCTATTTTCATTTCCCTCAGAACCGCAAACCACTCCGCCATGACTTTGATGTCTCCTATGCCCCAGTCTTTTTTTGAACGCATGGAAAATAGGGGAATTAAAATTCCGGTGTGTTTTTTTTCCAGTAAATAATGCATAATAACAGCAGTGGATAGTGGTTAGTGAATAGTGATTAGTTTTTTTACTTACCACTTACTACTTACGACTTACTGCTGTTTTGATAGTCCTTTATGAAATTTTTAATACTTCTATCGTATGTCGCCTCGCCTTTTTTTGAGAAAAAACAGCCCGGTATTTCGTTGCTTTGTCTGTGATATCCCACGCATTCACAGCACAGTCCTTTTCTTGAACACGGTTCGTAAGTGCATGTGCAGGATTTTAGATTACCAATTTTTTTGTATTCCATAGAAACAAATAGTATAAAATTTGAAGCAATTTGTGAAAAATAAATATATAATTTTGATGTTAAGCTTATCAGTGGTCAACCCCGCGGGTTGACCAGGTAGAATTAGGCAGATTGGCATGAAAAAAATCCATTTTACCGGAATCGGCGGTTCGGGCATGAGCGCTTTGAGCCAGATTTGCGCCATGGAAAGTAATTCAGTCAGCGGGTCGGACAGGGACTTTGACATCGGAAAAAATCAGTTTCTCAAAGACAAGCTGGAAAAGCTCGGAATAAAAATTTTCAGGCAGGACGGCGGCGGGATAGACCGCCGGACGGATATTGCGGTCGTTTCAACAGCCGTTGAAGAAACGAATCCTGAAATTCTTAAAGCCAAATACCTGGGAATCAAATTAATCCACAGGTCCCGGATGCTTGCCGATTACGTGAACAGGTTTAAAACAATAGCAGTCGGAGGCACTAGCGGGAAATCAACCGTGGTCGCCATGATTTTCACGATACTTTCAGACGCCGGTTTCTCTCCTGGTTTAATAACTGGCGGGGCGATGCTGGAACTCATGGAAAAAGGGTTTGCGGGAAACGCTTACAAAGGAACCTCTGACATTCTTGTTATAGAAGCTGATGAAAGCGACGGCACTATCGCGGAATACAGGCCGTATCTGGGAGTGATTTTGAACATAACCAATGACCACAAGGATATTCCGGAACTGAAACGGATATTTTCCAAATTCGCCGGCAGATGCAAAAAACTTTTGCTTAACGCCGACGATAGGAATCTTGAGAAACTTGCGGAACATGCGGAATTTTTCAGCGCTTATTCCGGCCGCTCGCAGAGCTCGCGGCACCGATTGCGGGCAATGCCGCCCTGTTCCGGAAAATACAGGATTTCGGATTTCAAGGCAGGAAGTTTCTGTTCCGAATTCTCAATTGACAATGTGGGTTTCTTCCTGCCCTTGCCTGGAATGTGCAATGCCGAAAATGCGGCGGCGGCCGTCGCCGCATGCGCTGTTTTCGGAATTTCAATTGAGCAAGCAAGCCGCGCCTTGCGGAAATATCGGGGGGTTCACAGAAGATTTCAGGTCATAGGCAGGGCCGGGGGGATAACGGTTATGGACGATTATGCCCATAATCCGGCCAAAATCAAGGCGTTTCTGGAATCTTTGCATTCAGCCGATGCCAGGCGCGTTATTGCGATCTATCAGCCGCAGGGATTCGCTCCCACAAGGCATTTCAGGAAAGAACTCGTAAACGCGTTTATTTCCGGCCTTGGCGAAAACGACATTCTTTTTATGCCCGAGATATATTATGCGGGAGGAGCGGTTGTCAAAGATATATCCTCCAGAAATCTTGTTGATGACATCGCGGCGCAGGGCAGAAACGCCTTTTATATTTCTGAAAGAGATAAAATAACGGAAAGATTGATGCAAATTGCAAAAACAGGCGATATAATCGCGGTGATGGGAGCCAGGGATCCGTCCCTTCCGGAGTTTGCGGAAAAAATTTTTAAAGCAATAACCTTATCCAACCCCGCGGGTTAGAATTTTTTACATAGGGGAAATTTTGCTAACCCGCGGGGTTGGGGAGGCAAGAATGAGAATGATGGCTTTATCAAAATCAGAAATAATCAGGTACTCCAGACACATGATAATTCCGGAAATAGGAATTAAAGGCCAGGAGAAAATAAAGGCTTCCAGCGCATGCGTTATCGGAGCGGGGGGACTTGGCAGCGCCTGTCTTAGTAGTCTTGCCGGAGCCGGAATAGGAAAACTCGGAGTCGTTGAACACGGAAAACTGGAACTTTCCAACCTTCATAGACAGGCGATTTACGCTTTACAGAGGCCCGGAACGCTTAAGGCAGAGGCAGCCGTCAAATTCCTGAAAAAACTTAACTGGGAAATAAAGATTAAAATCCATCAGAAGAAATTTGACGGTAAAAATGCCGTTGAAATTATTAAAGATTATGACATTATAGCAGACTGCACCGACAATTTTGAGGCGAGATTTGCCATTAACCGAGCCTGTTACGGATTTAAAAAACCTCTTGTTTTCGGCGCCGTCTACAGGTTTGAAGCGCAGGTATCCCTGTTTGATTCTTCGGACGGGCCGTGTTTGAGGTGCCTTTATCCTGCCGGAGCCGAGCCGCAGAATTTTACCTGCGCGGAAGAAGGGATAGCAGGGCCTGTTGCGGCCGCAGCAGGCCACATTCAGGCATTGGAAGTCATAAAATTCATAACGGGCGTCAAAGGTCTGAAAAACAAATTGCTTATGCTGGATTTCGCGAATGTTTGCTTTAACATCGTTGATGTAAAGAAAAGGCCGGACTGCCCTGTCTGTTCAGGCCGCTCGTCCCGCCATTCGGCGGGACGGACAATGCCACCCTGTTCCGGAAAGCCAGTGTCCCCTGTCCCCTATATAACTCCTGAGGATTTAAAGAAAAAATTCGGGAGAAAAGAAAAATTCGCGCTTTTGGATTTGAGGCATGAATGGGAGCATGATTTGTGCGGAATCAAAGGAGACCTTGACCCTGCTCTTGAGGCAATTTTATATTGCAGGAATGAAAGCCGCTCCGTAACCGCGTATAAAATACTGGAAAACATGGGATTTAAAAAAATTTTTGTGCTCAAGGGCGGGATAGACGCGTGGGCGGAAAAAATAGAAAAAGGAATGATAAGATATTAACCCGAAAATTGCAGTTAAAGTCATTTTTAATTGACAATTATTCGGATAAAAATATCCACGGCAATTTTCGGGTGTCGCAAGACACAAGTCACATGTCGCAAGCAACAACTGAAATTTTTGGGTTAACAGCAGGTTAAGGTTGAGGTTAAGAATAAACAAGTTAAGGTTCAGTAATGTAGTTCTCAACCTGAAATAAATATGCCTAAAGTTACCGTGATGATTTATACAACGCTCAGGGCGAGGTTGGGGATTTCCAAAACCGATATACACGGTTCTACTGTCGCCGAGATAATAAATAAATTAAAGGAGATAAAAAAGCCGGAAGTGGAAAGAGCGCTTCTGGACGAAAACGGCAAAGTCAGGAATTATTTTGTTTTAACCCTCAATTCCGAAATACTTGACAATAAAAAGATATCAGACAGGCAGGTAAAAGAGGGAGATGTGCTTCACATTTTTCCGCCTATATCCGGAGGATGAAACGGCAGTAACCGGTAATCAGTAACCGAGTAACCAGAACTACGAGCAACCTGTTATTTTCCGGTTAACTGGTTCAGTAATTGAAGAAGACAATCCAGATACGCAAGCTGAGCCGACAGAGGAGCAGTTTCTCCCGGGTCCACGCATCCGCCTATGTTGCCTGAACTGGTGGAACCTGTTGAGCCGGTTGAACTGCCTGAACTTGAATAACCTGAATTATTCAGCGATTTCAGGAATTCATCCCATCTTGCATCCCTTGCCCATGTGAGTTTATCATAGTAGGAGGAGTAGCCGTAACCCGGCAGGTATACCGCTATTCCGTGGGACATTTCATCCACGCCCGAACCTTTCAGAGTTGCCGCGCTATAGATAACCAGATTGGTTTTTATGTAGCTCTGGAGTCGCTTTCCTTTTTCAATAAGGACGGAATCGGTTATGCGCGTGTTCACGTTCTCTATGAAATCATACAGGTCTTTATTATCCGCTATAGCATACGATTTGGCATATGAGACCGCTGATTTTATCCCGGATTTTTCATTTGAATTTACAGCCGCATCCGCCCATTCATTTAAAAGATTAGCAAAACCGTCAAAGGCGCCGGTCCTTAGGGCCGAGTGAGTGGAAGCTTTTCCTTTATAATAATAATATTTATGGAATTCCTTAATCATTTTGGTCACAATCTGTTCAAGCGGAGCAGAAGGATTTTTAATCATCTGCGGCAGCATCTTGTCGTAAGGGTATCCTGCGCCCGGTTCGGTTTCTTCCGAAGCCAGAATTACATCCGCATAATTTTTAATCTCATATGCCACCTCGGCCATCTGCATAAGGCATGCGTCAAAGGAAATTATGTCAACCCTGCCTATTTCCTTCATCGCAAAGCCTAATTGTTCCGTTGTGATGTAATTGCCTGTAATATCGTCGTAGGCAATGCCTTTATTCGCAGAAAAGTTTTTTATGTTTTTCCAGCCGTCTCCGTGGTTCCATACGACCAGCATGTAGCGTTTTGCCGGATATTTGGCTTTTGTCCATTTTGCGAATTCAACCAGATGTTTCCATGACCCCATGTCCACGTTCGCCGGTCTTTCAACAACCGTGGAATTTATGGTATACATGTCCTGGTCCTCGTCAATGTAGTATCTTTTAGGGCTTGCCTCAAGACCCGCGAACTGCACCACTATGTTTACCCTGGAATCAGAACCCACTTTTTCCATTTCATTTATGTCTTCAAGCCCGAATTTTTCCAAATCGTTTCTCGCGCACATGAAAACCATGACTGTCCATTCTTTTGGTTTTGTTTTTAAATTCTCCGGGTTGACGGCAAAATCTGTGTCCGGCAATATGAAGGGGATCATCGGTTTTGAATCCTGGCCAGTGATAAACCTTCTCAATTGATTCATCGGGTCCGCGTTAAAATCAACTTCCGCGCCGTTTGCGACAGAAAAAACGCAAAACATGGCAATCAAAGCCAGAAGCGGGGTTGTTTTCTTAAAAATTCTTTTATACATAATTTCTCCTCCTAAAATTAGTTTATTTTAAATTAAAGGAAAATATAAGGGTATAAAGTCCTATAACATGCGCAAAAAAGGACCTACTGAGCTACGCAGAAATAATTATACATTTGGAGGCTCAGATTTGGATTGGCTGCAAGGCGCGACGAATGAGCATAGCGTTTGCTATGTGAATGAGGAGCAACGCAGCCCGTCCCGCTTGAGCGGGACGAGGTCTCGTCCCGAAGGGACGGACAGACGGCCAAATATGAGCCTCCCCTTTGGGGCTGGCCGCTTTTCGGCTGCAACTGCGTCGCTCGTTGCTTACATATCAAAAGATATGCTCGCTCCTCGTTCCCTGCCTGCGCCGAGGCTTCGGCAGGCAGGCTTGTCTCGCTCAAAAATCGGCTCAGCCAAGTGTGCAATTATTTCTGCGTAGCTCAGTAAACGTAATTGGGCCTGCCCGCCGTAGATATGTAGGCAATACGGCGAATAGCCGTGCTTTTTGACGACATGCTTATCGCAGGCGGGCTGTTTGTTCCAAAAAAATTTAAGTATAATTTTTTGTAGGTAGGGGAAACCACGAATGTGGTGTCCCACTGGCCTGAAAGCTCAGTAGTTGCGAGCGGAAGGGGAGGCTGAATTTATGAATCCACTCAAAATTTCAAATGATGTATATTATCTGGCAGTTCCTCACTGGGACAGGAAGCTTTTTGACGCGCTTATCCCGCTTCCGGACGGCACAAGTTATAACGCGTATATCGTAAGGGGCGGCAACAAGACCGTTCTGCTGGATGCGGCCGACCCTTCCAGAATGAGCGTTTTGATGGATTTCCTGAAAAACGTCCCGGAAATAGACTACATCGTCGCGCACCATGCGGAGCAGGACCATTCAGGCGGCATTCCTCTTGTGCTCGGGAAATATCCCGGCGCCAGAGTCCTGACCAATCCGAAATGCAAAGAAATGTTGATGGACCATCTCCGTATTCCGGACAATAAATTTATAACAGTCAGGGACAGAGAAACCATGGACATAGGAGGCAAAACGCTTGAGTTTATTTATACTCCGTGGGTTCACTGGCCTGAAACCATGTGCACTTACCTTAAGGAGGACAAAATCCTGTTCTCCTGCGATTTTTTCGGCTCGCATCTGGCCGCCGGTGAGATTTACTCGGATGAAAAAATCATATACGAACCGATGAAAAGATACTATGCCGAGATAATGATGCCTTTCAGGAGCCACATTAAAAGTCATCTTGAAAAGCTGAGCGCGGTTGAAATCAACATGATAGCTCCGAGCCACGGTCCCGTTCATAAAAACGTAGATTTCGTGCTTGACGCGTACAAAGACTGGGCCGGTGATGAACCAAAAAATAAGGTTCTGCTTGCATGGGTGTCAATGCATGACAGCACAAAAATTTTAGCCGAAAAGCTGGTAAGTTCGCTTCAAGAAAAGGGAGTTCTCGTTGATGAAATAAATCTTGAGGATTTTGACATCGGCAAAGGCATACGTGGCTTATCTTGCCAATTTGCTGAGGCCAAAGACAAAATTCCTTTCAGTCATAGGTTCTTACGGATGGGGCGGAAAGACCCTTGAAATATTGTCTTCGTCAGTAGGCAACATGAAGGTGGAGGTTTTAAAGCCCGTGCTGGTTAAAGGCCTGCCTGAGGAGGCGGCTTTCAAGCAAATTGAGGAACTTGCGGAATTAATTGCAGAAAAACATAGGGCATTAGGGTGTAGGGTAGAGGGTGTAGGGTGTACTAAATGATAGGACAAAATAGGAGGAAAAGAGTGTTATGAGGAAAATAATAATATTAGTTGCGGCCATGTTGTTGGGTTGCGCTTATAGTTTGCGCGCGGAGAAAGCCGTGGGCAAGGATAAAGCGGTGGAGAGCATAAATTCTGCGTCCCAAAACATGATAGAGCAGGGACAAGAATCCAGTCAGAAAGGGCTTGATACGGCAGTTGAAAACATACAGAAAGACGGGTCAGGCGAAAAAACAGAAAGCGGGAGTGAAAAAAAACCGTGGTGGAAAAGATGGATTGGAAAAGAGAAAACAGGCGAGAGAATTGAGAATAAAGGGGAGAGGCTAGAGGAAAGAGGCGAGAGAATAGAAAACCGCGGAGAAAAATGGCAGGAAAAAGCCGATAGGATGGACGAGAAAGCGGACAGGCAGAGAGAATTGGGACATGACAAGGCGGCTGACAGGCTTGAGCATGCGGCTGATAAAATGGAGAATAAAGGCGAAAGGATGGAACACAAAGGCGAGCGCATGCAGAATCAGGGAGAAAAGATTCAAAACCGCGGTGAAAAAATCCAGGAAGGGAAATTGCCTCGGCCGGGTGTTAGGAAAAGAGTCGGCAAGAGAATAGAGAATAGAGGCGAGAGGCGAGAGGATAGGGGTGAGAGCATAGAAAAAAGAGGCGAGAAGTGGCAGGAAAAAGCCGATAAGATGGACGAGAAAGCAGACAGGCAGAGGGAGCTTGGGCATGACAGAGCGGCCGACAGGCTTGACCGCGCATCCGATAAAATGGAGAATAAAGGCGAAAGGATGGAACACAAAGGCGAGCGCATGCAAAAACAAGGCGACAGGATGCAGAACCGCGGGGAAAAAATACAAAAGCGAGGGAAAAAATAACAAACAGTAATATTCAGTAATGAGTTACTGGCCACTGGCTACGGATTACTGGTTACTGCAGTTTTCCATTTAACAGACAGCTGTTTTATTCTTTCAATGGCTTTTGTGATGTTCTCTATTGAATTCGCGTAGGAGAATCTCAGATACCCTTCCCCGTACCTGCCGAAACATGTTCCTGAAAGGCAGGCGACTCCGGCTTCGTTCAGGATAAGCGTTTCCAGGTCCGGAGAAGTCAGGCCGGTGTTTTTAATGTTGGGAAAAGCGTAAAAAGCGCCTTTGGGCATTTTGCAGGAAAAGCCGGGTATTTCATTCAGGCCGTTTACAATAATTTTCCGCCTTTTTTTAAATTCCCTGAGCATTTTTTTGACGGCCTTTGCGCTTTTTTCGCCTGTCAGCGCCTCTATCGCAGCTTTCTGGGTGAAAGCGGCCGCGCATGAAACGGAATTTACAGTAAGCCGCGTAATCGTGGGCTCAAGCCATTTTGGAAAAACGCCGAAACCAAGTCTCCAGCCGGTCATTGCAAAAGTCTTTGAAAGGCCGTCAAGAATCACGGTGCGGTCTTTCATTCCGGGGAAAGACGCTATTGAAACGTGTTTGCCTTCATAAACAATTTCGCTGTATATTTCGTCGGACAACACAGCGACATCCGGATATTTTTTAAGCGCTGAAACGATTTTTTCCATGTCTTGCGCTGTCAGAACGCCTCCCGTGGGATTTGCGGGAGAATTAAGTATTACGAGTTTTGTTCTGGGAGTCAGGAGTTTTTCAAACTCTTCGGTATTAAAATTAAAATTCTGCTCTTCTAATATCTGAATCGGAACTATTTTGGCGCCGATAAAATTCAGAACGGATTCGTATATTGGATAAGAGGGGTTCGGACAAATTACTTCATCTCCTTCGTCAATAAGAGCGAGAATCGTGTAAAACATAACGGGTTTTCCGCCGACAGTGATTACAACTTCCTCAGGGTCGACTTTTATTTCTCTTGTTTTTGAAATGTATTCCGCTGCCGCTTTTCTTGCGTCCATAAGCCCTGCGGAAGGAGTATAATGCGTCCATCCTT
This sequence comes from Elusimicrobiota bacterium, assembly GCA_016209085.1. Lineage (GTDB taxonomy): Bacteria > Elusimicrobiota > Elusimicrobia > Elusimicrobiales > UBA9959 > JACQWV01. The sequence goes on from JACQWV010000052.1 coordinate 34,793, forward strand.
CGTCAATGGCTTTTTTGGCGGCTTTGGCTATGTTTTTGGGAGTGGCGAAATCCGGTTCGCCTATTTCAAGATGAATAATTTCTTTGCCCTGCGCTTCAAGCTTGCGCGCTTTCGCAAGCACCTCAAAAGCGCTTTCAGTTCCAAGTCTGGATATTCTTTGAGCCAATTTCATAAATCCTCCCAAACAGTTTAAGAGTTATAGAGTTTTAGAGTTCTTCTTAAGGTAATTAACTCTACAACTTCTCAGCTCTCTAACTCTTTTAATATTTTACCACATAATCAAGAAAAAATTTAAAAAAGACCCTTGACAAATTCCGGTTTGCAGTATATAACTATAATATGAGGAAAGCATTCCTGCTTATTTTCATGCCATTTATTTTTGTTTCGGCAAATGCAACTGATTGCGTCCAGAAAAAAGACGCGGAACAGTCGCCATGGCAGGATTCATCATATAGAATACAATTCCTGTATTTGGAAGAAACCTACGGGGAACAGTTTGATCAAAACTACTGGGATGCTCTTGAGCCTGAAAAACAGTCGGAGATGCTCAATTCAGCGTGCCAGCCGGCCATGGAACGGTTTGAGGAAGTTAAAAGCGAAACCATAGATCTCATGTCAAAGTGGAATCCCGCAGAGGCAAAACAATATTACCAGAACAGGAGCGATTTTCCAGAAAAAATAGAAGCGGCTGAACGCTGGTTGGGTCCTGGAACAGCTTCAAGGCTTGAAGAGAATCTTTCCCTGAAAATCCGGGCGCTTGAACACTACATATCCGGCAAGCTGACTGAGGAAGATGTAAATATAGCAAGACAGGTTTTTGACGCCTTGCTTTCAAAGTCAATAAAAGAATCAATGCTCGCGCAGAAAGAAATGAGCAATCAGACGCCTGATAAAACGCCGAAAAAAATGCCTGCTGCCGACGGCAAAATGGGCGAAAATTTTCAGGAAATGAATAAAATAGGGGGACAGGGGCCTGATGTTTATAATTCCCAGGGCAAATTCTATGACGGTTCCAAGCCTGATAATTCCTTGGATCCGACCGGCACTCTTTCTCCGGCGTCTGATGTTAAAAAGGATGGACATGTTCCTCTTTTGGCGGGCGAAAGGGGGTCAGTTGCCACAACGGTTGAACATTCTGCGCCGGATAAGTTAACCGGAGAGGATGATATTAATATCCTAAAAAGCGAATCATCCGAGAACACAACGGTTGTCAAAAGCGGGAAAGGACGACTGCTTACCGATGATGAGATTAAAGCCGCAAAAGAAATTTATGGAGACAAAATTGATTACAAAAAAGTCCGGGTAATAACCGGGGATGACATGACTTTATGGGGCAAAATTCTGACATCCGGCGGCGCCGCTGTTACATGGGGAAATACGATTTATTTTCCCAATAATGAGGACAAAAGTGTTTATGATTTTTCAAAAAAGCCTGATTGGTTCGTTCATGAAATGGGCCATGTGTATCAATATCAAAAAGATGGGTGGAGTTATGCGCTAAAGTCCGCGTGGGACCAGATAACAAAAGGAGAGAGGGCTTATCAATATGAACTGGTTCCGGACAAACCCTTTAATGAATACGGCATTGAGCAGCAAGCCACAATTCTACAGGATTATTTCCGTTTTTTAAAAGGATATAGATATCGGGCGCGAGAATATCGCACGTTTACTCCCGAAGAGGCAGAAATTATGGAGAAAATGCTTCGGGACGAAGGATTATTGAAGCAGGAGCTATAAATATCATAAGGCGTTATTTTGTATTCTATCGGCCGTATTTGCGGCTAAAGAGGTGGTGGGGTGAATAAAATATTGATAAGCCGTTTTGCAAAGATAGCGTTGCCGGCGTTTTTGAGTGTCAGCCTTTGTTCCTGCAGGGCTCCGGTTCCCGTTGATGTCGTAATGGTTGACAATGAGTTATTTTTTGTATTGGAAACCGAGTATAAGATCGGGAGCATATGGGTGACTGAACATAATGCCGGCAATGGTGAAAGGGATATGAAGACAATGTGGGTTCTACGTCACGATTTAACTACTGAAGTTAAAAAGAGAAAATATCCGAAACTAAAGCAAATAAAGTATGCGCAAAAATTTGATGAGTTTACAATAGCAACAGGACCGTTTAAACTGCAGAGAAATGTTGAATATATGGTCGAAATTGAAATGGGAAGCAAATTTGCAAGCGAAATATTTATTATCAGCAACGATAATCAGGCGCTTATGCCGCGACCTACGTTTGAACGGCAAAAAAGACGCGTTTATTCGGTTTTGTTAGACAAGAATGGCAATAAGATATTGGTTGCCAAACCTGTTCCAAAATAAATTATTTTCCCCAGTTTTGAAATTTGTCCCGCTTTTAGCGGGGCGGGGGTGGTATTATGGGTGAGAATTTAGAAAAGAAGAACAAGAAAACTCTTTTTATCCTCTTGCTAGCGTTTATATTTGTCGGGAGCGCGATATTTTTGTTTTTTGCATGGGTCGGTCTTGAAGACATCAAAGGCGAAAAAACAGGGGGATTCAGATACGGATTTTCCAGTTTAAAAAGAGCCGGCATTCCGCTTTTCAGGTATTTGGGCCTGGTTGATTCCGAGGATACGCCGGGGGCAAAGAGCGGCGATTTCAAAGACGACAACACATTATTGGCTGATTCTTCTCCGGCTATGGGCGACGAGACCGGCGATCCCGGAGGCATAAATCCGGGTTCAGGCTCTTTGGCGCAGGAACAGGCGCGTTCTTACGGAAAGACCAACGTGCCCAAGATGGGATCCAAGCTCGCGGGCATTGATGCTTCCGGGGGACCGGGCTCTTCAAAATCCTCGGCTGAATTGTCCAAGTTTGCTTCTACGGATAAAAGCGGTGAAGTGAAAGTTTCCAGCCTTGAAAAATCTTTAAAATCTTCTCAAGGCCGGGACAATGCAAAAACCGCTGCCCTTTCAGCGCTGAAAAACACGCGGCAGGTCGTGGCAGACGCCAAATTCACCAATTCCGCTCTTGAAGCGCGCGCAAGATGGGGCGCAGGATTTGAAGGCCCGTCGTCTGCCAGGGGGAAACTCAGCTACGGACAGGGAACCAACGTGGCGAAACTTGACGCCATCAAGGGCGATGTCATGAATTTGAAAGCCATGCAGGAAAAGAGTCTTGGTTCTTCGGAGCCGGGAAAGCCTAAAGAGGGCGACACAGACAGTCCCTCTCTGACTGCCAAGAACGCGCCTGAAGAAGCGAAAAAAAAGGAAAACACCGACACCGGAAGTATCAGCCCTTCGGGGACGGCTTCGCCTGACGGCAATGATAAAGCCGCGCCAAAAGACCCTGAACCGCCGCAGGAAGTGCGGGATTTTATGAGGGACTATGAGAGCAAAGAAATAGGCGAGGTGACAGACAATTGGGGTAACAGGGGACACGGCCGCATTGACTCAGTAACATACAGCGGATGCGAAAACAATTCCGTGTGCCAGGAGTGGGGAGTTAAAAGCCAGGGTTACTGGACAGCCACTTATGCGGACGGCAGCACAGGCAAATTCAGTGTCACAGCCGACCCTGATTACGGGAACATTCCCATGCTCTTTGACGGAAATTTCAAGAGTCTGCCTGAAACTCCGGGCAGCTGATTATAATGCAGGCGGGTATGATTATATTTAGGTCTTGCCCCGTTAGAGATAGGTCGTGCTTGCACGACCGTGCTCTGAAATAAGGCTTTTGTTTGACCTTCTATAATTTGAATATTTTCAGCATTTTTAATTGCCACTTCCACAAATGTATCTCTAACGGGGCTTGACAAGTCAAGAGTTATCTGCTATACTATAATGGAAAGAGATTTCTAAAGCTTCGCCCTGAACGATTGTGTGCAGGTTCGTGTCAGGGGAAGTCTCGGTTGTTTGGAAAGTCGGAAGGTGGTTAGATAAAGGGAGAATTTATGAAACTCCAGAGCAGAAAATCAAAAGCCGCTCAGTACATAGCAGGCGGGGTTGTGGCTGTGATAATTCTGTTTGCGTGGGTATCTCTTCCTCTTATGCACAAAACCAGTCTTGACGCTTCAGTGCCTTACGGAAACTCTTTCAAGACTTCAAACATGAATTTGAATTCTCTCAGCGATTTTCCCTATGAAGCCGGCGCTCCGGGTTCTCCTCTGTCAGGCGAAATGATAAACAATCCGAGCACTTCAGGCGAAGAAATGGGCACTCTGCTTTATTCAGGCATGGGCGGGATATCCATGGAGGAGACTGCCGAAGGGAGCAAAGAAGTAGACTTAAAGTTTGAAGCGGGTTCTTCCAAGGCAGGTCCTCCGGCTTCTGGTTCCGACGTTTCCGGAGCCAAAGGCAAATTCAGCCCCACGCCTTCTCTCGCCGGCGGAGGCGGCGCCACAGGCACATCGGGCCAGAAAAATTTTTCGCAGTTTTTCGGCAGCGGCGGTCAGAAAGCGGATATGGTTCAGCCGACCCCTGATTTAAAAAATTTAAAAGACGAAAAGAAAGGAGACCTCATGGCCATGCTGCAGGGTATGGAAGCCAAGAGCAAAAACGCTGCCGAGTCAAAGTCTCCGGACGCTTCAAGAGCAGGAGCTTCGTCCGCTTTTGAAACAGCGAAAAAAGCTCCTGAATCCGAGCTGAATTCAGGACTTGAAAACGCCGCTAATTCAGCCGGCATGGAATTGGGCAAGGCCGCCGGCGACCTTAAAAAAAGCGATCCGTCAATGAACAAAAAGAAAATCAATCTTCCCGAGCCTGAGGAAAAGGAAGAAGAAGACAATGACGAAATGTACAAAAAAATGATAATGCAGATGATTATTCAGGCGACATTAGGTTCAATATTCGGCGCAATCGGGCAGTCTATCGCTTTGAGCATAAATCCGGATTACAAGACAGGTCAATAATTTAAGGAGGAAATTTTTATGGAAGAACTCAATAAGAAAGAACAAAAAAAATCAGGTCTTTTAGCCGCTCTTTCCAGGCTTTTCAAAGGCGGCAAACCCACGCCGGTCAGCGGCTCTTCATTAGGCTCAGCCGGCGCTGCAGCCGTGAGGGGCATTTTCGGCTCTTCAGGCGGCTTCGGCGGTTTGGGAGGGCTTTTTGCCAGCAAAGCCGGAATGGTGGGCATGATTCTGGGAGGAGCCACTATTGCGGCAGGCATAGGCGTTGTTTACAATTTTATAGGCCCTTCTTCAAAACCTGTTTATACGCCGGGTCTTTTCCAGGACACG
>JACQWV010000053.1 GCA_016209085.1 Elusimicrobiota bacterium
CCAGAGCCGGCTTCTGCAAGGGCTTGGATATAAACAGTATCCACAGAATTAACAAAAAGAAAAAAGAAGCAAAAAAGAAAAACTACGACCATGACATTTCTAAAAAACTATAACCATGACATTTCTATTATCTTGCAACATCTGCATTGTAGGGGTCGTCCCTCTCCTTGAATTATAAGGACGGGACAGTCCCTGTTCCCTGATGGAACAGGGACGGATTTATCCGACCCGAATAAAAGCGGGTTTGATAAATCAAACCCCTACAAAAACCATGATATCCAAATCTAAAGATCCGTTGGTTACACTACACTAGTGTAGTGTCGCATAAATCTCTTGACATTTGAATTATCGTGTGGTTTTGGCACAAGATCGTCAATGTAGTTGCAGAGTTTACTCTGCATTTTAGCCAACCAAGGTTGGCAACTACATAAGCACGCAAATGTAAAGATCTGTTAGAGACAGCACACTAGCTGATGTGCGTAAGTAAATCTTATTAATATCCTTAAACGCTATCCCAAGCCAAAAGATTTAGTTTTAGACCATGTGCGGTTGTGGCGCTACTTTAATTGAATGCAGGCTTACAGGAAGAAATACAATTTTTTTTTGATAATGCATGAGCATTTATTCGTGTTTGAGAAAAGTTAAATGACAAAAAAAATAACTCCGGAATTTTTGAAAAAGCTGGTTAAAAAAAGACCTTCTGACTGCCATAAAGGGAATTTCGGCAGGGTTTTGATTATTGCGGGCTCAAAAGGAATGACAGGAGCCGCCGTTCTGAGCGCAAAGGCATGTTTAAAAGCAGGGGCAGGACTTGTTACAGCGGCCTGTCCTGAATCACAGCAGCCGATAATTGCGGCTTCTCTGCCTGAGGCAATGACTTTGCCTGTGATAGAGAAACACGGCTCAATCGCTTTAAAAGCCGTTAATAAGATAATTTCATGGAACAAGGCAAAGAATTATGAGTTATGTCTTGTGGGTCCGGGACTTTCCGTAAATTCAGAAACGCCTGATTTTGTCATTGAAATAATAAGAAAACTCAGGCTCCCAGCTGTCATAGACGCGGATGCGTTAAATTCCCTTGCGCTTCGCGGGAACGCAAAAAAACTTCCCAAAGACACTCCTTTTATTTTCACTCCACATCCTGGCGAGGCAAAAAGGCTTGTCAAAAAATTTTCCGGCTCTAAAATTGACTTGGCCCGGCGCATTTCAAAAACTTTTAACGCTGTTGTTGTTTTGAAAGGACACGGAACCGTTGTTACTGATTCAAAAGAAATTTTTATAAATCCGACAGGTGGGCCTTGTCTTGCAAAAGGCGGTTCAGGAGACATACTCGCGGGAATTATAGCAGGATTATGGGCGCAGGCCGGCGTTTCCAATGGGTTTAGCCTGAAAACTGCTTTTGAAAGCGCGTGTCTGGGAGTTTATCTGCACGGACTTTGCGGTGATTTAGCCGCAAGAAAATTCACAGAGAGATGCGTTCTTGCCGGAGAATTGCTTGATTTCCTTCCGTCTGCATACCGAAAAACAAACTCTCAAATATAGTCTCCCGAAGAGATTTCAATGCTTTTCCTAAAGCATGGAAATTTTATATTAAAGTATAAATTGGTGGTATAAATTTTATATAATAGTATAAAAGCGGGGAGGCAGTATAAGTATGATAACAAGATACCTTGAGCATGAAATAGAATCTGATTTAAAAGAAAAAATGGCGTTTGTTTCGGGTCCGCGGCAGGTGGGCAAAACAACCCTGGCATTAAATCTGGGCGCAAAATTTTATCCGCAAAAAACCCTTTACCTGAACTGGGACGACAGAAATGACCGTAAAAACATGCTGGAAGGAAGGTTCCATGCCGGGAAAACTTTTCTGATATTTGATGAAATTCACAAGTATAAAAACTGGAAGAATTATCTTAAAGGTATATATGACAAGAACAAAAAGAACCTGAAAATAATCGTTACCGGCAGCGCCAGACTTGATATCTACAGAAAAGGCGGGGACTCATTGCTCGGCAGGTACAGGAATTACCGGCTTCACCCCCTATCCCTGAACGAGCTGCTCAATAAAAAAAGCCGGTATGCGCTTTTTAAGCCGCTTGAATTCGGAAACGGCACTAAAGAAACCGCAGAGATACTGGCAGCCCTCATGAAATTCGGCGGGTTTCCGGAAATTTACACTAAACAGAGCGAAAAACGACTGCGGCAGTGGCACAATGAAAGAACGGATATGCTCATTAAAGAAGATATCCGTGACATTGAAAATATCAGGGATTTGTCGGCATTGCAAATACTTGTAGAGATTCTGCCAGAAAGAGCCGCTTCCCTGCTCTCTTTAAACTCTATCAGGGAAGATTTGTCCGTTAATCACAAAACCGCGGCATTATGGCTGGATGTGCTTGAGCGTTTTTATTTGCACTTCCGTGTTTACCCCTACCAGAGCTCCAGAATAAGAGCCTTGAAAAAGGAATCTAAACTCTACTTATGGGAATGGTCCGAAATCAAGAACGACGGCGTTAAATTTGAAAATCTTATCGGCGCTCATCTCCTTAAGTTTGTGAATTATATTTTTGACAGCGAAGGTTACAAGACAAGGCTGTGTTATTTGAGAGATCGTGAACAGCGTGAAACTGATTTTCTGGTTACGGCGGATAATAAACCGTGGTTCGCGGTAGAGGTTAAATCCTCTGCCAAAAATGTTTCAACCCCGCTTAAATACTTTACCGCTAAACTTAATATTCCGTTTTCGTATCAGGTTGTAAATGAAACCGGCGTGGATTTTGTTCAAAACGGCGTAAGAGTAGTGAGCGCGGATAAATTTCTGACAGCGCTGGTTTAGCCCGAAAAACTCAGTTGTCTATGATTTTTATTGATAAATAGGGCGCATAAAAAAATTCGCTTGAGTTTTTCGGAGTTATAAATTTTAAATTATGAATTCTTAATTGAGAATAATTCAAAATTCAACATTCAAAACTCATAATTCCCAAATTCCAACTGAAGAATTTGGGTTAGAATATATGCCTGAAATTTCAAAAATTGGCGAAGCGAAAATCCTTGATTGGATTGAGAGAAATTACAGGTTTCAGAAGGATTCAGGGCTTCTTATCGGGCCGGGCGACGACGCGGCTGTTTTAAAAACTTCTCCGGGCAAAGTTCTCGTTATAACCACGGATGAAATGGTTGAGGGGGTCCATTTTCCGGATTATACCGGCTATCCCGCGGAGATAGCGCAGAAACTTCTGAGAATAAATCTGAGCGACCTTGCGGCCATGGGTAATGTAAAGCCGTTAGTCTGCGTTGTCGGAGCAGGCCTGCCCCGGAATCTGCCGGTAGAATGGGTAAAAAAATTCACCAGGTCGCTTGCAGTTGAAGCAAAAGCGTTTGGTTTGTCCCTGGCAGGGGGGAATCTTGCAAGATCAAAGACTTTACATGTTTACGCAACCGTTCTGGGCGAGGCGCTTCCCGGAGAAATCATAACGCGTTACGGGGCAAAATCCGGGGATTATGTTTACAGCGCCGGTTTTCTCGGAGATGCAAAGGCAGGCCTTGAGATTGCTGAAGGCGCAGGCCGGAACAGCCGCACCGCGGCGGAACAACGAGCCTCTGGCTCATCAAGTGTCGGGCGCTATGCCACCCGACCCGCAGGTGTCGGAGGCTATGCCGACGACCGGAAGAGCCTGCTTGAAAAAACGCTTTTGAGCAGATTCCGGAATCCTGAGCCGATGTTTAAGGCAGGGGGAATTCTGGGGAAATTCAGGCTTGCCACAGCCCTGATTGACAATTCGGACGGGTTAATGAGAAGCCTTGAAATTATATCAGGGGCTTCTAAATGCGGAATCAGGGTATCCCTTGGCAAAAAAGCGGTTTCAAAAGAATTGATTGAATATGCCGGCCTGAAAAAAAAGAACTGGCGCGGTTATGCCCTGTCCGGGGGGGAGGATTACGGCCTGATTTTCTTTGCAAAGCCGGAAAATGAAAACAGGATTCTGAAACTTATTCCGCAGGCGGTTAAAATAGGCGCGGTTGAAAAAGGCCGAGGCGTTTTCGTTGAAAATTATGGCTCTGCTCTGGAAACGTTTGAACATTTTTAAATTTCATACATTCAGCCCCGAGGAAACCATGAGGCTTGCGGGGTTTTTTGCAAAATTCGCAAAAGGAGGGGAAGTCTATCTTCTGGAAGGAATGATAGGAACGGGCAAAACAGTGTTTGTAAAAGGTTTTGCAAAAGCCCTCGGCTCCGCGGATACGCCTGTAAGCGCGAGTTTTAATTTAATGAAAACTTACAGGGCAAGGCTTAATATTCATCATTTTGACCTTTTCAGGATAAAAGAAGCTGACATCGCGAATCTGGGCATTGAAGATTATATTAACAGGAAAGACGGAGTTTTGATAATTGAATGGGCATCGCCTTCAAAAAAACTTTTTTCACAGGAAAATTTTTTTGAGTTTGAGATGTTCCTTGAAAAAGGCGATGAAAGAAAAATCATTGCCTCCGCCTCAGGCGGACAGCAGCGGCGCGCGCTGGATGCCGTTAAAAATTTATGGACAGGCAGAGAAAGTCAGTAATTCTTGGTTTGGACACTTCAGGTCCGGCTTTGAAAATAGCTGTTAGATTTTCAAATGGGAAGATTGAAAAAACGGCAAAACAATATTTTAATCAAGAGGAAATTCTTTTCCCGATAATTCAGAAAATCCTGAACAGAAATAACCTTCTATTGTCCGATATTTCAAAAATATGCGTTGTAAAAGGACCGGGAAGATACACCGGCATACGGATAGGCCTGACTTTTACGAATATAATGAACCTGCTGCTTGGAACCGGCGCCATGAGCGTTACGCTTTTTGACGTTGCCGCGTTTCAGGCAGTGAGAAGCGGCTTAGCCCCGGCCGGCGGCCTTTTTGCGGTGGTTCTTCATGCTTTCAAAAACGAGTATTTCTGCCGGATTTTTAAATACGGCGGGGACGGAGCAATCAAAGCGTTGAAAGAGCCTGTATGGCTTGCGGACGGCTTTCTTAAAAGATATATTGATTGTTTTGGGAAAAATATTAATGTCGTTTTCGCCAGCCACACGGCAAATCAGGAACAGCGTCCTCTGGAATTTAAAGGCTTAAATTATAAATCTCTGGTTATGAAACCCGAGTCAATAATAGAGGCGGCTCTTGCTCTCGGCGGGAAAGACATGAAGCCTTTGTATTTGAAGCCGGCGAAGTATGAATTGGCGGGGAAGGTTACAAGGTTATAAGGGAACAAGGCGATAAGGGAAAAGGGAAATCGGAAATGGCGGATGTTTCGGGCATAATAATAAGAAAAGCGGAAACGGCGGATGCGGCTGAGATGGAAAAAATAGAAAAAACAGCTGAGAACTACCCTGCGTGGGGCGCAAGAGAATTCGTCAAAGACATGGCAAACAGGGTTTCAAACATGTTCGTGGCCGAGCAGGACGGAAAAATGACGGGTTTTATAAATTTCTGGATTGTTGGCGGCCAGGCCCAGTTGAACGGGATAGCCGTGCGCGGGGAAATGACGAAGCGCGGCATAGGCGGCCTGCTTCTTAAAAAAATGCTTGAAAGCGCAAAAGAATCAGGCTGTTCAGAGGCAGTTCTGGAAGTTGAAGAAACAAACCTCCCGGCAATCAGGCTGTATTCAAAATTCGGTTTCAAAAAGGCGGGGACGAGGCCTAAATTCTACGATAATACCGGAAACGCTGTTTTAATGAGGGCTGAAATATGAAAATAACCAAAATTTTTCTGTTCCTGTTTACTGTTTGCTGTTTACTGTTTGCTGATGTCGTTGCTTCAAGCAAAATTTCCTACCTCCATTTCATGAACGGGCTGGTTCTTGAGCGGAAAGGAAATTACGGCGAAGCGCTTCAGGAGTACAAAACCACTCTGGTGCTTGACCCTCAGGCGGTTTTCGTCTATAAACAGGCCATGAATCTGGCTCTTCACATAGGCAAAGTGGAAGAGGCTGACAACTGGGCCAGGCATGTGGTGGAGATTGAGCCGGGATCCCCGGACAACAGGGTTCTTTACGGCAACGTCCAGTGGGCCAAAGGAGACATCAAAGAAGCAGTTAAAGCGTTTGAAAAGGCGTTGGAGCTTGACAGGGAAAACGCCAACGCAATTTACCAGCTGGCAAGCATCCATAGCGGCGCCGACCCAGAAAAGTCAATTCAGTATCTTAAAAAATACCTGAAGTTCAAACCGGACGACGCTCCGGACATACATTACCAGATAGCCATTCTCTACAACATGAAGGGCAATACCGGAGAAATGAAAAAGCACCTTCTTAATGCAATGGAAAAGGATTCAATGTATCTGCAGCCCAGATACATGCTTGCCCAGCATTACGAAAACGTCAGAGACACGGCGTCAGCGCTGAACCAGTATCTGGAAATCCTCGCAATTGATTTTAAAAATGCGGAACTGTTGAACCACATAGGCGAACTTTACGTGGAGGCAAGGCAGTTTGACAAAGCTGAATTTTATTTCCTGAGAGCGTATGAGATAAAAAAAGGCAATTCCGTGGGCAGTTTCTGGCTGGCCGTGATAAACGAACAGAGAAAAGATTTCGCGGCAGCCGCCGGATACCTGCTTTCTTCGGAAAATCTTAAAAAAGACCCCTCTATCACGCTTAGACTGAGCTATTATCTTACGCAGTCGGGGAAATACATAGAGGCCGTATCAATGCTTGAAGATGCCCACAAGTTATGGCCTGAGGATACGGAGATTTCCTATTTTCTGAGCCTGGGCTACGATGATTTAAAGAAAACAAAGCAGGCGCTGGAACTGCTTAAGAGTATAATAGAAAAGAATCCGGACGAGCGCGACGCGCGGATGCAGTACGCCGTGATATCCGAGAGAGAGGATAACATAACGGAAGCAGAAAAGCACTTCAATGCGATTCTTGAAAAAGAGCCGTCCAACGCGGTGGTTTTGAACTATCTGGGGTATGCCCTGGCGGACAGGGGGCTCAAGCTGGACGAGGCGGAGAAATACATTGTAAAGGCCGTTGAGCTTGACCCCGTTAACGGAGCTTATCTGGATTCCCTCGGATGGGTTCATTTCAAGCAGGGAAAATATGAAAAAGCTTTTGATGAAATCAAGACCGCCCTTAAGCATCTGGATAACGACCCCGTCATATGGGAGCATATGGGAAGCGCTCATTCGGCTTTAGGCGAGCACGATTCCGCGTGGAAGGGCTGGAAAATCGCAAAAGCGCTGGGAGCCAAAAACGGGAAGCTGGACGATTTCATAAAAGGCGCGCGGAAAAACATAAAACCGGAGGAATTCGGCGCAATGCTTTTTAAACACATAAAAACATTCAGTTCGGGATTTCTCAAATACTCCGGTTTTTGCAAAATAGAAATAGAGGCCGGCTCAAAAAAAATGAAATTTGATGGGATGATTAATTTCAAGGCTCCGGACGAATTAAAAGTGACGATTATGGGTCCGTTAATGGCGCCCCTGTGGAACATCGCATTAAAATCAGGCCGTCTGGAAATGGATTCCATTTCAATAAAAGGAATCAATGAAATGGAGGCGAACCGATGGGCCGCCTTGTTCGTACAGGAACTGGCGGACTATTTCTCCGGTCTTGTCTTCAACGCGGAAACCCCCCGGTTAAAACAAGGTTGGTCGTCCCTGCATTTCCTGGCCGGGCGGCGGAAGCTCTATCCGGACAAGAACCAATCTTTCGTTGAGGAAATGGAACCGGTTGACGCAGACATGAAAATCCGATTTTCCGATTATAAATTTTACAACGGACATTTTGTCCCGGAATCCTTTGAATTAAAGGCGAAGCCTTTCACCTTGAAACTAAGAATGAAAAATCCGGCGGCTGAGTTTGAAACGATTAAAATTGCCCCGCCAGAGGAAATAGTAAATAGTAAAGAGTAAAGGGTAAAGAGTGAATTATGAGGGAAGTTTCTTTAAAGACGCCTGCCAAAATAAACCTGTTTCTTGAAACAATCTCAAAAAGACCGGACGGGTATCACAACCTTCTTACGCTCTTTGCCAGAGTGGCGTTGTTTGACCGGCTTGTGCTGAGAAAAAGCAGATCCGGTCATATCAGCGTGCGTGTGAAAAACAATTCCAACCTGTTTCTGAAAGACCGGAAAGATAATCTCGCGTATAAAGCGGCAGAGGCGTTTTTTAAAACTTTCGGCATAAATTGCGGGGTTGAGATAGAACTTGAAAAAAATATCCCTGCGGGAGCGGGGTTAGGCGGAGGCTCAGGCAATGCGGCGGGCGTTTTAAAAGGCCTGTGCGGGCTTTTTGAAACAGACTTTCGCGCAAATTACGATAAAATCCTGAAAATAGCGTTGTCTATCGGCGCTGACGTGCCGTTTTTTCTTCAGGATGAGTGTTTCTGCGCGGCAAGAGGCATGGGCGAAAAACTCAGTCCGGTCAAAGCAAGCGGGGTATTGCCTTCGGTGATAATAGCGTGGCCGGGCGAGCCCGTGTCCACAAAATACGCATATTCAAAACTTAAGCTTCCCGTCTGCCGGGAAGTCCGCGCCGGAGAGCGGAAATTCAGGAGCATGATGCGCTGTCTGAAAGACGGAGCGAGGCTTGAGGCGTTTAAAAAATTTATGTTCAACAGGCTGGAAGACCCTGTTTTAGAAAATTTCCGGTTCGTGAGGAATTTGAAAGACAGATTCAGGAAGCTCGGCGCGGACTCGGTTCTCATGTCCGGTTCGGGTTCTTCTATTTTTGCTCTTATTGAGGAGACTGAAAAGGCAGGAGATGTTTTTAAACGCATGAAAATGAGAAAAGGCAAGGTATTTTTGACCCATTTTTTGCTAAAATCTTGAAAGAGACACAGAAGAGAGATGATAAGGTTATAAGGTGACAAGGGAATAAATTTGGAGGTAAATGCTCACTGAAGCACGTCATTTTCGTGGGAATGACAACGGGATTCGCTGAATATTTACATTTGGAGTTTACTTATCAACTTATAATCCTATAGTTCATGGAGAGGTGCATACACAGAGGGGGAGCGTTATGGAAATAACGGAGATAAGGATACATCTGAGGAACGAGCAGAGACTGAAGGCGTTTGCAACCGTTACGTTTGACAATCAGTTTGTCGTGCACAACCTGAAAGTTGTCAACGGCAACAAGGGTCTTATAGTCTGCATGCCTTCCAGAAAAATAAAGGACGGAGACTACAAGGACATAGCTCATCCCATAACGAATGAGTTCAGGCATAAACTTGAGGAAGTCGTGCTGAATGCCTATAATACCGAACTGGAAAAAACAGGACAAGCCGCAGTAACCGGTAATCCCGCCAGCACCCGATAAACCCGGGCCAAAGGCGTCTAACCCAAAAATCGCCCCGACAGCGATTTGCGGGCATCAGTAATTTCTACTGATTTCCAGTTTTTAATTTTTTTGTTGTTTTTATTCCCGGGTGGTGTAATGGTAACACAACGCCCTTTGGAGGCGTCATTCATGGTTCGAATCCATGCCCGGGAGTAGTTCGACTCGCTCACTACAAAGAGCCGCGAGCCGAACTATCCTGAGCAAAATCGAAGGAGCTAAGGAATGAGTCGTGACGGAAATTTTGCGGTTCTGATACTTGCGGCCGGGCTCGGCACGAGAATGAAATCCAGCCTGCCGAAGGTTTTGCATCCTGTTGGCGGCCTGCCCATGCTTTGCCGCGTTATAAAGAGCGTTTCTTTTCTTAAGCCCGGTAAAATAGCAGTGGTTACGGGACAGAAAGCAGCTCTGGTAGAAGAGAGATTAAAGGCGCATCTTGAAGAAACCCCTGATTTGCCCGCAGTTGAATTCTACAGGCAAAAGCTGTTGAAAGGGAGCGGAAGAGCGGTTCAGGAAGCGTTCAAAACCGTTAAGAATTTCAATAAAATCATGATATTATGCGGCGACGCGCCGTTATTCAGGCCCGCCACGCTTGGCCGCTTTGTTTCGTTTTTCAGGAGAGAAAAGTGCGACGCGGCCGTTCTGACGGCCGATTTGGATAACCCTTCCGGTTATGGTAGAATAAAAAGAGGAATATACGGCAATGTGGAAGCCATAGTGGAGTCCTCTGACGCAGATTCCGCAGAACAGAATATAAAAGAAGTCAATTCCGGAGTTTATGTCTTCAGAGCCGGAGCCCTGCGGGACGCGATAAAAGATT
Organism: Elusimicrobiota bacterium; assembly: GCA_016209085.1. GTDB lineage: Bacteria > Elusimicrobiota > Elusimicrobia > Elusimicrobiales > UBA9959 > JACQWV01. The sequence goes on from JACQWV010000053.1 coordinate 10,139, forward strand.
TGAAGAGAAAAGGGCCCAAGCGGGAATATTATCTCACTGATTCCATGGAAAATGCGTTTAAAAGAGGCAGAAAAGTTCTGGCTTTTAAAATAGAGGATTGGCGGGAAATGACGGGAATTAATTCAAGAAAAGAGCTTGCTCTGGCCGGGAAAATAGTCAATAAAAGGACGAACGATGCCCTGATGTCGGCCGGAGTGACGATACTGGACCCGGATAATACTTATATTGACGAAACCGTAAAAATCGGGAGGGATACCGTGATTTATCCGGGCGTGCACATAAGAGGGGGGACGATAATAGGCAAAAATTGCAAAATAGGTCCGGCAGGATTGATAGATGACTGCAAAATCAGCGACAACGTTGAAATAAAATTTGCCTGCTGCATCTATTCAAGCAGAATCAGGGAGAACTCCGCGATAGGTCCTTTTTCCAGCGTCAGGCCCGGTTCGGACATAGGTCCGGGCGCAAAAATCGGGAATTTTTCCGAGGTTAAGAAATCCAGGATAGGGAAAAAATCAAAGGTTCCGCACTTAAGCTATATAGGGGATACTGAAATGGGCTCGGGAGTGAACATAGGAGCCGGAACCATAACCTGCAACTATGACGGCGTCAACAAATACAAGACAATCATAAAAAACAGGGTTTTCGTGGGTTCAAATACGAATCTGATAGCGCCTGTTAAAATAGGAGAGAAAGCTTACATAGCTGCCGGTTCCACAATCACCAGAAACGTGCCGCCGCACGTCCTTGCCATAGCAAGAGCCAAACAGGAAATAAAAACTTTTAAAAAGAAAATCTTTAAATAGTTTTTCTACGAATTATAGTAAATGCTCACTGAAGCACGTCACTTTTGTGGGAATGACAACGGGATTCGCTGAATATTTACTAAAAAAGTTTTGACAAATTAACTTTTACCTGCAATATTGAATGTTGCATAAGTAATGTAAGTAAGATATTATATGATACATGAGACCTTATGGAAGTCAAAAACAACTGGAGCAACGCCGCCGGCGCGCTCTCCAGCTCTTGAAAGCCGGCAAACGGATGGCAGATGTCGCCG
>JACQWV010000054.1 GCA_016209085.1 Elusimicrobiota bacterium
GCAGGGCAGGATTTCACGCCTGATAGATTGTCAATGCAAGTGAATTTTAAAGTAACGTTTGTATTGTTCCAGCCAAATTCATTCGCCACAGGAGTTTGGGCATATGAAATATTTGGCGCACTCGTGTCTATGTTTACGATTAAAGTTTTAGTAGACGACCAACCCGCGTAGTCCATGCAATAACCTGTAACTGTCTGGCTTGAGCCTTCTTGTGAAATTACTTGCTCCGTCGTGCAATATGAAATTCCTGAAACTGTATCAGTTCCAATAAAAGTAACTGTTACCTTTATGTTATTCCAGCCAAATTCATTCGCAGTCGGACTTGAAACAGCAGTAACAATTGGGCTTGTCAAATCAATCTTGAATGAAATTGATTTTTCCTGCTCAACATTTCCAACCATGTCTTCAGCGTAATATCTCACGGTATGACGTCCCTCTGATGTTTCCGTAAAGGGCAAAGAGTAAAGCGTAAAGGGTTCGGCGACAGCTGAGGTGGAATAATAAATCGCTTTCAGGCCTGCTAAAGTGTCTGTGGATACCAGCATCACAGTCACCGTAGATACATACCAGTCGTTTAATCCTATGTCCCCTGATACAAACGCGTCTGAAATAGGAGGCTCTTTGTCCGCGCTGAACAGAAGGCTTATTTCAGCACCTATATTATCCACGTTGTCCGCGGCATTAACGCGTAACAAGTGCACGCCGTGCGTATCAGCTACATAATCGTATGCTGAGGTTGTGCCGGTTGATCCATCGGATTCGTAATACAATGCCTTTACGCCTGACATATTGTCAGAGCAGATTGCATTCACAGTGGAGCCGGCAATCACATACAAAACACTGTCTATGACTTTAGATGATCCTTTCACTTCAAAACTGCATAAAGGTCCTGTATTGTCCATAGCCACGGAACTTATGCGGACAGGTTCTGTGTTTCCAAGATTGTCTATGGAGCCATAAGCAAGCGTGTGAACCCCTTCGGTGCTGATGTTTATAAAGACTGCGGATGTAGAAGAAAACGCTGAAGAATCCAGTTCATAGCGTATCTCTTTGAGGCCGGAATATTCATCAAAAGCTGTTAATGTAACGCTGGATAAAGCCGAAACATAAAGCAGTTCTGCTCCTTGATATTTCGGTCCCTCTATGCCAAAAGAAGTCACAGGCCAGGTATTGTCCGCTGTGACACTTGTTATTTTTACCGCTTCTGTATTGCCGACACTATCTTCTGCATAAAACCTTATTATATGCGGTCCTTCTGCCGTGATGCTGAAAGTATCTTGATATACATTAAAGGTGGTCGTAGAATCTACGGAATAATAAATGTTTTTAACCTGACCGCGCCTGTCTCCTGAAACAGTTGCGTCATCATGCGCACTAATGGCAATAAAGGTAAGACTGGATATAAAAACCGGTTCAGTCCCGTAATTCGGCGCTGAAAAAGATATGTTGCTGTCCGGTGCTATAATATCCAGCACTGCTATCCTGAAAGAACCCAGAGACACCCATGCCGTTTCTATGCGGGCATGGTTTCTTGCTTTCACATCAGCGTAATATGTGGTGTTTTGGAGAAGATTTTCAAAAGTGTAAGTAGTAGTCTTTATCCATCCACTTTCAATAACTGGCTCTAACATGTCCTGACTGGTTGAGCGTCTGACAAAATACTCTGTCACATCAGGGTTTCCACCGTTATTCCACACAATAGAAATACTGGATGTAAAGATTTCATGTGATACAACACCACCCGGTTCTGCCGCAAGAGTCACAATGCTTCCAAAATCAGCCTTTTCTGATGAAACGCCGGTTGCAGGATTTTTTGCAAGTCCTTTTATAAAATAAGTCGTATTGGGGACAAGGCCGGCAAATGTATATGAGGTTATTGTGAAGTCAAATAAATCAGATTCAGCAACATACGGCTCAATGCTGTCAGTGTCAATCGTTACCTGATAGTTTATAGGGAAGAAATTGTTGCCTATTGTCCATGCTATTTTCATAGTATCGCTGGTTGTCTCTATTATTACGGGTTCCTTGGGCGGATTCGGCATTGTGTAAGCGTGCGCCATATTTGAATCCGCAGATATATTGCCAGAAGTGTCCTGTGTCCAGAGTTTCAGATAATAAGTCGCATTTCCGGCCAGACCCGAAACCACATAACTCTGTATTACGCCGGGCTTGGTGTTAGTGGTTATATTTACCTGCGCCTGCGCGTTTACGGGATTGAAAGCGGCACCCGCGTCCAACTCGGCCTGTATCAGGTATCTGGCTCCTATCATATCGCCGATATTGCCGTCCTCTCCTGGTGCGGCCCAAGTCAAGCGAATGGCGCCGCTTCCAATAGATTCTGCAGAAATAGTGACTGCTCCAGGAGCTTGGTTCACGGACTCCAGTGAAAACTCAGCCTTGTACTCTGCGAATTTCGGAGCATCATAATCCAGGATGTTCAGTCGGTAACTGTAACTGGTATTGAGTTTGTTGAAATGCCGGGATATCCAGGCATTGGCGAAACTAAGCGTCTTGCCGTCCGAACGCTTTACAGATGCAAGCGCCATGCCGCCACTAACCGGGGTTGAAATATGAATCCATAAACTGGGCGCGACATCTTCACTCACTTTCAGCGATAATGCCGGGTCGGCCGCTGTCGGTGTTCCTGAAAGTTCTGAAAGCAGATGATACACAGGTATAGGCAAAATCTGGTCTGATTCAAGTATAACATTTGGCAATATTTCACCGCCGGCATTTAAGAGATTTTCCATAGTCTCCCCGCGCGGCGTGGTTGTATTCACAAGAAAATCAAAATGCGAATCCCTGCCCGGCAAATCCACTAACACATCTTTTATAAGTGTATATGTAGTAACGCTTTGCAAAAGCGAAGTTAGTTCGCCGCCCAATTCGGCTGAATGCGTAAAAGTCGCTTTAAATTGAGTAAACCTTCCTGAAAGGCTGGTGGACATTATCCAAGAAGCCTGACTGACGCCACCGGGCTGGATGTCCCCGAACGAAATAAGTAAAGTGTCGGGAATTTTATTTTGCCCCACATAGGTGCCAAGCAGTTTAAAATCTATGGCAAGTCCCTGTTCGTTTTCTATTATCTCAGGCTGGCCGGAATTTATCTGAAAATTTTTTGCCGGGCCATAGCCTATGTTCGTAACCCTCACGCCAAGAGCAAAAGGCTCCACCGGCTCTATAGCATCTGTAAGCGGCTCGTCTGAAAACACTTCAAAAGGCAGGACATATTCAAGATTCAGAACAGGCTGGGGCTTTACGGTTATAAAATCTTCAAAAGTTGAAATTGATTGTAAAACGCCACTGAGTTTATAAGATATATCAGCTTTGACCGAATATTTAAGGCCAAGCGGGTTGATTCCTCCGGCGCCTGTGCTTGGAATTATAAGCCAATGGATGGTGGCTGTGCTTGCTGGCTGAACTATTCCTGTCCCGTCAAGGGCGTTAACGCCCTGTTTTGAACTAATTTTTACAAAAAACAGATTATCCGCTGAATTTCCCTGCGAGTCTTTTATTATAATGTTTACCCTGAAGTTTTCAAGACCGTAATTTGGAAAATTGTTGTGTATTTCAAGCGCTGCGTCAAACGCTTCCCTTTCAAGAGTGGCTTCCTGTTTTATTTCAAGCCGCACCTCAGTGCAAATCTGGGCTTTGGCTAAATCCGGCAGTACACAAATCGCGCACCCTAATAGAACGCTTAAAAAAGGAAGTCTTTTTCTATTCCCGTGAATCATTTGACAGCCCCTGTTTCAAGCGGATATTTCTTTGCACACCACACCTGCAATCCGCCTGAAAGTTCAAAAACTTTAAAACCTTCTGCCGCAAGCAGTTTTGCGGCTTTCATTGCCCTGTTATTCTGCCTATCATAGACTACAAACTCAAATGCATTGTCAAGCTCGGAAATATAAGATTTTAAATTTTCAAGAGGAATATTTTTTGCGCCTGGAATGTGACCAGCCAGAAATTCTTTTTCCAGCCGGGTATCTATAACTACTAATTTGCCGGTCTTGAGATTTTTTTTAAGCGCCAATGCTGTCATGGAATGTATTTTGACGACAGGTCTTATTTTTTTTATTTGCCCACCTGATTCAACTGGAAAATTTTTGTTCTCCCATTCCTCTAAACCGCCTTTTAATACTTTAAGATTGGTGTATCCGGCAGATTCAAGGGTTTTTGCGGCTAAATGACTCAGGGGGCATTTTTCATTGCTACAATATAATACAAATGTGCCATCTTTTGGCAAGCCGGCTTTGTCTATGATGTTGTATGGGATATTCAACGCTCCATATATATGTTTCTTTTCAAAATCAAAAGAACTTCTAACATCAACCAATATTATTTTTACGGATTTATCCGCCAATATTTTTTGAACCTCATCACACGAGATAATTAAGACTTCGCAAAAGCCGGATAATGAAAGTCCTGCTATAAATGCTATTGTAAAAATGAACCTGGCCATTACTTTGCCAAACATAAATCCTCCGAAATATGAGAAATAATCTTCGCAGTTTTGTTAAAATAAACTGCCGCAGGCACATCCCCGTTCAAAACAATTTTTGGCTTTAAAAAATTCAGCATAAACATCCCCTCATTTAAACAAATATCCAGCTCTATCAGATTTTTTGGCGCATTGGCTCGCACCCATGTTTTCACTTCCCGCATGCCTCTTTCAATAACGCCCTGGTCCTGAGGACAATGCGGCCGTATTCTATAAGGCTCAATATCATTTTCCTGCAACAAAGTAATCCATTGAGCGCAGGAAAACACTTTAGCCCTGTCCGACTTTATGATAAGAGGCCTGGACTCGTATCTTACAAAAATATCTTTCAAACAAAATGCGACGTCTTCACCAGTTGGTGTTGCAGTAAAAATATACCAGCCCAGATAAAACCTTGACGCCTCGTCCATAAAAAACAAAATAAAAAACTTTTTTCCTCGTATTTTATATTCGGTCCAATCAACCGACCAAACTTCATTCGGAACCGCCGCTGTTCCTAAAATATAGGTCTCATGTTTTGTCTGGGGAATTTTAAAATTCATCATTTGCTTGTAAGGAGCGACCAGTTTGCGTATTGTAGAAGCGCTTAACATGCCTTTAAGCGTCATTGAAATTGTCTCAGCACACCATGTGCCTTTATAACGCAGATATATCTCAATTGCTTTGGCTTTTAAAATTGGATTCACGCGATTTATGGTTTTCGCCTTAATTTCTTTTCCAAGCCAGCGATAAAAAGTTTTTCTGGACAATCCATAAGTCCTGCAAAAGGCTGAAAGCGACATCCCGCGGTTTTTTTCAGTTTCCCAAGCCGCAAGATAAAGATTTCTTTTATTATTTTTAATGAGTTTCTTTTTTTCACGTTTTGTCATAATTTTTTAAATTTTCCGGTTGTGTCATTTTTGCTTGCGAATACCTTTACTATTATACCTGTTCAGTTCTTAAGTGGTGCACAACAATACAATCCCCGCACAACCGGCCAACAAGCCAAAGCACATAAACAAGAGAATATTCCTGCCGAGTTTAGACATAGCCTTATTTATCTTCCTCGATTAA
>JACQWV010000038.1 GCA_016209085.1 Elusimicrobiota bacterium
GCCGGTTCTTTGGAATCTTTAAAATATTCTTCCAGCCTTTCCTGCATGCCGGCGTCAAGCAAGAACAGGATGTCATCCGCCGCTCTCCGGAGTTCTTTCCTGTTGTCTTTTGTCAGTTCTTCCTGCAAAATTTCGTCTGCCACAAGCGTGGCGGCTCTTTGTCTTATGGTTTTATCAGCCCAGTTTGCCTCGGTGTAGCCGTATTTTCCAAGAGACTGAGTGCGAACGTTGGGGAGGGCTTTCCATGTCTTGATGGCGCTGAGCGTTTTATTGGAATGAGCCGGGGCATGTTTCCCCGCCCATTCCCCGATTTTCTCAGGCTGGGGGCCCATACCGATATCGCAGAGTGAACAGCCTTCTGCCTCATAGTCAAATTCAAGCAACTTTATCAGTTTTTTCTGAATAAGATCTTCGCGCGGATTGTCTTCGTAAAAATCGCCCAGTTCTTTTAAAGCGTTTTCATACTTGAGAATCAATTCCGCTCTCCTGGTTCCATCCGGTTTTTTGTCATAAAGCTTGTCCAGTAATTTGTCGTTCTCGGCATGAAGGTAAGAAAGGCACTTGTCGGCCTCAACCGGAGAATAAACTTTGTTTGTAATATTCTCTTCGCAGGACTGAATTATCTTAATCTCCTGCTCGGTAAATTCCGCAGGCTGCTGGCTGAACAGAAAAGAGTTCCGGGAAAAAGCCAGCGAAAGGGCTGCAAAAAATATCATCCTCATGGTTATAGTGTAAAAGAAAAGTTGATAATTGTCAAGGGTCTCTCGTCGCACCCTTTAACTTCAGTGGTTAGTGGTGAGTGGCGAGTGTTTAACTACAGTGGCGAGTGGTTAGTGGTAAGTAAAAAAACTAATCACTATTCACTGTCGTTTAGCTGTTTGTTTTCCCGCCGGTACGAGTTCCGAATACTCTTGCTCCCAGAAGTTCTTTCATTGTCTGGGCGAATATTTCTGCGGATGAGGAAGTTTGGGAATTGACCAGAATTATGAATCTTGTTTTTGAAAACGCGCTTATGCCGGGCCGCGCCGAGAACGCAGCCGCATAACCCCTGTGCCTTGAATCTATTGTGAAAAGCCCCCGCCCGTTGCCTATAAAAATTCCCGCGCATTCTGCCGCTCCTTCAAACGAGCCGGCTGAAACGCTGCGCAAGTCCAGAATCAGAGTATGCGCCCCCGCTTTTGTCAGGACAAGCGCTTCTTTTTCAAGGATACGGCTTATGTTTTTGACAAAGGCTGAAATTTTTATGTACCCATATCCGGCGGTTTCAGTCATTGTCCCCCATACCATGGGATTGAATCCATGGCCTCTTTCCAGGCCCAATTTTAAAACCTTGCCATTTTCAGCTTCAAAAATAGCGTGCAGTCTGGTCCCTGCTTTGCCTGTCAGGAGGAATTCTGCTTCAAGTTCGGAAAGCCGGCTTGCAAGAGTTCTGTCTATTTTCAGAAGTTTGGCGCCCTCTTTTAATTCAAGCCTGTCAGCCGAAGAATTCTTAAAGACCTTTGACACGTAAAAAAAGCCGTCTCTGTTTTTTTGCAAAAGCACGCCGATTTGGGCCTTATCCGCGCCGAATTTCGGAGTTCTGTCAAATTTGGCCGGATCAACTATTTCAGCGTATTTATCGTATTTTTTAAGCCCCCAAATGCCCTCTTTTTTCAGGGAAGCCCTCAACTCATTGGAATCAAATTCCTTATAACTGTGTTTTTCAAAAATTTTCACCATTTCGTCAACAGGTATTCTCTGACACCCG
>JACQWV010000056.1 GCA_016209085.1 Elusimicrobiota bacterium
CATCTACATCCCGGTTTGATGTCAGTATCATGGCCGAGCTGTATTTTCTTCTGTCCAAAAGATCAAAAACCTCTTCGGCAATCTCACGGGTCATGGTGGTTACTCCCCAATCATCCAGAATCCAGAGCCTGGCTGACAGGATCTTTTTGAATAAGAAGTTGAGGTTGTTTTTTATCTTGGCCTGAAGTATGTCCTCGCTCAACTTCTTTAAGTTGTTGCAGTAGACACGATACCCTCTGTTTGCTGCAAGCACTCCAATGGCAAGCGCAAGGTGTGTTTTCCCTGTGCCCGGCTGACCAAGCAACAGACATATCTGATTGTTTGCAATAAAGTTCAGTGTGGCCAGTTCCCGGATATGTCCTTCGTTGATTTCCGGATTGAAGTCCCAGTCGAATGTCTCCAATGTGGTGATCTCAGGGAAATTGGCCTTCTTTATTCTCGCCATCAGGGATTTTTCTCTGCGGGCGTCAACCTCACGCTCCAGCAGTTCACTGATCCATGACAGGGAAACAGCCTTTTTGTGATTTGCAAGCACCTCTTGCAACTCTGTTGATGCCGTATGGAGTTTCAATGTCTTAAGCTGTCTGCTGACCGTCTCGATATTCATCGTTACCTCCTGGGATTAAAAGTTCTTGATACTCCTCTATGGGTCTTGTGAATTTGTATGTTTTTGTGTGTTGCGGGAGGGCGTCTTTGCCTGTCTCTTGCTCTGTCAGCGCTTCTGCTTGAAGCTCCAGCAATGTCAGAATGCTCCTGTAGCCGTAAGCCTCTACGGATAAAGCCTTCCTGCAGGCCTCGTTTATTTGCACATCGCTGTACTTCTTATCAAGGGCCAGTATCCCCCATATCTTTCTCGTATCAATAAACCCGTTGCCCTGTTTTAGTAGTCTTACCACAACCTCTTCCACATAAGGGCCAAGCTTTACCGCTGCCTTTCGATAGTGAGAGCCTTCCCTGATTGACCGCTCCCACGGGGCCTTGTGGCAATCTTTTGTGCTTTTGGATATATACGGGTCGGTTATCCGGTTATGCACCTCTATCAGTTTGCCCTTATGATAGATCGATACTTGTTTGGAATTTCCTATTACGATCACCTTCTGATACCTGTTTGGAATTTCCTATTACGATCACCTCCTGACCGCAATAGTCCTCCTCTACAGAATAGTATTTGTTGCGGAAACGGACGTGCCCGTCTTTTCTCACCGGGCCTTCATGAAACTCTTCGAGCTCATAGGCAATGGCAGGCAGAGACTTTAATGCCGCTCTTTCTTCTTCTGAAAATACATCAACAGGTCTTCTGCGCGTGGTGCCGTGTATCCGTTGATTGGCAATTGCAACCTTTTTGTCGATATAGTCCTGTGATTCGGCAATCCCGTACCATGCATCTCCATGAGCCTGGTATATTCTCCTGACAAAGGGCATCATCCTCTCGACCTTACCCTTGAGTTCCGGAGTCCGGGGCGGAAGACATTCAATCTGGATCCCGTAATGTGCGGCAAATCTTTCATACGCAGGGTTTAACAGGGGTTCGTACTTTGAGGCCTCAAGGGCAAAACACTTTGGATTGTCTGAAATAATCTTCTTTGCCACCCCGTCCAGTTCTTTGAGCATATCTTCAAGAACTGTCAGTGTTGTTGTTACATCATGGGTCCATACCAGACG
>JACQWV010000024.1 GCA_016209085.1 Elusimicrobiota bacterium
AGCTCCTCAATTTCAGCCATTTTTTTGATATATCCTTTTTCAATATTTCTTTTGTGCTCCGCCATCTGTATTTCTTTGTCCGCCATCTGCTTCTCACAGTTTGTGATTTGCTCACGGAACTGTTTTTCCCTGGCAGAGCCGTCCATCTGCTCGCTCAACAACGCCTCTATCTGTTTTTCTCTTCTCTCAATTTCTTCAAGCAGTCTTTCCTTCTCGCTCCTGAAAGAATCCTCCAGGAAAGTTACTTCTTTTCTGGAATCTTCCGCGATCCTTATCAGTTCCTCTTCGGCTATCCTGAGTTTATCGGAAAGGGCTTCAACCGCCTTTGACACCGCCTCCTTTACCTTCATGTCCATCTCTTCCATGTGCGTTTTTTCCGCCTGCGCAGTCTTTTCCTGGTATTCCCTCTGCCTTGATATAAGTTCGTTTTCAACCTGGCCCAGTCTCTCGTGAAGGCCGGTTATTTCCCTCCTGGACTCGTCTTCCAGGCTCATCAGGGCTTCTTCGGCCATCCTGAGCTTTTCCGACATCGCCTCGGTTGCTCTTGACACCGCTCCCCTGATTTTCACATCCGTTTCTTCAAGGTGAATTTTTTCCTTCCTGTCCAGGTCTTCCTTATATTCCCTTCTGTTTGACATGAGCTCGTCCTCAAGCTCGTTGAATTTCGCGTAACAGGCGGCAAGCTCTTTTTTGTACTCTTCCTCAGCCCTTAAGAGATGCTGCTCGGTTATCTTGAGCTTTTCCGAAAGCGCCCTGCCCGCGTTCTCGGCAGCAGCCCTTTCTCTTAATATTACCTCGTTTTCAAGCTCGTTGATTTTCACCTGCGAGGCGGACAATTCTTTTCTTAAGAATGCGGCCGTATTTTTCAGGTCCGACATCTCCTGGTTCAGCAGCTCGCATTTGTATTCAAAAGTTTTGTCAAGCTCCCCGCATTTTCTGAGATATTCCTGTTCAAGCTCGTCTGCGCGGCCCTGATACTGCGCTTCAATTTTGGCTTTTTCCTGTCTGAATTGCTCTTCTATTTCAGCCGCTTTGCCTGCAATCACATCCCTTTCAAGATTTCTCATTTTTTCGGACCATTTTCTCTCAACTGAGGCCAGATCGCCTTTAACACTTTCCAGTTCCTCTTCCTTGAACTTGAGGGTTCTGGAAAGCTCGTCGTTTCTCCTCCTGAGAAAATCCAGGTCGTCAAAAACGTGTTCGGTCTGCGCCTGCACCGCGTTCTCAAGACGCAGATTGTATTCTCTTTCCAGA
>JACQWV010000025.1 GCA_016209085.1 Elusimicrobiota bacterium
TCATCATGTCTTTGGTCAAGGAATCCTTTTCAGAAGGGTCGTTTCCTTCATCGGTTTCTTTTGGCTTCTCCATGTTGGGGGTCTGAATGGAATCAGCGCCGCTCAAATCCTGGTCCCTTAAATACTGGGGAATTGAATTCGGGTTTATTCTGTCCAGTTCGCGCTTCATTTTCTCGTCATATTTAATGGCAGAAGATGCCTCGCTGGCGCCGTCAAAACTTCTGGCAGTCCAGTTCCTTGCCGCGTCATTGGAGGCAATCCTTGCCCCGTATAAATTTGCCTTGTAAGCGCCTTTAAGCCCCTCAAGAGCCGCATGTTTGGTTCCTGAAACCGGTTTTGAGGCGCGTGTTTGCCTGCTGTCGGTCCGCTCAAAAGAAGGCCTGCCTGCTGAAGCGCCTCCGAATGAACCGAGACCGGAAGTCTGCGGCTTCCCGCCCGCGTCAGCCAGCACGGATGAAGATTTGGGAATAAGCCTCTGCATGGAGCCGGCTCCTGTTGAACTGCGGCTGCCAAGCCCCGCCTGTTTTGCGGAACCGACGCCCTGAGAGCCGTCGCTTCCTGTTCCCGACGCGTCTGCCGAGTCAAGATTGTCCAGAGCGTTTTTTTCAGCCTGATTTTCAGAGCTGAAATCGTTTTTCCCCGCCCCGGTCTGGTTCGCGGTCTGAGCGTTTTCTTCAGCGGCGAAGTAATTCATAAACTTTACTACGGCATCCCCGAAAAACCCGTGTTTTGCGCCCGAACTCAGGTCGGTATATGAATCGCCTCCCACAAGCTTATGAGCGGCTTTTCCTGAGACAATGGCGAAATAAATCCCGCCGCCTGCAAGGAAAATCAAAAGAAAAACTATCTGTATCCACCAATAGCTTTTTCTGGGTCCGGCGGATCTTAAAATTCCGAGAATTCCTAACTTTTTTTCTTTGCCTTCATTTTCATTGGTATCCATAGACCCTCCGATTTCGCTTTTGAAAACAAGAAAACCAAACATGCCAATTATTTACAAGGCTATGCCAGCGCCGCCTCAAGAGCTATGCTCATCAAGCGGCCAAGGCTTTTAAAAATCAACCCTTAAATACTTGGCTCTAATTAATCTCTACTTATGTTATAGCAGACAAAACCGGAAATTTCAAGGGTTTTTTGCACACCCCGCATTTTGCTAAAATAGTGGGTGCAACAGTCCCGCCAGCGGAGGTTAATATGATAAATGTTCTGGTTAAGTGTCCTCTTTGCAAAAAATCTCTCATGGATGCGAAGAACAAAATTGATTCAAAGCCGTCTATTGCCGTAACCATGACTTATGCAGGCAGAAATGCGCCGTTATATTTAAGTTCTCTTTACGGAAGCTATAAGATTCAGACCGTTATTAACGTCCCCAGAGGGAAAATAGCGGGCTTCAGATGCCTGTTCTGCAAGAAAGACCTCAAAAGCAGCAGAAAATGCGACATATGCGGCGCTCAAATGGTATCGTTTGACCTGTGGCACGGCGGGCAGGTGCAAATATGTTCCAGACGGGGATGCAAGAAACACCTGCTTGAATTTCAGGATCCCGACATAGAGCTTGAGGCCTTTTATAAATCATACCTGAAGGCTTTTAAACAGCAGTAACCCGAAAAACTCAGTTGTCTATGATTTTTATTGATAAATAGGCGCATAAAAAAATTCGCCTGAGTTTTTCGGAATTATAAATATTCCCAAATTCCAACTGAAGAATTTGGGTTAATTATGTCACATATTCCAAAGCGCGCCAAAATTCTTCTGTTAGCCCTGTTCGCGGCCGCCTCGCTTGTGATAGTAACGGCTGTGAGAAAATTTCATGTCAAAGAACCGGAGCAGGCTGCTCCAAAACCCGCCGCAGAAGCGCCCAAACCGGAAATTTTCCTTGAGCCCGCTGCTCCGGGCTCCGCTCTTAACATAGCCGGAGACGAGGAATTCAAAAAACACATAACGAATTCCCTGAAATTAATATGGCTCTATGACCGCGATTCGTTTTTATTCATAAGAAAATCCGTCTATCAGATAAGGAAAGCCGACAGGACGGATTTCAGAATCATAGATAACATCCCGGAAGTCCTGATTTCCCCGGACAACGCGTATAAATCAATCACCTGGTGCGCGGGAATAATCGCTCACCAATCTTTTCATCTTGCCGGAAACTTAACGAAGACCGCGCAGAAAACCAAAATGATTCCTCTCCCCGGGGAAAAACCGGCAAAAGAATCAAAGCCTGCGAATCCGGCTGAATTCAAGCGGAAAACGCTTTCTTCCCTGCTTGACGAAGAAGCCGGGGCCGGTGAGTTTCAAATAAGAGTTCTTCAGAAAACAGGCGCTCCTCTCTCTGAAATCAATCCGGTCAGGAAAAGAGACTCTAAAGATTTTTCCGTAAGCCACGACGGAGCCTATTCCCTAAAACCATAAAAAACAAAATGCGAATAAAAGAAATCCATATCGGGAAACTGAAACTTAAAAACAATCTTGTTTTAAGCGCGATGGCAGGCATTACCAATTCCGCCTTCAGAACGCTCTGCGCCGAGGGAGGGGCCGGCCTTGTCACAACGGAAATGGTTTCCTGCCAGAGTCTGAAATACCGGAACAGGAAATCCCTGAAAATGCTTGAACTTTCTCCCATGGAACATCCCGTGGCTGTTCAGATTTTCGGCTCGGAACCGCAGGCAATGGCTCAGGCGGCCCTGGCCGCCGAGGATTACGGCGCGGACATCGTAGACATAAACGCAAGCTGTCCGGTCAAAAAAATAATGCGTTCGGGTTCGGGCGCCCTGCTTATGAAGAACCCGTCTCTTCTGTCTGAAATAATCTCAAGAACAACGAAACTGGTAAAAATACCCGTAACAGTCAAAATCAGGACGGGCTGGAACCAGAACGAACTGCTGTCTCCGCGTCTTGCAAGAATCATGGAAGACTCGGGCGCTTCAGCCGTAACAGTGCATGCAAGGCCGGTTTCAATGTTCCATGCGGGGCCGGTTGATTATGCCGGCATTGAACAAACGGCAAAAGCCGTCAAACTGCCGGTCATAGGCAACGGCGGAGTCAGAACAGCCGCTGACGCTGAAAAAATCATTGCGACCGGCTGCGCAGGCGTTGCCATAGGAAGAGCAGCTGTGGAAAACCCTTTCGTCTTCAGGGATATCGCGATGGGAATTGAGGAACGCAATTTGCGGCAGGACATGAAAGAAAAGATAAAACTGTTCTTAAAATTTCTCTCCATGAACGTTGAACTTTACGGAGAACCTTCCGGAATAACCAAAGCCAGAAAACTCGCGGGATTTTGGCTCAAGGGCTTTCCCGACAGTTCCTATATCAGGGCCATGTTCATGTCGGCAAAAACCCTTCAGGAAGCGAAAGATATTTTGGTAAAATATACTGATAATTATGAAACAAATTGAAGTTCCGGATACCCCTCTGATGCAGCAGTACCAGGCGCTTAAAAATTCCTACCCCCATGCCGTTCTGTTTTTCAGACTGGGCGATTTTTACGAGATGTTCTACGAGGATGCCAGGACAGCCAGCTCCGTTTTGGGAATAGCTCTCACGTCAAGACAGGGAGCGCCTATGTGCGGGATTCCGTATCACTCACATACGAGTTATGTTTCAAGACTGCTTGACGCCGGTTACAAGGTGGCTATTTGCGAACAGATTTCACAAGGGGAAGACGAAAAAACAAAACTGAAAAAAAGAGAAGTCGTAAGGCTCCTGACTCCGGGAACGCTGATAGAAGAAGATTTTCTTGAAACAAAACGCTCAAATCATCTGTTGGCGGTTCACATTGACATAGTCGGGTGGGCCGCCGCGTGCATAGAAGTTTCCACAGGAGAGTTCTTTGCGACCCAGAATCTCAACGACCCCCATTATTATCACCTGCGCTCTTTTGTGTCAAAAACATCGCCATCGGAGATAATAATTGACTCAAAAGACCTTGACGAGCTTAAAAAAAGGGGCATTCTGTTTCCGAAAACGGCTATAACAGCGTATTCTCCGGACGCTCCGGAGCGGTCGGAACAGGGCGGCATTGTCCGCAATCGGCGCCGTGAGCTCTGCGAACGGCCGGAACAGGAACCTGACTGGGTCCAGCAAAGCATATGGCAAAACCACAAGCCCGCTATGAAAGCCTGTCTTCACATAATCTCCTACGTCAGGGAAACCCAGCCGGGGATAAAACAGATATTTTCACCCGTATATTTTGAACCTTCAAACAAACTGCAGATGGACGAATCAGCCGTTAAGACCCTGGAACTGACGGATTCCGAGGATAACACAGGCAAGGCCTCTCTCTGGGAAATTCTTGACAATGCCAGAACTCCCATGGGCTCAAGACTGCTGAAAAAATGGATACTTGAGCCTCTGACAGACATTTATGAAATAACCAGACGGCAGGATTTCGTGTCTTTTCTTGCGGAAAACCCGGGGCCGAGAGAAACGCTGGGAGACCTGCTCTGTCAAATCCCGGATATTGAAAGGATACTCGGAAGAATAGCAAATTCCAGCGCGGCGCCGAGAGACGCCTCTTCCATCAGAAGGGCAATCTACCAGATACCCAGACTCAAGTCCGTTCTCGGACAGGGCTCGTTCTTTGAATTTTCCCCTGAAATAGCAGGCAAACTTGATTCCGTCTCCGGGACGCTGGGCGGTCTCAGAGCAGTTTTGGAAAAAGCCCTGGTTGAAAATCCTCCGGCCAGGATTTCGGACGGCGGGGTCATAAAAGAAGGCTATAACGCGGAACTGGACGAATTAAGAAATACCAGAAAAAACAGCCGCAAAACTCTCATAGACCTGGAAGCCGCTGAAAAACAAAAAACAGGCATCCCCTCGCTAAAAGTGGGCTTCAATAACAACTTCGGATATTACATTGAAATAACAAAAGCTCACCTGCATAAAGTCCCTCATTATTACACGCGCAAGCAGACCCTCGTAAACGCTGAAAGATTCATAACGCAGGAGCTCAAAGAAATAGAATCAAAAGTCCTGGGCGCGGAAGAAAGAATAATAAAACTTGAAACGTCCATTTTTCAGGAAATCAGGGACCTGCTGCTGCAGAATCTTAAAGAGCTTAAAATTTTTGCAATGTGCGTTTCCGAACTGGACGCGTTTTATTCCCTGGCAGTCTCGGCCGTCAAATACGAGTACTCAAGACCGGAGATTACGACCGGCAATGAACTCTACATTGAAGAAGGCAGGCATCCCATAGTTGAAAAAAACCTGCCCGGCGGAGCTTTCGTGCCGAATAATCTGTCTCTGGGCGCGGAAAACTCAACCATAATTCTTACAGGGCCGAACATGAGCGGAAAAAGCGTGTACCTCAGGCAGAACGCATTGCTTGTCATAATGGCGCAGATGGGAAGTTTTGTGCCGGCCAAATCCGCCAGGATAGGAATCACAGACAGGATAATGACAAGAATAGGCGCGCATGACCGCCTTGCCCTCGGAGAGTCTTTGAGCTTACCGAGCTTGCCGAGAAATTCCCTGAAATAAAAAATTTCAACGTGGCCGTAAAGGAATGGACAAATACCCTGGGCAAAACAGAAGTGGTGTTCCTGCACAAAATTCTGCCGGGCCCGGCCGACAAATCCTATGGAATACACGTGGCACATCTGGCGGGACTGCCTGACGCGTGCATACAGCGCTCAAAAGAAATCCTGGCGGAACTGGAAGCCAGGAATTACATTGAGATAAAAACCGACGGGGATTTTGAAGAGCCGATGCTGCCCATGTTTTCATCCCACCCCGTGCTGGAAGAAATAAAACGCATAGATGTTGACAATCTCACGCCGATCAACGCGCTCAACGCCATAACTGAGTGGAAAAAAAGACTGAACGGATAGACATACCGCTAATTTGCCACAGTTTTGATTTTTTCAGCGGCCTGTTCCGCGCCTTTTTTAATTTCTGATATGTCTTTAATCTTCACAAAATGAGTCATTTTAATATCCGCGTTTTTGCCGTCTTTCAAGAAAACTGAAATTATAAAAAGAGTTTCTGTTTTCTTGCTGATTTTGCCGGTTACAAGATAGTCACAGCCTGCTTCATTTGAAATTTTCTTTATTACGACTCTGTTGATTTGAATCCCTGACAGGCCTTTTTCTTTAAACACGTTTCTGTTGTAAACTTTAAACCCCTTTGCGCCTAACGCTTCTGAAAGATAGTCCGCAAATTCCGGACCGGACTGTCCCTCAAAATCAAACACAGCTATTTTAGGGCCGTTTCCTTGTGAAAACAAGGTTGTTGCAGCGGCGGGCCTGCCCGCCAGCGTTGCAGTGGATACGCTCGCGCCGGTTATTGTCGCGGAACTTTTAGTTTGTTTCTCCTTATCGCCGGAACCGCCGAATATTCCGAGTATCCTGCCAAGAACGCCTCCGGCCGCGCCGGCTCCTGCCCCTTGAGAAGCAGGCGAAGCAGATAAAGACGGATTTAATTTAGAACCTTTTTTAGACTTGTCTTTTTTGGCTTTATCCTTCTTGTCTTTCTTTTGTTTCTTATCAGATTTTTCTTTATCCTCAGGTTTTTTATCGTCTTTGTAGGGGTCGGATTTATCCGACCCGTTTCTTAATTTATCATCTTGAGAAGTATCAGGTTTATCTGTTTCAGTTTTCTCTCCAGGAACAGCAGGCTCTGCTGGTTTTTCGCCCGGCACGGCCGGCTCAGCAGGCTTTGTGCCTGAAGGCGGCTCTGGCATGGTTTTATCTGTTTTTGAATCAGCCGGGATTGCAGCTATAAAAATGAAAATCCAGAAAAAAATCGTTAAATTTAACATAACTTTTGTTTTCATTTTAAAAACCTCCTATTTTTCTATTTGCTCTTTTTTCTGTTCTTCAATCAACGCCTTTATTTCAGGGTCATCAGGGACATCATTTACCAGAGGAACAGCCTCATACTCCGCATTCACAAGTTTTTTCTCTTTATCAAATTTTAAAATAATTTTTCCGGCATGCTGTACATTGCCGCCCGCCTGAACAATCAACGTTTGATTGATTTTAATCGGCTTATTTAAAAGCGTCTGGGAATGTCCGCCTATAATCAAATCTATTCCATCAAACTCCTGGGCTATTTTTTTGTCATAATCCGCGCCGGAGTGAGAAAGAAGAATAAGGAAATCCGCGTTTTTGCCTTGTTTAAGAATTTCCCGCAGATTAGCTATTTTTATTTTACCAATAAATTCCTCCGGATAGAGAAAAAAAGCTTCTGAATTGAGAAAAGACATTATTCTTATTTTGACGCCATTCAGAATCATTACTTTATTAAACGCGCCTATTGATTCGCAATTCCCCTCTCCATTCTCTGTAGTGGCAAAGCTTGCTTTGCCCCGATAGGGTGAGGTTGAAGCGAGGAAATCGCACCACTCCAAATTTGAGGAAATAAAAGGAAACTTTTTGTTTTTTGCGGCTTCAATTATTCCGGGATAATAAATGTCCTGGTCACCAAGGGCTATGGCATCGTATTTTGTAATTTCAAGAGCTTTAAATATAAATTTGGCTGAATTATCAGAAACCGAATGCGGCAAGAAATCTCCTGAATCAAGCAAAATGTGATGAGAGTATTTGGCCCTTTGCCGTTTAAGCCAGGAAACAAATTTCACAAATCCGCCGTAAGGATGTTTATAGCAGTTGCATGATTCTAAATAGCCGTTTATGGAATTTGTGAAAAAAATAGCCAGTTCAACCGGCTTATTCCAGTCCTTGGTTTTAATTTGCGACAGGGCAGTTTTTAATGAAGCCATTTTTTCTTTGCTGTAACTTTCAGACACGTGTTCAATGGTCCCTGCCGGAGAAATTACGACCATTTTTGGAATTATCAGAAACGCTCCCCTGAATAAATCATATTTTTTCCCGGTTATTTTACCTTTCGGGTCATGCAATATCGGAAAAATAATCCTGTGTTTAGCCGCCCATCTTTCAATTTTCTTTTTTCCATCATCTATGCCTATAAGATAAACAAGTATGCCCTCTTTATTAGCGATGTCTTCAAAATCATGTATTTCCTTAACGCAAATATCGCACCATGTTCCGAAAAAAGAAAGGATAACCGGCTTGTTGTCCTCTAATATTTCGCTTATGGTAACATTATTTCCATTCAAATCTTTAAGTTCAAAATCAGGAGCCATGTCCCCCTTTTTTAATGCCACAGCATAGGGCACAGTAAAAAATAGGAAAAAGGTAATAAAGGTAACTGTTACCTTTTGGATAATTTTTGCGCAAGGGTTCTGCATGCCTGCTTCAATTCCTTGGCTGATGAGGCTTCCTGGTCAAAAGACGCAATGATTCTTCCTGTTTGCACATCAATTAAATTCACTGTGATGTAATAAGTATCCAGCAGTTTTGAAAGCGAGCCAATGACCATTTGACGAACATTCAGCAGTTTTCCCATTTCAACAGCGCATTGCTGTTCAGTGCATCCGCTGGCCTGAAATTTCTGCTCAGCAAGCACAGTTTCCATATTGTTTCTGTCCATTACATTGAATAAACCTGTGTTCACCAGCTCTGTCCTTAAAAAGTCAGCCACTATTGAAGCATCTGCCATAGAGACATTTTTGCCGGTAAACTCCGCAACCGCTATATTGACTGCTTCTGTTGATTTTACAACAGGCGGAATTACCGGAGGAACCTTCTTTTCAATAACTGGTTTAACAAATTCTTCTTTAGGTTTCTCAATTTCTTTCTTTTCTTTTTTCCCAAACAAATAAGAAATCCCTGCTTTATGCGTATTGCCCAAATCTCCGTAACTTAAAAACGCATAATCAAAATTAAAGTTTCCCAATTTCAGACCAAGACCAAAACACAACCCGCCGAAATCCTCTTTAAACCTCCAACCGCCTCTCAATTTCAGCATATCCGCAAGCCCCACCTCCGCACCTGCATTCACAAAACTGCCGGATTGACCCTCTTTTTTAATATCAGCGGAGAAAACATACTTGCCTTTAGAATATGCAGCGCCTAATCTCTGGATTCTTACCAAATCATAATCAAACACCTTTCCACCCAGATTCATAGAAGCAAAACCAAATTGCAGAGGGCCGGTCCTGTATATCGCGCCTATGTCAAACGTCATTGTCCCGCTCTGTTCACTAATTGTCTCGGAATAATATTTAATTGAAGAGCCAATACCTAAATTACCAAATGCTTTCGCAACAGTTACAGGGTAAATCCCGGCTTTATATCCAAAACTTTCTCCTGTTGGATTGCCGAATGAATCATAAATCGGTTCTTCTTTCATTGAGAAAAGAGTAGATGCCAAACCAATGGCCCATTTCTTAAAAGGATAAACAAAAGATAATGAATTTCCGCTTATGTCCTGCACATAAACATGCTGTGCCAATGAAACAACAGGTTTTTGAGTAAATGCAATGCCTGCAGGGTTATAATACATGCCAAAAGCGTCATTAACAGCAGAAAGATCTCCCATCCCGCCTGCAATAGGAGATACCGGAATCTTTAAAAACACCCCGCTTTCCTGAGCAAAAACAGGATAAATTGAAATCAGAAGAAATTGTAGTAGCAAAGCTTGCTTTGCCCAAAATGTAGCGGCGGATGTAAATCCGCAAAAAAATGTAGCGGTCGCATTTATGCGACATTCTGTAGTGGCAGAGATTGCTCTGCCTTGTAGCGGGCGATGTAAATCGCCATTGTAGTAGTGGCGCCAATGGCGCCACTTGTAGGGGCTCAAAAATGTAGGGGTCGGATTTATCCGACCCAAATAAAAACGGGTTTGATAAATCAAACCCCTACAATTTAAAATAAACTGTAAAAAATTTTTCATTTTTTCACTCCTAAAAGAAAATTGGTATAATATAAAATTCCTGATGAAAAGAATTACCTTTTCTAATCATGCTAAAGAGCAAATGATTGAACGTGGCGCTTCTGGACAAGAGGTTACAGAATCTATATATAAAGGAGATAAATTTTTGGTAAAGCATGGCCGCATTGCTTATCGGTATAATTTTCAATATAATTCTCATTGGGGTAACAGTTTTTACCGCATTAAACAGGTAATGCCTATTACCAAAGAAGAAGCCAAAGAAATTATTGTTGTTACTGTGTATGCTTTTTATTTTTAACCCGGAGGCTTTATGAAAATTACATATGACCCGAAAGTAGACGCCGCGTACATACGTTTTAAAGAAGGAAAGTTTGAGATTACTACCCATCAACTTACCGAGGACATAGCAATTAATTATGCGCCTAATGGCACAATCATCGGCATAGAAATTCTTGATGCCGGCAAATATCTCTTTAAACATAAAAAACCTCAAATAGAAATAGAAAATCTTCAACCTATTTTAAAATCAAATCTCAAAAACCATCATAAACAATGGTACATGGGTAAAAATCATTAACCGAATAGAACCGGAAAATATTCACCTTATTCGTTCTCATGCGTCTTATTTGTTTTTCACTCCTATCTTGCGGACTTCTTTCCCGCCGGGATACACATAATGCAGGAGATAAACTCCAGGAACTACATATCTGCCGCTGTCATCTTTGCCGTTCCAGTCTTTTTGGAAATCTCCAGCGCCTGAATCGCTATCAAAAAGCGTCCGGACAAGTTTTCCGGACAAATCATATATTTTCAAAGACACCTTGCCAGAAGACGGCACATTAAATTTAATTTTTGCAGTTCCACCAGTTCTTGGACTGAACAAATTATCACCTAATGTTGTTTTGTATTTTTTCTCTTGGTCAGGAATCTGGTCAGGAATCCATTTTGCATATTTGAGGTCTCTGTTGGCCCCATCATGGTATGAGATATGAGGATTTCCCTCGAAATCAAGAGCTAAGGAGCTATGACAACCAGCGCTGCCGCCAAGCTCAGCCACTGTTTCCGTGCTCCAAGAAACCCCTGACCATTTGGCATATTTCAAGTAGGAAGACCGGTGGCAGTATGAAATACAAGGATTTCCGCTTGCATTCAATTTCATGGAGAGATATTCTCCCACCTGCTCAGTTCCTCCGGAATCCACTGTCTCAGCAGCCAGCCAGCTTGAGCCGACCTTTTTTACGTATTTGAGCACACCGGTTGTTGCAACACCCATGTAGGCAATCCGGGGATTAGCGCTAGAATCAAGAGCGATAGAAGTAGGCGAACAATCACCGGCATTGTTGTATATGTTATCAATACTCCACGAAGAACCTGTCCACTTTGCGTATTTCAAAGTATCAAGGTCACCTGTAACCGCCTCCCAATAGGAAATATGGGGATAGTTGTTTGAATCAAGGATAATAAAAGATTGAAAACCTGCGAGGATATTAGTGCAGTCAGCCGTCTGGGTGCTCCAGGCTACACCCGTCCATCTGGCGTATTTCAGACAACCATCGCTGACCATATAAGAGATATGAGGATTATTACCGGAATCAAGGATAATAGAATTACCCCCTGATCCCAAGACATTACCGACCTCTATCGTCTGATAACTCCATGATGAACCTGTCCACTTTGCATACATAAGGTTATCAGGACTAATAGCTTTATACGCTATATGCGGATTATTACTTGAGTCTATGGCGATAGACGGATTATATCCGTTGGCGTCTACTATTTGAGTGCTCCAGGATATTCCGGTCCAGCGGGCATATTTGAGGTCAGAGTTTGTGCTATCGTAATAGGCGATGTGAGGATTACCAAGGCTATCAATGGCAATTGAGGTTTGTTCCCCAACAATTCCTTCAGAGTCAATTGTTTGAATCTGCCAGCCGGCATTGCTTGTTTTTTGAAACAAAAAAAGAAAAACTATTATTCCTAATATCTTTTTCATTTTTTCACTCCTCGTAGCCGCAACCTTTAGGTTGCATCAACGCGGGCTACCCCGTATTAAATACGGGGCTGCGGCTACAAATATTTTGTCGTATGGTAATACGACCGCTACATTTTTATTTATCCTCCCAAATTGCGCGCAAAAAACGGCCCCGAATAATTTTCCATATCTGATATATTTAATAAACTTATTGACTATTCGTCAATACTGAAAGGTTTGTTTATCTTAAACCTTTAGGACTCTGGAATACAGGCACGCCTTAATACAAAAATATAATTATTGTTTATGGAAAAGAATATTTATGTTATATTAGGAAACGCTGTTCGGGTTTATCGCATGAAATTGGGCTGGTCGCAGGAAGAGTTGGGGGAAAGGGCGAATTTACATCCAAGTTATATCGGACAGATTGAAAGGGGGACAAAGAAAATCAGTCTGGCAACGCTTCAAAAACTGTCAACAGCCCTGAAAGTCAAGATTTCAGACATTCTTCAGGAAAAACCGGTGAAATACAAACCAACGACATGGGAGAATAAAATCATCGGCATTGTCAGGGACAGGCCGGTTGAACGGCAAAAACAAGCCTACCGCATACTCAAAGAAAC
>JACQWV010000026.1:0-22839 GCA_016209085.1 Elusimicrobiota bacterium
TAGTAGTATATGCGTTTTTTCATTTACTCTCCAATTATTTTTACGAGGATTCTTTTTCTTCTCTGACCGTCAAATTCTCCGTAGAAAATCTGCTCCCACGGCCCGAAATCAAGCCTGCCATTTGTAACAGCAACAACCACTTCCCGCCCCATGATGGTGCGCTTGAGATGAGCGTCCCCGTTGTCTTCGCCGGTCATATTATGGTTGTATCCGGCTTTTGAATAAGGCGCAAGTTCTTCAAGCCACTGCAAAAAATCCTTGTGAAGCCCCTTTTCATTGTCGTTTATAAACACGCTGGCAGTTATGTGCATAGCATTGACCAGACAAATGCCTTCCTTTATCCCGCTTTTTGCGAGTTCCTCCTCCACCTTATCCGTGATGTTGACTATCTGATACCGCTCCTGTGTGTTCATCCAGATATAGGTCGTATGCGATTTCATCATTTTTCCGGGTCAAGTATTTCCACTTCGCACGCCGCGCAGAGAGTCCTGAACCTCATTGCGTCTTCTCTTGAACCCACTATGCTGCCCCAGTGCATGGGAACGGCGATTCCGGGGCTTATTGCTTTTGCCGCCTCAATAGCGGCATTCACGTCCATCGTATACGTTCCGCCCACGGGCAGAAGCGCCACGTCCGTTTTTATGCCTTTCATTTCCGGTATGTAATCCGTGTCTCCGGCGTGATATATCCTGACTCCGTCAACCGCGATTATATATCCCAGATTGCCGGAATTTTTGGGATGAAAATTTTTATCCGTATTGTAGGAATGAACCGCTTCTATTTCCATGTCTTTAAAAGCCTGTCTCTGCCCGGGGCTCATTTCATTGAATTTCAGATTCAAACCGCTTTTTTTAACAGAAGATGGGCCGAACACTTCTGTATTGGGCTTGGCGATTTTTTCAATGTCTTCCTTTGAACAGTGGTCAAAATGATCGTGAGTGACAAGTATTGCATCCGCTTTTTTCTCCGGAGATTTCAACTTGTACGGGTCAATGTAAATAACGGTTCCTCCGGAGCTTTCTATCCTGAAGCTTGCATGCCCCAGCCAGACGATATTTTTGATTTTCTCTTTATTAACAGACATTTTATCCTCCCAATTCTCCCTGATTACCGTTTTCCGGTTATCTTTTAAGTCTTATTTATTTTACCAATTTTCCCCAGCGAGAAAATGGTATAATGTTAGATTATGGCATTCAAATGTAAAATCTGCGGCAAGGGGCCGAAATCCGGCAATTCTGTAAGCCACTCGCACAAGGCTTCAAAAAGAATTTTCAAGCCCAATCTCCAGAAGCAGAAAGTGGTTTTAAACGGGATTGTGGAATCCGCCTATGTCTGCACTTCCTGCATACGCAGCGGAAAAGCCCTTCGTCCGAAATTCTAAGAAACCGATATTTCCGTGGTTTATATACTTACCCCTTTCGCCTCTGTGCCTTTTCGCCTTCCTTTGACACAATAATTTAATATTTTATAAACACCTCTTTGTTATAATTTTTTGCGTCCGGTTTTTATTGTATTATTACTATGTGTTTTGGAACTTTTTCTTCTGTTTTTCGGGAGGAATAATGAATATGGAAAATGAACCCAAACTTGACCCGTCTTCAATAAACGACGTTGAAACGGCGCGCCTTGCCCTCAGATGGGCCGTTGAAAAAATTCACCTGCTTCAGGATGAAAACGCAAGAATTAAAGAAGACAACAAGAACAAGGCCGGCATAGTCCGCTCCCTCACGACCCAGGCGGAGCAAAAAGACGAGGTTTTAAAAAAATGGCAGTCCACCATGAAAACGTGGGAGGAAAACTGGAAAACGCAGACAGCCATGGAAACCGAGCTGAAGGCAAAACTCAGGGAACAGATTTTAAACGAGGAGGCGTCGCACTGGCGGCAGGCAAGAGCCCAGCTTGAACAGGAAATAAAAACCCTGAAAAACGAGCTCTCGGAGAAAGAGGCGGAAACAGGCAGGCTCAAGCTGAACCTGATAGATGAAACCAAGAAAATGCGCGAGCTTGTGAACGAGGAAACCGAGGCTATTTTAAAAAAGCACGAAGAAAGCATTATCCAGAAAGAAAACGCTCTCAGGACGCGCCATGAAATGCTTGAAAAAGAGCTGATAGAAAAAAATAGGGTTGTTCTTGAACAGGAAGACCTTGTGCTTAGAGAGCGCTACGAGCACAAAATGCAGGAATTTTTAAAATTGTATAAAGCCAAGGAAGAGCAGCTTGAAAAATTCAGAAAACAAATAGAAGACGATTATTTGAAAAAGATTGAAGAATTTAACGAAAAAGCCCGGAGGGAGCTTGACGCCGAGAAACAGCGCATCGGCGAAAAATACGAAAACGACAGAACCGTTTTTGAAAATTCCTACCGGATAAAACTGAAAGAACTTGAATCCATGTCTTCTTCCGGCTATCAGCAGATGCTCGCTGATTTTCAGGAAAAAGAAAAAGCCTCGGACGAAGAGAAAAAACGGGAGATAGATGCCGTTAAAGAAGGGTATCAGCGGGAGCTTTCTGAAATACGCAACAGGCTCCATGTTTACATCAGGCAGAGAGAGACCGAGTACGTGAACATGCGCATGGCCGCAGAATCCCAGATGGTTGATTTGATTAAAAAGCATAACGAGGAGATAAACAAGACTTATCAGAAATCCCTGGAAGAAATCAGGGGCAAGTGGCGCGAAATCGCCTCGGACAAGCGCCGCGAAATTGACGCAGCCGTGCAGGCAAACAACGCAAAATGGGAAAAAGAATGGCAAAACCGGGAAAAAGAACAGGTTTTGCAGAAAGAAAAGGAAATAAAATTCATCCGCGAAAAACTCGGGCAGGAGGCCGGAATAAAAGAAGAAGCGCTCAGAGCCATGCTGCTTAAAGAGCAGAACGACTGGATGGAAAAACAAACCCGTTCGCTGGAAGAAACAAAGATAGAGCTTGAAAAATCCTATTCGGAGCGCCTGCTCGCCGCAAGGCAGTCTCTTGAAGAAGCTTACAAGACAAAAGAGAAGGCTCTTGAGGAAAAACGGGCGGCTTTTGAAAAAAGCCTCCGGGCCCAATGGGCCGCCAGGGAAGAAGAATGGCAGCTTGAAAAAGAGCAGGCTCTTTTTGAGGAAAAAGAACAGCTCAAGGAAAATTTTAAAAAATACCGGGAGCAGCTCAAAGAAAAATTTCTCCAGTTTGAAGACGAATTTAAGCTTAAATATGCGCAAAAAGAAATTGAACTGGGAGGGAGATTCAAAGAAGAACTGGCAAAAAAGGCGTCCGAGCTTTCGGAAACCCTGAAAAAGGAAAGACAAAGACTCCATCAGGAAATTGAAGAAAAAAGGGCGGAATTATCCATTCGCCATGAAAACCGCGTTAAAGAACTGCAGGCGACGCTGGAGGCGAAGTTCAAAGCAAAAGAAGAAAGTCTTGCGTCCGAATACGCTCTCAAAACCGAATTATTTGAAAAAGAAAGAAACGAAGAAAAAGCAAGGATTGAACAGGAGCGGACGAACATCAGGATGGAATTGAGCCGGGCGATTGAAGCCAAGGAGATTGAAAAAACGCGTCTTGTTTCCCAGCTTCAAACAGAGCTTCACCAGTCGTTTGAAAAGTACAAAGCGGAACTGGACAAAGAACACGCAGGGCGCATGGAAGACCTCTCAAGGAAAGAACTATCCGTCAGAGAACACCATCAAGCCAAAACAGACGAATGGATATCCAGGGCGGAAAAACACAAGGAAGAAGAACTGCAAAGGTTTGCCCTTGAGCTGGAACAGAAGAAATCAGCCATGGAAAACGCCTACCTGGAAAAGGAAAAACTTCTGGACGCCGCATATTCAAAAAAACTCGGCGCCCTGGAAGCCGACTTCATCCAGAGAGAGAAGGATTTTATCTCATCGCAGGAGGAAATTTTCAGAAAAAGAAGGGAAGAGCTTGAGGCCGGATACAGGCAAAAAAGCATGGAGCTTGAAAGAAAATACGCGGAAGCGGCGGAAAAGCTTTCTTCGGACTGGGAGCGCGCCCAGTCGGACTGGGAAGCCAAAAAGACAGAAATACTCTCAAGAGAAAAACAGTTTCTCCAGGCCGAATTTGACAGAAAAGAAGCGGCTCTCGCGCAGAAAATTGAGGAAGAATCGTCCAAAAATAAGACTTTTCGTCTGGCGCTGGAAGAAGAATTCCAGGATAAAAAGGACGAGCTTGAACGCCACTACTGCGCCGAGATGGAAAAATCCAGATTAGCCACGGAAAAGATGCGCAAGGACCTTGAAGACCAGATGAAAAAGAAATTCAGGGAGATGGAAGACGAGAGGAACAGGTTTACGATGCTGGTCTATGAAAAGGAATCCGAATATCTGCAGACGTATCAGAAAAAAGAAGCCGCTCTTATGGAATACTGGAACCAGAAAATCTCGGAAATAAACCGGAAATATGAGGATAAAATCCAGGAATTGACGCAGAAAATAGAAAAAAAATAACGGAATATGCCCCACAACATGCCGCCTGACGATTTTGACGAAATATTAAAAGAATCAGAGCTTGATTCCGCAAAAATGGTGTTCAGGCTTGCTTCCGAACTCAAGGAAAAAGAAGCCGAACTGGCGGGCCAGCGTTCAAAAACGTTTGACGAAATACAGCGCAACAACCGCGCAAAAGAAGCGGAATTTGAGGCAATCATAAAAAGCCAGGAAGAGAGAATTAAAAAAAGAGAAAAAGAGATTGCGAATCTTCTGGCTGAAAAGGAAACGGCTCTCTGGCAGAAACACCAGGAGCTTCTTGAAGAGGCGATATCAAAACACAGGAAAGAAGTTGAAGAAGAAAAGAAAAGATACAGGCAGGAAATTGAAAAAAAAGAACAGCAGTTGAAGGAACAGCGGGAAAATCTGATAAAAGATATGGAATTCCTCTTCAAGAAATGGGAGGAGGAGAGGGAGGAACAATTCAGGATAGAGCGGGAAATCTTCATACGGGAATTAAAATTAGGCAGGGAAACGGCACAGAAAGAAGCCGGTGAAAAAATAAAACAGACAGAAGAAATATGCAGGCAGAAAATTCTTGAAAAAGAGTCCGCTCTCCAGGCAAGCCTGCTTCGCGAACTGGAGGAGATAAAAAGCAGGGCCAAAGAGGAGCATGTTGAACAAATAAAAGAGATAACGGAGCGGCTGACCTCGCAATTCGGCAAAAAAGAAGCCGAATCGCGGGAAAAATACGGAAAATGGCTTGAGGAAAACAAAAAAATAATAGAGGAAGATTTTGAGAGAAAACTCAATCTCGCTGAAAACGAATTTGCGGAGCGCTCTAGGGAAATTTCGGCCGCTCTTTCCCGCATGGCCGAGGAGTTGCGCAAAAAAGAGGTTTTCTGGAAAACAAAGCACGAGGATATCAAAACGCAGTACGAACAAAAAGAGGCTGAACTGGAAAAACTGAAAAACCGCCTGGAAGATGATTTCTCCTTAAAACAGAAAGAACTCCTGAATGCGCTGCAAAAACTTGAAGACGAGTTTCTTGAAAAAGAAAAACTTCTGCGGGCGGAATTTGAGAAAAAAGCCTCCCAGCTTAATGCGGAGTCCCAAAAACTCTTGGAAGAACGCCGGCAGCTGAAAGATTTCAGGGAACAGATAACCTCAATGCTCGGCCGCAAAGAAGCGGAATTGAGGGCGACCTTTGAAGAAAAATACGCCATATTAAAGCAATCGCTGGAAGAATCCCTTATAATAAAAGAACAAAGCCTTGTTCAAAAATACGATGAGACAGACAGGCGCTGTTCACTTCTCTCCGGCCAGAAAGCGGACCTGCTGGAGAAAATTGAAAGGCTTGAAAAGGAAAACATTGAGCTTAAGGAAAATCTGCGCTCCAAAGACGCTTATGTGAAAGAGCACGCTGAAAAAGAACGGAAGAAAAACGAGCAGATAATAAAATTTCTTGAGGCGGAATTCCACAAAAACATGCAGGCGCTTGGCGAAGAATTCGCCTTAAAAGAAAAAAGTTTAAGAAAATCAATGGATGAGAAGCTTTGTGCCGAGACGAGCAGGCTTGAATCCCAGTTCGGGATAAAAGAAAAAGCTTTTGAGCAGGAGCGGGAAATGCTCCGGGAGCAGGCAAAACTCCTGGAACAAAAACATCTGGAAGCCATGAAGCTCAAGGAAGCGGACGCGGTTGAAAATTTCAGAAAAACAATGGCGGCTCTCCGCAAACAATCCGACGAGGAAGAGAAAAAATACCGCGATGAAGTGGCGCATATCAGGAAAAAACTGGAGGAAGAAGCGATAAAGACCGAACGCGACCTGCCCGTCCGGCTGGCGGAAAAAGAAAAACAGATGAAAGCGGAATTTGAGCAGAAAATTGAATTGATAACAGCGAAAACCGGCCAGGAATATTCCGACAAACTGAAGGATGCGGAAAACAGAATTAAAATCCTGGAAGAAAAAACAGCCGGCATGAACGCCTCCATGGAACAAGCCCGGCAGGAAAACAACAAGCTGAAAGAGGAAATTGAGCTTTTGAACATAAAAATTGAAGACCTTCAAAACGAACGGCAGTCCCTGATACAGGAAAATCTTCACAAATCAAAAGAATTGCGCCAGGTGATAGAAAAAGAGTACATTGAAAAACTGACTTCAATAGAAAAAACCTATCTTAAACAGATGGGCGAGGTTTTAAATTCCTCGGCTGAAAGCGACAAAAACAAACAGCATGAATATTTCAAAAAAATAGAATCCCTCAGGCAGGAAACGTTCGCAATTTATCAAAAACAGATGAAAGACCTTGAAGCGATATATGCGGAAAGGGAGCAGAATATCATAAAAAGCCTTGAGGAGACTTACCGGCTCAAAGAAAAAAACCTGCAAAACAGGGTGGACAACCTGGAAAAAAATTACCAAACCGTTCTGCTCGGGAAAGCCATGGAGATAGAACAGGACAAGACCCTAAACGAACACGTTTTGAAACTGAAAATAGAGTTTGAACGGAAAAACCAGGAGTTGAATGAAAAAATTCTCAAGGAAAACGAAAAGATTTCCGGAATAGAGGAAAAGCTCAAGCAGGACTACGAAAACAGGAAAAAAGAACTAGAAAACGAATGGAAAATAAAGACGGATCTGACCGAGCAGGACAGGGCAAAGCTCAAAAATCTTGTTGAGCAGGAGCAGCGGCTGATTTTCGACCTTCAGAAGAGGGAAAAGGCTCTTGAGGAAAACTTTGCCGGAAAAGAAGAAGAGCTGATAAAAGAATTCAAGGAGTCCAGGGCAAAACTTGAAACCGAGTATCAGGAAAAAATTAAAAACATTGAAAATCAAAAGAAAAAAACCTGATGCCAACTCTTGTGTTGAAATTTTTTATTTTTTTAATATAATAATATCACTATGGCCATATTCGTTCCGAAAGAGGTTTTTCTGACAAAAGGCATCGGCCGCCACAAAGAAAGCCTCGCAAGTTTTGAAGAAGCGCTCAGAGACGCTCAGATAGCAAGATTCAATCTCGTGCATGTCTCCAGCATTTTCCCCCCGCACTGCAAGGTGATCCCGAAAATAAAAGGTCTTACAAAATTAAAAAGCGGGCAGATAGTTCACTGCGTGATGAGCAGGAATTCCGTCAACGAAAACCACAGGCTCATCTCGGTTTCCGTAGGTCTTGCTGTTCCCAAAGACCGCTCCCAGTACGGCTACATCTCCGAGCATCACTCTTTCGGCGAAACAGACGAACAGACCGGAGAATACGCTGAGGACCTTGCCGCTCTGATGCTTTCAACCATTCAGGGAATAGAATTCGGAAGCGAAACGACATGGGACCAGAAGGAAGAAATCTGGAAGCTCAGCGGCAAAATAGTCAAAACCACGCACATAACCCAATCCGCGATAGGCGTCCAGGGAGTCTGGACCACCGTGGTCGCGGCCGCCGTGTTTGTTTTCTGATTTTTGATGCATTTTAAACCCGATAAAATCCAGTTTGCAATAGACCGTTTTGCGCCGCTTGAAAAAGCGGAATTCGCCGTAATTCCAGTGCCCTGGGAAAAAACCACGTCCTACGGAAAGGGCGCAAAAAAAGGCCCGGCCGCCATAATAAAAGCTTCTTACCAGCTTGAGCTCTGGGACGAGGAAATCGGAACAGAGACCTGGAAACGCGGAATCGTCGTACTCGGGCCCGTTAATTGCAATCTGCCTGAAAAAGATTTTTTCGCGAACCTTGAACATTTTACGGAAGTTCTTATTGAAAAAACAAAAGCCATACCCGTGTTTCTCGGAGGAGAGCACAGCATAACCCAGGGAATCATGGTCCCTTTCCGGAAAAAACACAGAAATCTTTCAATACTTCATTTTGACGCCCATGCGGATTTGCGGCCCGAATACGAGGGAAATCCCCGAAGCCACGCCTCGGCGATGTACCCCCCGTCAAGAAAATCAAAAACCGTTCAGGTCGGAATCAGAAACGTCGCTCCCGAGGAAAAGGATTTGATAAACTCCGGAAAAGTCATAACATATCTGATGCATGAAAATTTAAATATTAACAGTCTCATAAAAAAAATCATAAAAAATCTGACGGATACGGTTTATCTCACCATAGACGTTGACGGGTTTGACCCGTCCGTCATGCCCGCCACGGGAACGCCTCAGCCGGGCGGATTCGCATGGTACGACGCTCTGAAGTTATTCAAAGCCGTGTGCAGAAAGAAAAAAGTCGTCGGGATTGACGTGGTGGAAACAAGCCCTAGAAAAATTGACAATATAACCGAATTCAACGCGGCAAAACTGGTTTACAGACTGATGGGATACCTCTAAAATGTTTCAAGGTTTTCAAAGCCTGTTTTGGGCGCTTTTCTTCTGAAAGATTCCTCTTTTTCCCTCAAATAGCTGAAAGGCCCTTTGGGCCAGCCGAATCCGATTTTGGCCACGGTTTCAATGTCATATTCCGAAGCCATCACTTCCGAAGCAAGGCATTTGGCTTCTTCAAGCACCGGCCGCATAATTTCTCCAAATATTTCCGTTTTCGTTATTTTTTTCAATCCCAGATATTTGACCACGTTTGACAGGGTCGGGTTTATCCCGACTATCCTGCCGTCGTCGTAAATATAAATCCCTATGGTTGATTTTTTGCCCAGCTGGCCGTACTGGACGAGCCTCTGTTCAACGCCGGAAGGAGTAAGCCTCTCCGGACTTTTAAGCGCCTCGTAAATCGCCTTTGTCGCTTCATAATCCGCGTCCAGTCCTATAAGGTCGGCTATTTCAAAGGGACCGGTCGGAATTCCCCCGCACTCCTTAACGGCCTCGTCTATTTCGTCGGGCATGCCTTTGCCTGCCTCAAGAATCCTGAAAGCGCTCAGAATAAAAGGCCTCAGAAGCCTCTCAAAAATGGCGCCGGGATAATCCCTGATTATCACCGGAGTTTTTCCTATCTTTCTTATAAAATCAATGCAGTCGTTTACGGCTTTGTCGCTCGTGCGGTCGGTTCTTATAAGCTCCACAAGCAGATTTGATTTGACCGGCCTTGCAAAATTAATGCCGATGGTCATGTCAATGGGCAGCTCCGTGTTTTCAAGCAAAGACGCCAGCGTCGGCATACCGGCCCTGGCGCCGATAATGTACGGCGAACCCATCACGTTTTTTAATTTTTCAAACAAAATCTTTCTTTCGTCGATTTCTTTGGACGCGGCCTCAATAATAATGTCGGCGCCCTTCAGTTCTATCATGTCCTGGACGCCTTCTATGTTTGCAAGGAATTCCCCTTTCCCGGATCTTGAAAGCGACCAGTTTATTTTTGCCAGGGCTATGTTGAGGCTGTCCTTGAAATCGTCATAAAGCCTCACTTGGAATCCGCGCAAAGCCAGAACCTCGGCTATGCCGACTCCCCCGCCGGTCGCTCCTATAATTCCAACAGCTTCAATGGGCATAATTTTACGCTCCGGAATTTATACTGCTTTTACCTCTTCAAGACGCACAATTCCTTCCTTGTTCAAAACTATTCTTATCCTGTCGTAATTCACCGTCTGCCTGCCCGCCGGGTCCGAATAAATATATTTTATCACAACATTAAGGTGATAAACCCTGGGGCACTTCAAAATCCGCACTTCCCGCGTCTGCGAATCCGCAAAGGGATAGTCCACTTCGGAATCATCCGCATGAACGATAAAATCTCCGATATTAAAGCGCATGATGTCGTTTATGTCCCTGCGTCTCTCGTGAAAACGGAGGATTTTCCCGGGATACAGCAGTATTTTCTTTTCGTATTTAAAAACCCTCTCCGGCTTTCCGTCTTCGTCTATGGAAGTTATGTTGTCAATGTTTCTTATCCTTGAAATGTCGGGGGAAAGAGCCATGGGATTTACGAAACTGAACGCCTCTTTCAGAAATCCTATTTTCCCCCCGCTCATCTGGTCAAGGATGTTTATCTTCCTGTCTGAAAACCACCGGGTCATTCCTCTGGAAAAAAGCAGTTTCAGCCAATCCTTCAGCCTGTCCTTGAATATGTAGCTCAGCACCACTACGGCCACGAACGCGGCGCTGTTCATCGCAAAACGGTTCTGAGCGTATACGGTAACGAGTATCGCAAAAAGCATGGCCAGCCCCGCTGCCACGCCGAAGAGGAACTGCAGCATTGATTCCCATTCGGATATTTCCACTTTCAGATAGAGCGCGCTTGATATGAATTTTTTCAGGACGCCCCTCCTGTATATCAGAACTTCCCTTGTCCTGTCGTCCCTGGAAACCGAGGGATAATTCATTGATTTTCTGTAATTATTCTGGGCTATTACTATTTCAAGCAGAGAATTTTTGATTGCCGCCAGTTTTTCATTTAAAGGGCTCTTTTCCACAGCCTGCGCCATCAATGTCAGGTATTCCTCCGCAATCAGGCTGAAAAATTCGTCAAAAAAGGAAAATGCCTCTTTTATTTTTTGGGGAACGGCCGGATTGGACTGGGTCTGCCTTATGCTTTTTATTTTTTCAATGATGAGGTTCAAATCCCTAACAAAATTCCCGGCGCTTTCTTCAAGAAACGAACATTTTGCGCCGTCTTTGACGCTGTTTTCCGAAACGGATTTTAATTCGTCAAGAAAATAGCCCGCATAATCCCGTATCTCGCCCCTGATTATGCATCCCAAAAGCTTGAACTCATTGTAAACCGTTGCTATGGACCCGGGTTTTCTCGCTCCCGCAAGCATGTCCGGAAGCTCCTGTGATATGCGGTTGAGCGGGGATATTTTTGTGGCTGAATCAGCCAATTTTGAAAGACTGATTTTGGGAGTCTTGAACCTGATGTAGCGCTGGGAGCTGTTGTAAAAATGCTCTTTTGAATAAGTATGAGGCCCTATATTGAGGGCTCTCGGAATGAAAAACCAGCTTTCAACCTGATACGAGCTTTTCCTCCCGGCTGCCAGGTCAATGTCAAGTTTTATTTCAAACCTGTGCCTGTCGTGGAAACGTATTTTTGAATCCAGCAGATAGTCTTGTTCTTCCATTATAGACTTCAGCAGACCCTATTTACCCGGATGGTATTTTTCGTGAGCGGCTTTTATCCTTGATTTTTCAACGTGCGTATAAATCTGCGTCGTGTTGAGACTCGCGTGTCCCAGCATCTCCTGAATGGATCTTAAATCCGCGCCCGACTCAAGAAGATGAGAGGCAAAAGTGTGCCTGAACAGATGCGGATGGATTTTTTCTCTCACGTCGGCTGTTTTTGCAAGTTTCTGTATGTCTTTCCACACGCAAATTCTGCTCAGTTTCCTGCCGCTCCTGTTTACGAAAATAACGTCGTCAACAGCCCTGCCGCCGAATTTCGCCTGTCTCGCCTCTAAATATCCGCTAATGACCTCAACGGCTTTCTTGTGCACGGGAATAATCCGCTCTTTTCCCCCTTTTCCGAAGACCCTCGCCCACCCCTGCTCCATGTTGAAAGACTCAAGCCGCAGGGACAACAGCTCGGATATTCTCATCCCGGTCGCATAGAGCATTTCAATTA
Organism: Elusimicrobiota bacterium; assembly: GCA_016209085.1. Classification (GTDB taxonomy): domain Bacteria; phylum Elusimicrobiota; class Elusimicrobia; order Elusimicrobiales; family UBA9959; genus JACQWV01. Next base: position 11,923 of record JACQWV010000026.1, read on the forward strand.
TAGCAATAGTTCTGAGTCTTGCAAAACCGTCCCTGCCGGGAAAAGAAAGCAGAACGCTTATGTCTTTTTTGGAAACAGTGCGCGGGACGCGTTCGGTCAGCTTCGGCGTCCTGAAATTTCCGGTCGGGTCTTTTGACAGCTTCCCCTCCAGAATCAAAAACCTGTAAAAAGCCCTGACTGCCTCGGCTTTTCTGAAAATGGAAACAGGTTTGAGCTTCAGATCAGATTTTAGATGCCAGAGGTATTCTTCAATAAAAGCCCCGTCCGCTGAAAGCAAATCCTTCTTTTTTTTCCCGCACCAGCCGGCAAATGCTTTGACGTCCCTGTAATACGCCAGGCAGGTGTTTTTTGCCAATCCCCTTTCAGCCTGAATGTGCCTCAAAAAGAAGTCTACCGCTTCGTTCATTCTGGTATGTTTCGCAGCTTTCTCTGTTTTATCTGGTTACTGATTACTGGTCACCCGCCTTCACTAAGCGTGTCATCAAAACACCACGGCTATTCGCCGTATTGATGACACAGTTTCGGCGGGCAAGCTGGTTACTGCCGTTACTTTTTGGCTTTTTCCTTTTTCTCTGTTTTTTCTTCAGGCTGTTTTTTTGGTTCCGGCTCTGCAAAACCCTGGAGGAATCTTCTTTTAAGCTCCGTCTCCATCTCTGCGGCGACAGAGGGATTTGATTTCAGATAATCTTTGGAGTTTTCTCTTCCCTGGGCTATTTTTTCCCCTTTATAAACAAGCCATGTGCCTGATTTTTCAATCAAACCCGTTTCAAGCCCCATATCAATAAGACAGCCCTCGGCTGATATGCCCACGCCGTTTATCATCTCGCATTCGGCCTGCCTATATGGAGGAGCCACCTTGTTTTTTACGACTTTTACCCTGAGTCTTCCTCCTACAATCATGTCGCCCTGCTTGATGTTTTCAATCTTTCTTATGTCAAGCCGTATAGACGAATAAAACTTGAGAGCCAGCCCTCCGGGGGTTGTTTCAGGATTCCCGAACATGATCCCGATTTTGTGCCTCAGCTGGTTTATGAATATGACCGAGGTTTTGGTTGACGCCATAATGGCAGTCAGTTTTCTTAAAGCCTGGGACATAAGCCTTGCCTGAAGACCCAGATGATGGTCTCCCATTTCCCCCTCTATCTCGGCTTTTGGAACAAGAGCGGCTACCGAATCTATGACTATCACGTCAACGGCTCCGGAGCGAACCAGTTTTTCGGTTATTTCAAGAGCCTGCTCGCCGGAGTCCGGCTGTGAAATTAAAAGCTCGTCTATGTTGACTCCAAGCCTTTTTGCATACATCGGGTCAAGAGCGTGCTCCGCGTCTATGAAAGCCGCTGTCCCGCCGTTTTTCTGCGCCTGGGCTATAATGTGCAGGGTAAGCGTGGTTTTGCCCGAAGCCTCGGGACCGAAAACCTCTATAACCCTTCCTCTGGGCAGACCGCCCACGCCGAGAGCCAGGTCAAGAGACAGGGCTCCGGTGGGTATGACTTCAATTTTGATTTTGGACGATTTCTCGCCCAGTTTCATTATGGCTTCTTTGCCGAAACTCTTTTCAATCTGCGACAGCGCCGCTTCAAGGGCCTTTTCTTTGTCTTCTTTTGACATAATTCCTCCGGTTATTTAGTCTATACTACCAAAAAACCACTGCGCCTAACAGTCGTCAAACACCTCCTTCCCCCCGCCAATCTGAACTAATCTATTTTTTTAGCGAAAGGCTGTTTTAATTCATTTTCTGATTTAATTATTGTTGGTTTTCTCATTATAAATAAATATTTAAATCCTCTTAAGTAAAAATTAAATTGCCTTGCCCGATTGTGCCAAACTTGTGTATTTGATGTTTGATTGTGGCGAGTGAGGCAAATAATATCAACCGGCTCAAAATATTTTTCCAATCTCTGCCAAAGCAAAAATCCAACAGGAGTGAATTTCTTTTTGATCCATTGGTCAGCAATAACCCAACCCATTGCTTTTTCCTGTTTTAATATTCTTGCTATTTCGGAAGCAACTTTTTCTAACTCGTTATAAAACTCAACTTTCTCACAAGATATTTTACCGATACATTGTGGTTCGTCAGAATAGCTAATATTATCAGAATAAGGCGAATCAATAAAAATAAAGTCAACAGAATTATCTTTCAGGGGAATTTTCCGAGAGTCGTTTTTGATTACGTCAGGACGAACAACATTCAGGTCATAGCCAATTACTTTTCGGTTCAATTCCTTTGCCACATCAATAGTGGTTCCGCTTCCGCACATCGGATCAACAACCAAATCACCTTCTTTTGTGTATCGCTGGAGCAAATTCCAAATAACAAACGCAGGCGTAACGCCGTTATATTTATTGTCTCCGTGAGGGATGTCTCCATAGTTTTGTCTTGGGAAATCCCAGAGTGTAGTAGATTCTAAAATTAAATTATTAATCATAAATTCATTTGATAACTTTAAATACATCTTGTGGCTGAATATGAAACCATGTGCCATTTGATAATTGTCCAAAATAATCATCTTGGCTGTTTAGGTGCTTTTTCAATTCACAAATATTTAGCAATTTTTCCTTTTTTACATTCAACCCTTCATCATCAATAAGTTGTTTGATGCTTTCTATAACATCTCTTAAGGTTTTATACCCTCTATTATGCATTAAACCACTGTTGAAATTTATAAAAAGTAAATATTTCATATTTTTTATTTTAATAATTTTTTCAGGTCATCAATCAATTTATCAAACATTTTTACCTTGTTGCTCTCTCTAACTGCTTTTTCTGTCATAATATAGGCTCCGTCTAAATCAAACTCTGCTACTGCACGACTTTTACTGGTAACATTTGGGTCAGAAAATTCTCCATCTTTATCGGGCGAAATAAAAAAAACCTTAATGTGTTTTGTCAAAGAGTAGTTTTTAATCTTAATATTCCAATAGCCAGATTGAGCAATTCTTTCCCGCAGGCTGGACTTGCTTGACAAAACCGCTATGACCCTAAGATTTTTAGGGTCGTAAATCACCAAATCAACATCAGGAATATGGAAACCGTATTGCCCAAAATCAATTGATAAATTTTTCTTAACAGTTTGCAACTCCACTGAAAGATTTTTAGGAAAAGTCTTTTCAAACTTTTTACCTGATACTATTTTTAAACCCATTAAAACAATTTCTTCTTCAATGATATGTTTTATGAGTTTTTCTAATGCATTTCCTTGAAATCCCTTCCAGGATTGCTCATGGTCTTTTTTTGGAGTTGGATGTTTTAGAAAATCTTGATAATGAATTTTCTTTACTTCATCTAAAAGAGCAGAAATCTGTTTATATGCATCTTTGCCGTATTTCTTTTTATATTTTTCGTATAAATTGATAACATCTTGTGCAGTCATACAGTTATTTCTCCATTATTAGAATATATTCTGTTGGATATGCGGATACTTTATTTTTGTCGCTTATTTTTGCAAATTTGCCGGTTTTTTCATCTCTGACAGACGGCAAATTTTTTGACGGAATCTCTCTTTTAATAATATCCACTATCTTCAATCCCAAATTATACAATTGTTCAACAAAAACTTCTGCATTCAATATCTCAACACCCTTTAAACTTGTATTGCCAATAACAATACAAGTTTTCCCGCCTTTCTTTAACATTCTTCTCATTTCAACAAAAACCTGGTTCATTTCACTAAAATAGGTTGCTACCTCTTCCGCAGTTTTTTTATTTTTTTTAAATAATTCACTTCTTATATTTTCAGCAAGAATACTATTTAAGACCAATCTTTTTTTATCGTGATATGAAGTGCCAATAAATCTTTTGCGAAAATCGCTCAAATTCTTTGTATATTCCATCCACAAAGCCGTTAGTTGATGTAAATCGGCGTATTCGTAGGAAGTAACATAGGGCGGCGAAGTAACGATTAAACTAACAGAATTATCTTTGACTGGAATTGTTCTTGCGTCAGTGCAATAAACTTGACTTGGTATTTTTAAACGATTTTTTTCTCTTAATAATTCGTAAAAGCGAGAGTTCCCCCTCATCATCATTTTGACTTGTTTATAAAATGTTTGAATTGGATCAGACGGCTTTTTTTCGAAATCTCTTGTTGGTTTATTGCTCTTTTGAAGCCAAATTGAACAATTTTTGAGAACATTAGAAATCCCACAATAAAAGAAATTTCTAATATATTCCTCTTTCAGATTTGAAATTACAGCAAATATAAAAGCAAGCTCTTTTTTTTCTTGTGGTCTAAACCAATAATCAATTCTTTCGTGTTCCGGGATTTTTACTTTTGTATTTTCACTGTAAGTCTCTAATTTCTTTTTTAACTCGAAAAATTCTTTTTCAATTTTTGCTGGCTCAATTGGTGTAATTTTGGCTTTAGTAATTAGAACCGCTACAGGGTTAATATCAACCCCTATTGACGGCCGTCCCATTACTTTTGATTCGACAAGCGTTGTGCCGCACCCACCGAACGGATCAATAATTAAATCTCCTTCGCTTGTATACTTGTCGGCCAAGCGAGAAACTATTTGAGGTATAAATTTTGCTGGATAACGATGATAGCCGTGAGTAATATAAGCAGTATCTTTTCTTGTTTTACCGGAAAAAGACCACGAATAGTCAATTTTAGTTTTATTAAACAATGAAATAATTTTATCATTCCTATTACTTTTAATTAAATCATCTACTGAAACATCTACTATCTTAGGAATTTTTTTTAAAATTGCTATTGTTGTGGTCACTGGCGAATCTTTGACAAAAGATATTTTGGTTTTAGATTTTCTATAATTCTTACTTTTGCCAGACAGTTTGCGAAGAGTTTTTGTGTTCATGATTTGTCCTCCTTTAAATTTTCCCGGCGAAATAGAGAAACCGCCGACAAGATTATAGTAATAGAGCGGGTTGTGTTATATTTATTAGATTCAAGTTTTCTATTGTTTTTTTTATAAAAATTTTCTCTGTTTTCCTAATATCTTTTTTTTGTGTCCCGTATTTAATATGAACTTCAATATTATTTTCTCTGCAAAATTCAATCACTGTTTCGGCACAATCATGATAAAAATCCCCGTTGCTATCAAATTGCGTTGATTTTACATTATAATTTAACTTACCAAAAATAATTTTATCCACAAAAGAAATTTCCCCTAAAATTTTTTTCAAATCTTGTTTTATTAAATTTGGGGTTGGATATGGTTCTACGCTAACCCAAGTTCTTAAACCTTTGTCGTGTAAATATTTTAATGATTTAATCCTGTCTTTATAAGAAGCTGAATACGGCTCAAATCTTCTTTTAAATTTTTCATCTAAAGACACAAAGGTGATTCCATATTCATTATCCTTGCCATATTTTTGGGTATTAACTAATACCTTCGGATAAATTCCTTTTGTTAAAACAACACAACGGATGTTATCTTTATTCAATCTTTCAATTATGTTTAACGTCAAATCCGCCACTTCCGGATATTTATACATAAACGGGTCTGTGGAAAAACACAAGTGAACGAATTTTATTTTGTGTTTATATTTAGGAATTTCTTTGTCTAACAATTCCAGCGCATTGGCTACTATTTTGGGTTGCAACCATTCTTTATAATTTTTTATTATTCCACATCTCATTTTCATCACCATCGCATAACACGGAAACACACAACCGTGAGCGCAACCTTCTACATGATTTATGCAAAAATCGGCATATTCAACGCCGCTTTTATATAATAAAGTTTTACGAAGAATTGTTTTCATACCCGACTAAATTACATTACCTCTAATACAATTATAAAAACTCCACAATGCAATCAGAAATAAAAGTCCCTTTTCTTCTCTTTGTTTGACACTTTACTTTGATTTCTGGCGGCTGAGCCTTTTCCATTTCTCCAAGAATCTGTTTTTTATAATGAGTCTCTCTAAATGGAGTTTGTGTAAGTATAAAATTTTCAAGTTCAGTAATACCAACCGATTTGCCCTTAAATTTTTGCAACAAAATATTTTTCAACTGGCTATAATTGGGTAGCATATCAAACAATACTGGTTGATTAGGATTATCAGTTACATCTGAAAACTGGAATAAACCACTTTTATCAATTCTCCACATCGCTTCTTTCATTTTCTTTAAACCGATTATGTTATTTGTTCCAAAAAATAAAAAGTAATCGGTTTTATTAACCTTATTTACCATCTTAAATGAACGAACAAATTTTATTCCAGCTCCGCATTCTAATTGCTCTTTATAAATAGCGTGCAGCGATTTCATCCTTTTTCTCGGGTCTTTTTCAGAAATTATTTGTTTCCACTTATCTGTTCCAAATGTTTCAATTAAACTATCCCAAAGTTTATTATCGCCAATAAACCGATTAATTTCTTCGTACATAAATGTAATTAAAACTTCACATTTTGCGTTTTCCATAATTCGTTTTATCAAAGTCATAGGGATTCCTGTAAATCCGAAGGGATCTATAAAAACAAAGGCGGGAGACAATCCCTTTCTTTGTTCATCCAGATATTTAAAAATCCCTGTTAATGTGTCGGCAAATTTTGCGCAAATATATTCTATTTGTATATTACGCGGGATTTTAAATAAATTTATTTTTTGTTTAAGATATTCGTATCTTTCTTTATTGGCTTCAATAAAAATCATTATAATTTCTGACTTAAGATTTGCTTTATGTTCTAATACCGCTTTGATAGCAATACTCGGCGACCCGTCTTTGCCGCCCATATACTCGCCGGGACCAGCAAAGCCATCAATATAAAGAATCCTACCATTCCATCGCGCCATAATAGGAAGCCAGGCATCTAAATATTTCCTTAAAATTCCATGCTTTGCCTCTGTATGCGGGTCTATACTCCAAATTGTAGAAGTGATTTTTGCCATAATCTAAATTAAATTTTCTCCCTATCACTCATCTCTTCCAGAGTATCCGCTTCGTGCCAAGGTTCAAGGTTTGCCACAAAAGCATGAGGGTATCCAAACGGATAAAGCTTTTGCGTCGCATCATACCAGATTTTATAACCCTTAAAAAACAAGCCGGGTATTTCAAGTAATTTGCTGGTAATGGTGCAATGCAACATATTATGTCCGTTTCCGTTCGGTTGCAAATCTTTGACGAAAATCGCGATATATCCTTTTGGTTTTAGATATTTAGCCGACTTCGCAATGATATCTTTTAGAGATTCAAGAAAAATTTCTCTTTCCATGTTTCCCAAATCTGTCTCGTGATTTGTAAACGGAGTAGCGACCGCAATGCCGGTTTTTTTCTTTTTCTGCCCTGTTCTTTTTTTGCTTAACATTTCTCCGTATGGCGGATCCGTAAGAATAAAATCAATTTGTGTGTTTTTAGGCAATAACTTTTCAATTTCAAAAGAATTACCTGTAATTGCAGTCTGTTCTGAAATGTTCAACTCTTTACAAACTTTTTTATATAAATCAATATACTCTTTTGATAAATCCACGCCGATGCCTTTTCTATTGGACAATGAACAAGCGATAAGCGCGCCACCGACACCCATAAAAGGATCAAAGACTATTTGGCCTTCTTTTGTAAAGAAATCAATGAATTTTTTCATTAATTGCGGCGGCTTCGGCGATGGGTGTTTGCCCCGCAAATGATGGGCAAAACCATCTGCTCCTTTAGTTGAATAATGCGTAACTTCAACGGAATTCAGAAAATATACCCACTCCCCTCCGCTTAAATCATTCAGCAGGTTCTGTTGATTAACGCGTTTGAGATAATAGATTTTTTCTTTGACTCCGTTTTTTTTCTCGCCATTGCTATTGCTTTTATATCGTTGATAATCCTGCTCTACAACCTCGCTCTTGCCCGAGTTTTTGAACAATTTTAAGATTTCTATTTCCGGCATTATGCCTTCATCGTTATAACTCAAAAGCAGGTGACGGAAATTGTTTTTCTTTATAATTTCGTTAAACGCTTTTATTCCGGTCTTTGCATTGCAAAATTCGGACTTCTGGTTTTCATACGGTCTCATTCCGGTAACGCCTTTGATTTCCGGGTTGTCCCATTTGGCGATGGTTTCTAAAATATGATAATTAGGCGCATATTGCCGTTCATTATAAGGCGGGTCAAGGTATAGAATATCAATTCCTTTTATTTGGTCTAAAACCCTCAGACCATCTATATTAAAGACTTTGTGCGCTTCATTGCTTTTAATTATCTCCGGCGCTTCAAGGGTTAGTTTTTTAAACGCCCTTTTATCCCATTCTTTCAAAAACGCCGCGTATGTTCCGCTTATATTTGCGACAAACGGGACCGCTTCAATAAGCGAGGCGAGCAAAAAATAATATTCTTGTTTATTGATAAGATTGGGCTTTTTCCATTCCTCTATCTTTTCTCTTATCGCGTCAATTCTTTTAGCGTTATCGCCGGTGAAATATTTGCGGACATGGGTTTTGTTATGTGTGCCTTCCGGTGAATAATTTTTATAAATAAATCCTTCAACTCCTTCTAAATTGTTGAGATGTTTAACTATCTCTTTTGCATTCTGGCCATCGCTGGTAAAAAGGGTTTCGTCAACAGGGTCTGTCTTTAAGTGTTTTAATAATTTCACAAATCCGGAATATTGATTTTGTTCAATATAAACTTTTTGCAGAACATAAGAAAAATACAAAATATCCGATGAAATAATTTTATAACCGAGTTTTTTAAAATGTTTTGCAACGCTTCCGGTCCCGGTAAAAAGATCGCAAAAAACATTCCCTTTTAAATCTTTTTCCCTGACAAATGTCTCTATAAAATCAAGTAAATTTTCTTTACATCCGATAAACCGCATATATAATACCTCCCTTAATAATCCCGCAGAACTTTGATTACTTTGCCCAGGATGCGGAAATCAGTTCCTGTAATGGGTTTATATTTGGCGTTCTCAGGCACAAGCGCATAATGACCGTTGGTTTTCTTTAAGCGCTTGAGCGTGACTTCGTCTTCCAGAAGCGCCGCAACTATGTCGTTGTTCTCGGCAGAAGCCTGTTTGCGCACCACAACAATATCATTCTCAAGAATTCCGGCTCCTGTCATTGAATCGCCTTTTACCCTGAGCGCAAACAAATCTCCGAGATTGTTTAAATTGCCTCCCGGGTCAACATATCCTTGTATTTCTTCAAAAGCCAGATTTGGCTGGCCCGCGTTTATTTTTCCGACTATCGGGACTCCTTCGGCTTTGCGGGAGGTTGTCAGGCCTCTTGCGCTTCCTTGTGCGCGGCGCAGATGGCCGTCCTGCTCCAGCTTTTTGAGATACCACTGGATTGTCCCGATGGATAAAGAAAATTTTTTGCAGATTTCCCTGATGGTGGGAGGATACCCGTTTTTTGAGGCTGATTCCTGGATAAAGTTTAAAATGCGGGCCTGCTTTTCTGTTATCATGTCTATATCATACAAATGTATGAATAGGTTGTCAAGCCCTGATTTATGGTTATTCGTATCTGAGAGCTTCTATGGGGGGAAGTTCCGAGGCTTTTTTGGCAGGCCAGAATCCGAAAACCACTCCCACGCCTGTTGAAAAGAAAAAGGCAAGGCCGACTGAAAACGGGGAAACATAAACCGTCCACCCGGCTATTTTGGACAGAATAATGGACGAGGCGGAGCCTAATCCTATGCCGATAATGCCTCCTATAAGAGAAATTATGACCGCCTCTATTATAAACTGGAGGAGTATGGCGAAATTGGTGGCTCCTATGGCTTTCCTGAGACCTATTTCCCTTGTGCGCTCGCTCACGCTGACAAGTATTATGTTCATTATGCCGATTCCCCCCACTATAAGGGATATCCCTGCTATTATGCCTAATAGAATGCTGAAGGTCTTGACTGTGCTTGCCATCATTGACTGAATGTCCGCCATGTTCATGACAGTTACGTTGTCTTCCTTATAATCAGACACTTTGTGCCGCTTGCGCATGAAAGAAAGAATTTCAGCCTGAAGGGATTCCATGTTTTTGTAGTCCGATGCCTCAATCCATATTATGTCCACGTAATTTTTTCCCAGCGCCAGGTTCATCGCAGTATTGAGCGGGACGATTATCACATCGTCCTGGTCGCGGAATCCTGCCGCGCCTTTTGCAGGCAAAACTCCTATAATCGTAAAATTCTTGCGGTTTATTTTTATGGTTTTGCCGACCGGATTCTCTATCCCGAACAGCTCGTTGACGACCGTCTGGCCCACAAGAGCCGTTTTCTTGAGACTCCTGTTTTCGGCTTCTGTAAAAAATCTCCCGTAATAAGGCATGGAATTTCTCATGGGTCCGTAATTGGGCGTGGCCCCTATGAGCGTTGCTCTGTGATTTGTCGCTCCGTAAGCGGTCTACACCGAGCCCTGCACGTTTGAATCCACTTTGACAAGGCCTTTTATTTCTTTGAGCATGGCTTCAGCGTCCGCGTGGGCAAGCCGGCTGACCGCTCCTATGCCCATGCCCACCCCGCCCCTGGTCATCGCGCCGGGCAGGACCATCAGCAGATTGCTTCCGAGGGAAGAAAGCCTCTCCTCCATGAATCTCTGCGCGCCGTAGCCGACCGCAAGCATGGTTATGAGGGAAGCCACTCCTATAATGATGCCGAGCATGGTCAGGATGGATCTGGTTTTGTTGGTAATCTTCAAGCATTTTTTCCCAGGAGAGCCTGTCTGTTTTTACGGACGCGACTGCCCTGAAATTAAGCAGGTTTTCGTCGGCTGAAATTCCCGCGCTCCACCTGCTTGAAGGGTTTGCGCCGTCGCCCCCGCTTCTTGAAAAAGAATGGGAAATGCTTATCTGCGGCAGAAATTCGTTTATTCCAGCAAGATACCTGCGCCTAGTGTTCTGTAACATTAATTTCTGATAATATCATAATGCCTGACAAGTTTTTCGCGGGCAACGTTCTTTGTAAATTGCCATATGACTTTTGCTTTCTGGCGGTTACGATATTTTGCCCAAGCAGCTACTTCTTTTGAAA
>JACQWV010000026.1:22919-23718 GCA_016209085.1 Elusimicrobiota bacterium
CTTCTTTGTTCTATGTTTTTTAACAACTACAATGCGTTTCCCAGCTAAAGGCTCAGTGGCTATCAATACACAACAAGTTCCATTGCGTTTATAATGATGATCTTGACGCTGAGGACATCCCTTTTTCATGGGAATTGGATTTACAACATCTTTTATTAACTGACACGGTCGTTCATCAAAACAGACAACGGGTCGTTTTGGGTTGTAATCCTGTTCATAGATATCAAGGAGCTCTTCCATTCGCCAGATAAATTCTGATGTAATCTGGCCAATGCGCCATTGTTTCTTTAAGTGAGGGCTAAGTTCGTTTTTTTTAAAATCCTCTTTACAGTCTGATGAGAAATATTATCTACAATGTCTAATTCGACCAGTGAATCGGCTATAAGACGTAATGTCCAGCGGGTATGGCCTTCTGGAGGCTTTGAACAGGCCAGTGCGGTAACTTTAGCCTTGTCGCGTCCTGTAAACTTATTGGGAGCACCTGGGCGTGGCTGTTCATTTATGGCTGACTCCAACCCGTTGTGCACATAGCGGTAACGTACTATACGCGCCGTATTTCGTGCTGTACTTAATGCTTCTACTATTTGGGTATCAGTTTTTCTTTTATCTGCCATGAGCAATATTCGGCACCGTGTGATAGTTCGTGCTTTTTTGATTCCTTTTGCTATTAGCTGTTGCAGGTACGTTCGTTCTTTTGCCTTTAGTGTTATAAGATTCTTTTTTTTCATGTATACTACCTCCTCTGGAGAATAGTATACAATATATTTTGCTTATTATCAAGTATTTATGTTACAAAGCA
>JACQWV010000069.1 GCA_016209085.1 Elusimicrobiota bacterium
CGGCCGCGCTTGCCAAAGACAACAAACGCAATACCATCCTTGCCGAAGATATGAAGGAGGCCCTAGAAAAGACTGTAGATAAAAAACACCTTAATTGGGAAGAGCTCCTTCAAGAAGTCCTTTTACAAACTCCCATTGACTTAGGAAATCTCTCCAAAGGCATCACCAAATACATCGAAGAGCACGAGAAATAAAAACATCTTCCATTTTTCTCTTGACAAATCCGCACTGTTATGGTATCATTATAGTGTCATGAAGAAAGGTTGTTTATGAGAGAAGTTCCAAGTCAGATTATCAGCCTAGTTAAAGATTATCAAGTTCTTTTCTCTGCAAAAGCTCGGCATCAACTCGATACAGGAATCTTTGATACCGATGATCTTATACACTCTGTGCTTTACGGCGAAGTAGTCAAAAAGGAAAAAGATAAAGAGAAGATGTCTCAGTACAAATACATTATAATAGGGCCTTCGCGTTCGGGAACCCCTATTTATTCTTGCGGTAAAATAGTAAGCCTTCTTAAGAAGGCTTACTTTATCATAACATTTCATGAAACGAGGTGAAAAACTATGGAAAAAAAAGTTAAAAAAATTCCCTGCTTGTCAGATAAGCCCTGCGATGGACATCTAACCTTTAAGCGCGTTGATTACGCAATAAAACTTAAAGATAAAACCGTCTCAGTGCCTAACATCGAAGTCTGGGAATGTAATCTTTGCGGCGAACGTTTCTATCCATATGAGGCCTCTAAAAAAATAGACCTTTACAAAGAATATTCCGGCAGGCTCATGCTTCGTTTAGAACCAGAACTTCATTGGAAATTAGCCAGGGTAGCTAACAAACACCATCGTTCTCTTAACCAAGAGGTCAATTACTTACTAGAAAATACCTTAAAATGACCCTTCGACTTCGCTCAGGGTCATAGTGAGCGAGTGAAACGAGTCGAACTATGAATCTAAAAGACCTTGCCCGGATTCTCTCCAAAGAGTATCATCTCTCAAGGAGCCTCGTTAACTCCATCCTCAAAACCATTCTTAAAACCATCGTCAGCGAATTAAAAAAAAGTAATCTTGTCCGCATCAGAAACTTCGGCACCTTCAGGGCCCGCAAAAGTCACGGTAAACTGCGCGCCAAGTTTGACGATTCTAAAAACTTCTTTAAATAAATATCCTATAAATTATCAGGCAACGGATATGCTGGCAACGCTTCTCTCTTTTTCTGGGCGCTAAGTCTCGCTGGCTGTGTTCGCCTTCTGGCGCTTTGTGGTGCTTTTGCGCTGTGCTGTCGGCGCTTGGTGCTTCTCCTTGCCCCCTGGCAGAGTTTTGCCCTGGCAATGCGAGAACGACAGACGGCAGGCAGGCTGGCTTCGGCTTACGGCTTCGCTAAGAAGTGTCGGGTTGGCGTGCTCGGACTTCAGCCACACTTCGTGTGTGCTTGCGTTGCCTGCGCTCGCCACCCCTCAGATATTCGTTAATAACGAAGCCGAAGCCAGCCTGTGTCCACTCGCTCAGGCACAAAAACCGTTCACAAAACTTACTTCGTAAGATTTGTTCGCTAAGAGACACTTTTTAGCGTTCGCCTAAAAAGCAGGCGAACCCTAAAACTTTTCTCCCAAACATCTCTTAATAACAGGGGAGAAAAGTTCGTGTCTCTTTTTTGTGCCTTCGCTCGTGTCCACACCTTGACACTTCGTGTCAAGGTTGCCTGCCTTCATTATTCGCTCGCCTTCGTGGCTCATAAAACATCGGTTTTTGGGAAACTCCCTAAATCCAAACCCAAAAACCTGGGGAAGCGGCTCAGGGGTTCGGCATCCCTTGACATCTGCGATGTCAAGGGTCGGGCAAGCCGTTCGGTTTTCCCCTTGACCACAACCCTGTTCGTCGTTTCGTTCCGACGGATTATCCCCTCTTTACACGAAGCGTAAAGAGGTTCGTGCTTGCTGACCCCGATAAACTACATCGGGGACAGCAATTTTCTTTTTGTGGGTTGCCTCAAAAAGAAAATACGCACTGATAAACCGTCTTCACTTCACTCCTTCAATAAGGTCAAGGGTCGTCAAAAAATTTGAGCCTCAATTTCTCCAATTTTTTGACTAAAACCTCACTGTCTTATAATGCGCATTATAAGACCTTGCCCTTGCCTCACCCCTTCGCTCGCCCTGCGCCCACACTTTTGTGGGTTGCCTCAAAAGTGTGGGCTTGGATTAACATAACATTTTTAATGTTATGTTAACTTCCCCTGTTTTATTCGCCATAACAAAGGCTCGCTCACTATTATACCCTCTCTCACACTCCCTCGCCCTTGACATTTATTCCTCAAAGAAAACTACGAAATGTCAAGGGCGGGAGCTCTCTCCCCCTCATTGAGGGGGAGAGAGAAGGTAGATTCTAAATAATTTTCTCGTCGGGAAAAGGGTAGTTTTTTATAAGGGCAGGCTTGAGATCGTTTAACTGCGGGGCTTTTAGAGCGTCTTTTTTAGTGGCTTATCGTCGGGAAAGCGGTTTTTACCTTTTTTGGATCGAAAATGGGTTGACAAATTCCGGATTCTTTAGTTCTTCTTTTAAATAATCTTTAAATTTTAGTGTACGTTTCATAATTCCATCAACCTCCTTTTGTCTGCAAAAAATCTTTCATATGCCGTTCTGCCCTCTCAATTTCCTCTTCTGGGATCTTCTCGGTTTTTTTAAAAAACCGTGAGTAATGATAATTCTTTTGCCAAAGAAAAAATATAAGAAACGATAGTGATTTGAACCAAAGACGACTCTAAGTTCTCTGATCTTGCCTTTTACTATGTCCGCGTAAGGTCTGGGTAGATTCGGTCCTTCTTTTTCTAGCAGGTCTATCCATTTTGCAACTTTCGCCCTGGTCTTTGTAGGGAGCCCACCCAAGAAATCAGCTACAGGGCATATTTCCTTTTCATCCTTGTAAAATTCTACTTCGTACATTCAGCACCTTATTTATAGTTTACACTATTTTTGGTGTATTGTCAAGTTTTAATTTTCCTACACCAAAGCCCGCTTCCTGTAATTCAATATGCTTGCAAGCGTCAGCGGATTAGGATCCTCAACATCTACCGAGCTCCAGGCATCCATCATATAACGCTCAATGTAAGTATAGGGTAAATATCCGAATCCCTTATCTCCCCATCTTCCCCAAGAATTTTTAAACTTGACTAATTCTTTTTCATCGTCAAAACCACAAGCAGCAATGGCATGGCCGCCTAAACTTCTCTCGCCTTTCTTGGGGATAGGCACAAGCCCGGTCTTTGTCTTAAGCATCCCCTTAAAGACCTGAATTCCTAGGACAACCGGTCCTTTTGTTGCCAGGCTCATGCGCAGCTCATTTAAGTTAAGTATGCGCGCATAAGTCATAATGCAAAACTTTTTGGCATTACTAAAAGCGCCCTCTTTGGGCTTATCATTCTGATGCGGTTTATATGGCCAGAATTTTTCCTGGCAGACGCCTTTGGCATTAAGCACCTGCATGGCCGCGCGAATAGTGGTCCCTTCTAATCCAGGCACACCATCAATCTTTTTAGCTTCCGCATAAACAAAGCGTGGGGAAAGCTCTACTAATTTTTCATAATCCAAAATTTCCTGATACTCCTTCATCCCAGAAGCAACCGCAAAGCCAACGCAAGTTCCGTCGGTCTGCTGATCCTTTACCGGCGACATCTCTTTAGC
>JACQWV010000046.1 GCA_016209085.1 Elusimicrobiota bacterium
ACCAGCTTGATTTTTTAAGACCGGGTATCAAGCCTTCATGAGCCATGTTCCTAAGACATATCCTGCACAGTCCGAAGTCTCTGTAATAAGCCCTCGGTCGCCCGCATATCTGACATCTGTTCCTGAATCTTGTGGAAAATTTCTGCGGCTTGCGCATTTTTGCCATCCACGCATAAGTTGCCATAAATTGCTCCTGTATTTTAATCCTTTTTCTGTTTCTTAAACGGCATTCCCATGTGTTCAAACAGCATTTTTGCCCGTTCATCAGAAGCGGCATCGGTAACAAAAGTGATATTCATGCCCTTAGCCTTCGGCGATTTCTCAATGTTAATTTCCGGGAATATATGATGCTCTTTCAATCCGATATTGAGATTACCGCAGCCGTCAAAACACGCGGATTCAAAACCCTGAAAGTCGCGAATTCTGGGCACCGCGATTGAAACGAATCTGTCAAAAAATTCATACATCTTGCAGCCTCTCAAAGTGACTTTAAGGCCTATCGGCATTCCTTTCCTGAGCTTAAAGTTTGATATTGACCGTTTTGCCCTTCTCATCTGGGGAGACTGTCCCGCTATAACGGACAAATCGTCTTTCATCTGGTCAAGAGCCTGGATATTCTCTTTGGCCTCCGTTACGCCCACGTTCAGAACTATTTTTTTGAGTCTTGGAACTCCCATTATGGAAGTGCAACCCATGTTTTTCATTAAAACAGGCGCTATTTTGGCGTCATAAGCAGTTCTAAGCCGCGGTTTATAATCTTTAGGCAAGGGCTCTGCCGGCGCCGGCTTGGCAGCTGGTTTACCAGCCGAAGCAGCGGAGGGGGGTTTGCCTTTGCCCGCTGTTTTGGGAATATCTTTTTTTTCTTCTTTTTCCATATAAATCATCCTCTTGTTATAGTATCGTCTCTCCGCATTTGGCGCAGACTCTCATCTTGTCCCCGGTTTCCATTTTTTTCATTCTGATTCTCCTCGGCTTATTGCACTTGGGACATATAAGCTGAACGTTTGAGACATGCAGCGACGATTCAATCTTGTGTATCCCGCCGGGTTTGTCTTTGCTAGGCCGCCTGTGCTTTGAAACGATGTTCACGCCTACAACCACCACTCTTTGCTTTTCAGGCATAACTTCTTTTACCTCGCCCTTTTTGCCCTTGTCTTTGCCTGAAATAACAAGGACCATGTCTTTTTTCTTAAGCTTAAACATAAAACCTCACGTATCGCATAGTTGGTTTAGAGTGTAGAGTTGAGAGTTTAGAGAACTTCAAAATCAGTTTCTCTACACTCTACACTATGAACTCTACACTTCTTATATCACTTCGGGAGCAAGAGAAATTATTTTAAGAAAATTTTTGGTTCTTAACTCCCTCGCCACCGGCCCGAAAACACGCGTGCCTTTCGGCTCTCCTTCAGTATCTATCAGACATGCCGCGTTGTCGTCAAACCTTATATACGACCCGTCCTTTCTCTTGTATTCCTTTTTGGTTCTGACAACGACAGCTTTAACCACTTCGCCCTTTTTAACCGGCGCTTCCGGCATTGCATCTTTCACCGAACATACGATTATGTCGCCGACAAAAGCATACCTTCTGGCGCTTCCGCCCATTACCTTAAAACACATAAGTTTTCGCGCTCCGGAATTATCAGCCACATTAAGCATTGATCTTAACTGTATCATAATATTCTCCAAAATAACTGCAGATTGAGTTTGAGATTAAGGTTTAGAATTAGGGAGTTCTTTGATTTCTCAATCTCAGCCTTAATCTAAATCTATTTGTTATTACCGGGCTTTTGAGACTACTCTTGAAACTCTCCAGCGTTTAAGTTTTGAAAGCGGTCTTGTGCTGATTATCTCCACGATATCTCCCGCATGCGATTCGTTCCCTTCGTCATGAGCGTAAAATTTGGCGTTCTTTCTGAACACTTTTTCATAAAAGGGGTGGCGCGCCGTCCGTTGAATGCTTACGACGCGGGTTTTATCCATTTTATCTGAAAGCACTACTCCGCGAAAAGTCTTTCTTTTGGGTCTTTTCGGATTGTCATTTTTGTCAAGCATTTAATTCTCC
>JACQWV010000047.1 GCA_016209085.1 Elusimicrobiota bacterium
AGCCTGTCTATTTCCCGATTGCTCATGGTTAAATACTCCTCCATTTTTGCCTCCTATCCTTATCAGGAAAAGAGGTTTTAGCATTTTAACCATGACATTTCTAAAAAACGCAATACTGACATTTTAAAAAAATTATGACAGCTTTTATTTTGATTTAAGTCAAAAAGCCCCGCCCCGACTTTAAGTCGGGACAGGGCTTGTAAGAATAGTAAGCGGGTTTACACCCGCCGCTACAATAATTGTTTCAGTTTATTTCAACTTTGTTTGTCTTTCCCTTCTTCATGAAAGTGTCTTTTGATATTGAGCCGATTCTCTTGAACCCCCATTTGAGGTAATACTTCTTCGGACCCCTGTCAAAAGCGGGGTTGTCGTTCTGGGGCTGTTCAAGGTCTTTTTCCGTGAAACTCATTTCATAGGAAGGCGTCGCGTCAAAGGTGAATTCTTTCACGCCTTTGTACGTGTCAAACCAGTTTTGAACTGATTTATAGAGCTCCACTTTTATGGCAGTCTTTTCGCCGGAATATTCTTTTGCCCATTCATCCTTGACCGCGAATTTGTAGGTTTTGTTTTCCGGGTTATAGGAGAATTCAACCATGTTTATCCCGTTGAGATCCGGCTTCATCGCTATTTTGTGCTGTGGGCTGAGTTCAAAAAGCGTGTCGTAATTGCCGACTTTTCTTATGGCGTATTTGTACGCGCCCTCGTCAACATAAAGATTCATCCATGGTCCTTCAAGACAGACTTCAAAAGTCTCTCTTTCCCATGGAAGGAGTTTTCTCGGTTTTATGTTTACCTGGCCGGCCTGTCTCCAGCTGTTTCCCGGCCTTTCGTAGCAATGGTATCCCGGACCATAACTGCCGCCTGGAATGTACGTCCCTTGTTGCCCGTTCGGTCCCGGCACATAATGACCGGGGATGTTGCCGCCGCCCGTGGGGTAGCATTCCTCAACGTACTC
The DNA here is from genome assembly GCA_016209085.1 of Elusimicrobiota bacterium. Classification (GTDB taxonomy): domain Bacteria; phylum Elusimicrobiota; class Elusimicrobia; order Elusimicrobiales; family UBA9959; genus JACQWV01. The sequence goes on from JACQWV010000047.1 coordinate 956, forward strand.
AATGCTGTTCAGCCAGACTTTCTCGGACATTATTTCCGTGTCGGACGGTCCGAAAGTGAATCTGGCGCAGTCTCTGGTATATCTTGTGTGTCCTATGTATTTGTCAGGTTGTATAACGTCGTTTGAAACCGCTTCTTCCACTGCCGCTTTGACGTCAACTCCCTGGTCAAAGTTTACCCCGTTATTTGAAACGGGGTTTACCCCAGCGTTCGCTTTTGCGAGACTGAAGCAAACCAAAACTCCAATCAACAACTTAACCATGGTGTTACCTCCGTTTTATGATTATGGTTTTTTGAAAAAAACATTACAAATAAAGCGTAGCATTAACCGTTTAATTTATTAAGAGTCCAATGTCCTGTTAAATTGCGGATTTTAGACCTACTTGGAATTAGGTCTACAAAAAGGTAACAGTTACCTTTTTCTTAATTAGTCTGCAAATGCATGCAAAGCAAGCTTTGCCACTACTTGGAATTAGGTCTATACTGCATGGAATGGAGGCGGTCGTTGGAAATGCGGAATAACCCCTTGTTGCCGATTATATAAAGATATCCGGCCGTCGCAAAGACCGCCTCTATTCTCGGCATGACATAAAACGACAGGATTTTTTTGTCGGTCGCGGCATCGTAGACTAAAACCTCTCCGGTTAAATAAGAACCCGCAAAAAAATATTGTCCGTCAGTTGAAAATTTCAGGGTTCTGCAATGCGGAGGGGCTTTTATGCGTTTCAGCACGTTGAAATTTTCCGCGTCAAATTTGAATATTATGCCTCTGAACGCGGAAGGCGCGTAAATGTATTTTCCGTCTGGCGAAACAGCTATGTCAAAAAAACCGTTCCTCAAATCCCACGTTTTTATTTTATTCTTTATTTCAAAAGTCTTTTCATCCAGTTCAATCAAAGAGTATTTGCCGTACATTGACAGGAGCAGGGATTTCCTCAAAGGATTTGGTTTTACAACGAATATGTGGGTGGTCTGCCACATCCCCTCCGCTCCCGCGAAAGCGATGGTTTTATCAAGCCTATTTCTGCGGGCGTCGTATACAAAGAGAACCGGATTAACGTTGTTGGCTATGTAGACTTTTTTGCTTGAACAATCGTGATAAACGGAGAAAAGTTCCCTGACCGGCCAGCCTCCCGCCTTTTCCGGCAGGGATATCCTTTTCAGAGAGGAGCTTCCAGGTATGTATTCAAACAATGCGGATTTGTGCCAGCTGGAGAAATAAATTTTTTCAGGACATTGAGTGTCAAACCTGCGGACCTGGCTGCCGCCGACGTCAAATGCCTGAAATTTTTTGTTGTCGTCGGCATAGCCTCCGACACCTGGGGCGGCAGAGCCGCTGTTCCGATGTAAATCTATCCATAAAAACTTCGGCTGGCTGTATTTCTCGCTAGAGAAGGTGGGACCCATAGAGACTGCCGCCCATTTATCCTGGGGATGAACGTATAAGTCATGAGGAAAGAAAGTTTCTTTCAGCCACGGCTGATTTTGCAGTCCAATGTTATCTTTAGAGGGAAAAATGTTTTCAAGTCCGGCCGGAGGAGCCGAATGAAATCTTCTCAAAGGACTTGCCGGGTAGAAATATAAAAGCAGAAACAGAGAGATCGTGGCGGTTGAAGGAATTATAATCGTGACCGTAAGCCTGTAAAGACCTTTTCTGACAACAAGCCGGATGTACAAGGCGGCAATTATTAAAAGCCATAAAGCGCCGGCAATAGGACTCGCAAGCCAGATGATTTTAACCGCTTCATACCATCTCCACGCCAGCGCGGCAAAGACATTCACCGAATCTCTCGCTTTGACGGGATACCAGAAAACTGCAAGTCCGATTACAGTAAAGAAGAGACACCGCAGGGCTAACCCGAAAAGCACGTTTTTTTTGTATCCGTGGCGCCGGATATCTATCAATCCAGTGGCTGCGAACTCTAAGAGTATCAGGGGAATTATAAACAGCAGAGCGACGGTCGTTGAGCTCTTTTCGCTAATTATGTATAAATAATTATAAACCTGATGCAGGTACAGATAACAATAAGTCTGATGGATGTAATACAGCTGAACGGAAACGGCAAGAGCCGGCGCCAATAAGCGGAAGATTCTTTCAATCATATCTATGAACTCTACAAGACCTGAACTTGCGGTGGTCATGCCTGCTTTTAACGCGGAACGGACGGTCGCCGATACGCTTTCGCGTCTTTCCCGCCAGGTTAAAAATCTGCCTGCCATGACAGTAATTCTCGTAAACGACGGGAGTTCGGACGCCACGGAAAAAATCGCCGTAAAAGCCGCCCGTGAAATCGGGCTTTCCCTGTCCGTCATAAATCACGGCGCCAACCGCGGGTACGGAGCGGCCCAAAAAACAGGTTTTAAAAAGTCCCTTTCTATCGGCTGTAAATATCACGCTCTGCTCCATTCCGACGGCCAGTATTCGCCGGAGGAAATGCCCATGCTTCTGGAGTCGCTGATTAAGAACGAAGCGGATGTGGCAGTCGGCTCCAAAATGATTTCAGGCAGGGCATTATTAGAAGGCATGCCATTATTGAGATATATAGGCAGCAGGTTCATAAGTTCCGTTGAAAATCTTGTATTCGGCCTGAACCTGGCCGAGTACCATTCCGGATACGCGGCATATTCCGAGAAAGTCCTGACCGCCGTAGAGTTTGAAACCCTGACGGATAAATTCCATTTTGACGGGGAAATGCTCCTGTGCTCCGCTAAATTGGGCATGCGCGTAAAAGAACTCCCCATATCAGCCAGCTACCAAAGGGGGTCTTCAAGCCTTTCTCCTCTCCCGTATCTCATGGAAATAGCGGGCGTGATGGTCCGGTATCTGCGGCGCGGCTATTTTTTTCAATAAATCTTTTTCAGCAGTTGATAAGACCATCGTTCAGGCAAAGGAGAAATAAAACCGGTTTTAAGTCTTGCCCGCGCTATGGGCCGGTAAAGATTATACAAAAGCTTTAAAGACTTTCCTCCCGAGCCGTAATCATCCATTTTTTTATCAAGAAATTTGCTTAAAAAAGCCGCGCGTTCCAGAAAATCTTTGGTAACAGGCTGATTTTTATGCATGTTTGAATAGTCCCATTCATATATTCCCCATTCCTCCATGGTTGACGGAAGAAACGCTCCCTGCTGCTGCAGGGCGGAAAACAGCTCCGTGCCGGGATAGGGGGAATAAATGTAAAACTGGGCGGTTCTGAAATTATCCCCTTTTTCCAGAATTTCAAGGCCGAGTTCAATGGTTTTCCGGGTTTCCTCCGGGGTCTCGGTCGGGAGACCTATCATCATAGAGAAAAGGATTATGATGTTCCTGTTTTTGAATCTGTCTATCTGGCTGAGGACAAGGTCAATGCTTCCGGCTTTGTTCAGGATGTCAATCCGCAGCCTGTCGGTCCCTGATTCAATGCCTATGGTCATGCGTTCAACGCCGGCTTCCTCAAGGAAATCCAGTTCCCTGTCGGACAGCCGCGCCATGCTTTCCACGTCCACGCCCTGAAAAACGCTTCCCAGTTTCAGTTCCTTCAGCCCCGATATGATTTCCAGCGCCCGTTTTTTGTCTACAAAAAAATTGTCGTCAATGAAATAAACCAGTTCAAAATTATGACGGGTTTTAAGCGAGGCCAGTTCCTCAAGCACGCGTTTTACATCCAGCGTTCTGAACCTGCCGAGGCTGAAAGAACGGTTATAACAGTAAGCGCAGTCGCAAGGGCACCCCCTGCTTGACTGGTAAAAAAACATCCTTTTGCCCCTGTAAGTCTGGAAGTATCTTTCCATGTCAATCAGGTGATACGGCGCCGGCGGCAGGGCATTGAGGTCTATTAAGGGAGCGCGGCCCGTCGTCTTTATTTCCCCCTGTTTTTTGTACCATATTCCTGGCACGTCCTCTATGTTTTTCCCGGCAGCCAGCCTGCGGACAAGTTCCGCGAAGACGAATTCTCCCTCTCCTTCAACCACGTAGTCCACGAGGCCGTGTTGTAAAGTTTGTTCCGGAAAAATAGACGGATGTATGCCTCCCCAGATTACGGGTTTGTCGGATAATTTCCTGATTTCCCGGGCCGCCTCAATGCCGTGAGAAATCATTTTGCCGGTCATGGTTGTGATTCCGGCGGCAATCGTTTCTCCGTTTAATGCCCGGGACAGGCTTTGGCGCCAGTTTTTGTCAAGCCTCTGGTCTATGATTTTTACTTCCGTTTCTCCGGAGATTATTGAAGCGGCGCATAAAAGCCCTAACGGCGGAGTCGGTTTATCCCTGAAGACGTCCATGTCGCCTATCTGAGGCTGAATCAGAACAATGTTTTGTTTCATTTGGTTCCTGCTAAAATAGTCGTCCAATACACAGGGTTGGCGGGTTCGTCCATTATGGGCGAGAAAGTATTTGTAGAAGTCAGATGGCAGAAGTCAGAAGACAGATTTTCTTAAGGTTTTTTATCTGGCCTCTGTTTTCTGATTTCTGACTTCTATTTTAATGCGAACCGCCCATCCGTTTTTAAACTTAGAAGCCTTGAAGTCCGTAACCGTATCGGGTTTGTTCTCATATTCAACGTTTCCGGTCCGGGTATCAAGAATTATAAAAAATTTTCCGGAAGAGACATCAGGCAAGTCCAATTCCTCCCTTATGATTTCCGGCAATGCGGCAGCAGGCTCAAAGTATACTTGAATAGAACTCTCGCCCATATTTTTTATAATTCCAAAAGTAACGGACTCGTGGATATGGGTTTTATATGTGCCATGGTCTATCGTACACGCTATTTCGCCTCCGGTAAAGAAGGGAGCGATTTTTATCCCCGTGGATTTTACCAGCAGGCGGCCCAAATTATCAGAGGTCGCCAGAGATAGAATAACTATCGGCGTTGCCAGCATCGCCCACAAATAGCCCAGAATACTTCTGATTTTGGTCATTGAGAAAAACTCCCCGTCGTAATGAAAAGGATTATTCTGTAAATTCCATCCATGCAAATGGAGCCGCCGAACATTGCAAGGAACCCAAACGCGGAATATATAAACAGCATTTTTGATAATATTCTGTTTGAATCCGTCCCGGTTCCTTTCACATGAAAATGAATCGCTCCGGTCGGACATCTGTCTATGCATCTTCCGCACTTGGTGCAAGTTTTTTCTCTTTGTCCCTTATCTCTCAATTCTTCAGATACGGCAGACACATTGCAGGAATTTATGCAAGTGCCGCATTTTACGCATTTTTCAGCGTCAATGCGCAGGTTGAAAGAATTTATAAATTCCGCGCTTCTCTGCAGGACGCCTAACGGGCAGAAATAAGCGCAGTGCGTTCTTTTTTTTGTCAAAATCGGGAGAATGACAACGATGGTAATAAACAAAGCCAGATGAAACCCCCACATGGACATGTCTCTGACAAAGCGTTCCGCCGGAAGTTCCGCTAAAGGCTTAACCGGACATAGCCAAGCGCAATAGACCGGGACCAGCCAGAGAGTGGACAGCAAAACAAACACTAGCAGAATTGCAAACGGCAAATCTTTGCACCACCCCGGCATTTTTTTGATTACCGGCTTCGGCAGGAGACGCGAGAACAAATCGTCTGCTCCGCCCCAGAAACATACCCAGCTGCAAAAACCCCGTCCGAGACTGATAGATGCTCCCAGCCACATAATAAATATGAAAGTTATTGAAGCAAAAGAATCAGTAAGCGCGCCGGGCCAGATGACTGTTTTTGTCAGGGCCGCCGGAATCAACAGGAAGGGAATAACCACTGGGCACAGAGGCGTATTCAGCCTGAACTCAAAATCGGGGAGAGGGGGGCTGCCGTATATTTCGTTCATATTCCCCAGAACTGATATTATAAAGAAAAAGGCGACTGCGACATAAAGTATCAGCCGCCATCTGTCTATTTTGCCTGTAATCAGGGTCAATAGGAAAGCCGCATTGAAGGCCGCGTAAGTCAGGATGAAAGCCATGCGGTGATGCCAGTCCTGCGGCCATTTTCCTTTGGTGAGCGCAAATGCGGTCATTAACAGCATGGGCAGAGCCAACAACAGGGTTTTTACATTAAACCGGAATTTGTTTTCCATTTGATAAAATCAGTTGGTTCTCTAAAATTGAACCGGCAGGAACCTCTGCTCCGGGAAAAACAACCGTCCTGTTCAGTTTAGAGGATTCTCCTATTTTGCAGCGCCGGGATATGACGGAGTCTTTTAATTTTACCCCGCTGCCTATGATGGACTGCGGATGACTGAAATATTCAAGATTCTGCTGTTTGAGCCAGCATAAATTGGCCGATAAAATGTCCTCCGGATAAGTGATGTTGACGTCCGATTTAAGCGTTTCCGCGCCGACGACAATCCCGCCGAGGTCTATGAGTTTCTGTATGGCGTCTGTCAGCTCAATTTCTCCGCGCAGTCTGGAAGGGGGGGTTGATTTGAGAGCGCCGATAAACCGCGGCCCGAAGAAATAAACTCCGCAGGGCTTAAACATGCTAAGGGCTTTTTCCGGTTTCTCTATAATCTTATGAACGACTTTTCTATGGTTCATCTCAATGGTGCATTCCTTCAGGATGGAAAATTCTTCTGAAACCGTTCTGACTGAAAGGACCGCGTCAACCCGGCCTTTTGTTATTTCTTTTATCCCTTTCAGGATATCAAGCGGGATATAATAAGTGTCTCCGAGAACGAGTATAAAAGGGCTTTTTCCGATACGGGTTTCAGCTGACAGCACGGCATGGCCGATGCCCAGCCTCCTGGTTTGAGAAACAAACTTTATGGAGATGTTCCCGTCTTTCGCAATGCGTTTCGCTTCTTTTTTTACGTCGTTAGAGCGAGGGTCCACTACGATGACGAACTCTTTTTCTCCCAGAATAGAGAATGCGGATAGATGGTGTTCAAGAAGACTTTTATCCCCGACCGGCAGCAGAGCCTTGTTATAGATGTTCCCTATCCGGCCCAAGCGTTTTCCGCCGCCTGCGGTCAGTATCAGCACTGGAATCATGCCAACACCTCATCTGCCGCTTTGATTCCCGAATTCATGCTGTGGTCCATGTTATAGAACGCCCACTCGCCGAATCTGCCTGCTGATATTATACCGGCTTTTCTTAAATTCTCCAGACACAAGGAAACGTCTTTTTCTATGGTTACATGCGGAACCGCGTAGGCAGGAGAGTGAACGGAACTCCATGAGTTCTCAATGTCTTTCTTTCTGATAATTCCCGATTTTTCAAGGCATTTGAGGGTATTTTTTATCAGGTTTTCGGCTTTGGCGCGGGACATAACAGATGGCCCCGCGCATTCAGCAAGCAGAACCTTATTCCCGGGAGCAGCCGCCGGATTTATCAAATCTACGCGGGTAAGCCTGTAAAAAGGAATATCAGCGTCCGGAACGTATATCCAGTGATAGGGCGGGAGATTTATTTTTTTAAGAACATAATGAATGCACAGGACGGTATTCGCTTTCAGACGGCCCGCCGCGCCGGCGCATTTTCCGAGACCGGCCATGCGGGTAACGCTGTCAAGCGGCAGAGTTGATATCAGGCGGTTGTAGCGGATATCGCAGCTGCTGGTCTTTATCGTCCTTGAAACCGCGTCTATTTTCAAAACCTCGGTTCCGTATAGCAGTTTTGAATTGCCGATATGCTCAATCATGCCGCTGATGAGAGATTCAATGCCGCCTTTTTTGGGATACATGAATTCCGCGTGCGGCGCCGTTTCAGGGGATTTACCCCGTTGTTTGAAACGGGGTTTACCGGAAGAACCGCCCAGAACGCTGTCAGCCAGAGAAGAGGAATCAGGCAGGCGGATTTTTAAAAAAATCCATTTATAATCCATTTCAGACAATTTCGCCTGCCAGAGTTTTTCATTGTAAGGCCTGAAGAAAAGCTCAACTATTCCGGCGCCGAAGACCCGGAGAGAAAATTCCTCAAGACTGCGCGGTTTGATTTCCGGCGTATCCATTCTGTCCAGCAACCCTTTAAGAACGAATTTCCTGTCTTCAAGGCCAAGCTGGTGAACGTTGTTCTGGAACGGGAAATCAACATAGCCGTTTTTCCACAATACGCCCAGACGATGAGAGTGTTTGTAAACCGGTCCGGCCATTTTTCTGAAAATTTCAGCCGCCCGTTTGTCCTTGGTGAAAAAAACATGCGGGAG
>JACQWV010000048.1 GCA_016209085.1 Elusimicrobiota bacterium
CAATGCCTTTGGCGCATGAATTATTCGCTTTTTTCTGGGCGGTCGCTATCAACTTCTGTTTCTTTTTGGTCCAGTCGCATTTTTCTTTACAGTCTTTTACCGCGGTATCGGCTTTGGCCGCTTCGTCGTTGAGTAACCCGGCGATTGACGAGCATAACGAATCCGTAACAGAACCTTCGCATGTGGGATAGGCCGTAAATAAAAGCGTGGATATTATAATAATTGGAATGGTTTTCATCCCAAAACCCTTCTTAAAAAACAACCCACCCACTTACAGGGAAGACACCCTTAAGCGGTTGAAGAAGTCTATAACTATTGTAGCAGACAAAAGTGGAAAATTCAATGGGGGCGGGCTCGTGACCGTTTAACAGCTAAATAGGGTCTGCTGTTTACTGCAGTGGTTAGCAGCAAGAAGTAATTGAGTGATTGAGTAATTGAGCGATTAAGTTTTTAGAAATTTTTTAACTAAAACTTAATTACCTAATCACTATTTGCTTAATCACTGGCCAGACTAACCACTATCCACTGATGTTATTTCAGCAGTATCCACGTACGCTATCAGGCCTTTGACCGGTTTTTTATAAATTTCAGTGAGGATGGACATGTAATTCCTGATCTGGCCCGAATATTTTTCAGTATCTTCTTTGCCTGTTTTGAAATCAACTACAGTGACAGAATCCTTGTCGATTATCACCCTGTCCATGCGGACAAGCGCCCCATTTTTATCTATGAATTCAGCCTCAGTCAAGATGACGCGGTCTCTGCCCCCGGCAAACAGGCCGGCGGTTTTATCGTCTGAGAGAAAAGAGCAAAGTTTACTTATTATTTTTTCCCCGTCAAATTTGACCGGGAACCTATTGGAAAACCCGGCATAAAGTTTCTCAAGCTCTGCTTTCAGAGATTGAGCCTGAGGCAAATCAGTTATTTCAGCCAATATCGCATGCGCCAGTTCGCCTTCCGCTCTGTCAAAAAAACTCCCGTAAGTCGGCTTTGACGCTTCAAAAGGCCTTTCTTTCCTGCCTGCGGGAGGGAGTATCTCCAACGGCCGGGCGGCATAGCGCCCGGCGCTTGATGAGGTCGTCGGCATAGCCTCCGACACCTGTGGCAGGGGGACAGAGCCCCCTGCACTTGATGAGGTCGTCGGCATAGCCTCCGACACCTGTGGCCGCAGTGCGGCTGTTCCGCCAGAGGCTCGTTGTTCTCCGGATGAGGGGGCGGGTATTTTACCGGATTCATAAGGTTCAAAAATATCCGCATATTTCATTGTTTTTGCGGCTGTCCGGCGTTTCTCGCGGATGATGATGTTGTAAAGCTCATGTTTCGGCCGCGTGGATATGACATATAAAAGGTTCAGATTCTGCGCGTTAACGTCCGTTTTTCTGCTTTCATAGATTGCTGCAAGTCTCTGAGAGACTTCGGCACAAGATTTTGTGATGCGGTAAACGGATATTTTTCCGTCTTTTTTTTCAAAATACATGGGCTCTGACTTGTCCCTTTCATCATAAACGAGATTTACTACGGCTGAAAAACCCAATCCTTTGGACTTGTGAAAAGTCATAACCCGCACCGCGTCAATATATTCCGGCAGCTCTATGGAAAATACGCCGGCGGCGTCCTCATCCGAACCGAAGGCGTATTCTACCAGAGAACGCGGGGAAGTCACGCCTTCCGCCTCCAGCCTGTTTACCGCCTCAAGAAAACGGACGATAAAAGCCTGCTCCTCGGGGAAATTTTTAAAAATCTCAAAGGAAGAATATATCATGGAAACAAGTTCATAGAGAGGCAAGTATCCGGATTTTCTGAATAATTCATCCAGATATTTCTCCCAGCAACTCCCGTAAATTACATGACTGCGAAAGATTGGATAGAGCATTGCATTGGACCGGCGGATTCTGGACTCAAAAACAAATTTAAAAAGTTCGCTCCGGTCAAGACCCGTTGAGCGCAGGAAAATATCTCCCGTAATGAAGCCGGCGAAAGACAAATCGTCGGACGGCGTTTCAAGAAATTTCAGAAGCAAAATCAGCTCTGCCGCGAATTTGCGTTTCCTTATGTCAAGAGAACTCATGGACGCTACCGGAATGCCGGCATCCGTCAGCCATTCCACGACCTGTTCTATGCGTTTATTTTTCCCGGCAAGAACCGCTATTTCTCTTAAGGGATAGCGGGTCCTGACGCTGTTTATTATCTTAAGAAGGGATTCTTTCGGCTGGGAGGCATTGCTCCCAGCGCCTGATGAGGTCGTCGGCATAGCCTCCGACACCTGTGGCAGGGGGACAGAGCCCCCTGCACTTGATGAGCCAGAGGCTCGTTGTTCCGGTTGCGCGGCGTCGGAAATGTCGTCAAGTTCAATAACTTCCGTCTTCACATAGCCCCTGCCCCTGCGCTCAGCCGTAACTGATTGGGAATAAGAAGTCAATCCGGTTATATCCCGGCCTTTGAGCTGGGCGGAGTTTTTCAATTTCCCCTTAAAAACGAAATCCACATAGTTTAAAATCTCTTCGTCGCAGCGGTAATTAAGGGGCAGATTTATTAATCTCAGCCCGCCTCCGACTGAGTCCAGCGAGATATAATCCGAAACGGCTTTTCTGTTTTCCGCCTTGTCCAAGAAATCCCGCATGATTCTGTAGTCCGCATTGCGGAACATGTATACGGCCTGCTTGATGTCTCCGACTGCGAACAGAGAACCCTGTCCGGAAATCGCCTCTTCTACAAGAGGCCTTATTACGCTCCACTGAACGCTGTTGGTGTCCTGAAATTCGTCTATCAGAAAATGGCTGATTCGCTCGCCTAATTTAAGATAAACTTCAGGCACATTGCTTGTCTCAATGTAGGAAGAAAGCTTCCCTGCAATGTCGTTTATATGAATAATGTCGTTTTTGCCGCGTTTAACCCGCTCCAGTTCCCGCTTGAATTTCTCATAAATGCGCACATAGGGCCGGTAATACGCCCCGGCTCTCAGTTCAACAAGCTCCCCGACCATTTTATTGAGTTTCTTCACCTCTTTTTCCCAGCCGTCCGGGAACATGGATTTTTTATTTCCGCTGAATATGCCGTAATCAGATTTATAAGACTCCAGGAAACCGGCAAGATTTTTTTCTTTCACGGCCGCAGCCGCTTTTTCTTTAAAAACGTCTTTCCCCTTGCAGCGCTTTATCAATGCTGAACATGTTTTAAGAAGCCTGCCGAACGAGCGTTTTAACATCTCCTCTAATTCCTGCTCCGAACCGGATATGACCCCCGCCGTCTTTCCCTCTTCTTTCAGAAAACCGTCAAAATTCTCCCTTATCCGCTCAATCGGATTCCACGGATATGAATCTGTTTTCGGAAGAGCGAAGAGAAATGCGTCGGCGGCTTCTGCCGGAAAATCCTTTCCTCCTATCCGGGAAAACATTGAATAAAGAGCGAGGTCTATGAGGGTTTTATATGACATGGTTATTTCAGGATTAAGCGGAATGTTCAGCTCGTCCGCTGAGGCAGCCATAACCCTGGCTAAAAAACTGTCTATGGTTTGTATGTGAAAATCCGAATAATTGTCTATGATTGTTTCAATCAGAAATTCCGCTTTTTTGCGGGCGTCTGCGGCGGGAAGAACAACGAGTTCAAGCGTTTCTCTGGTTTCGTCGGAGATTTTGCCGAGGGCTGTTTCCTTAAGCAATTTAAGAATCCTCTGCTTCATTTCAGCGGCAGCCGCATTGGTGAAAGTCACGGCAAGGACGTTCTCTATGGCATTGGACGGAATTTTATCGGAGAGTATAATCTGGATGTAACGCCGGGTTAAGGTGTATGTCTTGCCCGAGCCGGCTGAAGCGCTTATTAGTAAAACATGCGGAAATTTTAAATCAGTGTCTTTATCCAAAGTGGCGCTCACCCCGCCACCTGAACGCCCGATGCCAGCGGGCAATCCTCGTATGGCGCCATCAGCGCCCTGTTCAGGCAGTGGGGTCATTACAACATTGTATAAAATCTTCTTAACCCTACACCCCTGCACCCTCTACCCTATACCCTACTTTACGAACCCCCACACAACGCTTTTGTGAATCCAACCGTCTATCTCTTCGCCGTCGCTGACATGGTACCAGTTCCCCTTTTGCTTGATAAATTTCAAGGGATATCCTCTTTCCAGCATCCATACTGCCTGGTATTCAGAACCGGGCCCTTTTCTGATGTAAGCCTTCTCGGAGTTTACTATGACGCTGGGAGCGCCGGAAAGAGCAGAACTATGCACCCAGCCTGCGTCATCCTCAAAATCCGTCACCTTGTACCACATTCCTTCTTTGTCTATTATCTTAAACGGAGTGTATATCCACGCCTCCCACAGAATTTCATTGTTCCCGTCGGGCCCTTTTCTCACATTAGCTTTGCGCGTGGCAACACTCATCATTTCGGCATATATGCCCAAGGGAAGCAGCATTATCAACAGAACTTTTATGACCGTTTTTAAAACCATGGCGAACCTCAGTAATATATTATAAAGATATTATGTTAAATTTTCTTTGCGGAATAGTGGAAATAATACAAAAAACCTGCGGATTTCCAGCAAAATATATTAAAATCTATCTTTGGAGAGAATGTAAATGCTCACTGAAGCACGTCACTTTTGTGGGAATGACAACGGGATTCACTGAATATTTACTAAAGGAGGTTTTGCAGCTACGCGCAGGCCGGAGTGCGTCCGTCTCTTAGATGTTCTTAAAGCGATTGACGGGAATCCTCAATTTAAAGAATGCCTCATGAAAGAAAAAATATGCGGCAGAAGGAAATGCGCGGTCGCCGGCGCGATGAAATTGATTAATGCGAATCTCAAAACAGCGCTCAACATCAGATTTTCCGATTTATAATGTCTTTTAAAATTTTAATTAATAAAAAACCGGATATCGGCTATGCCTTCTGCGGTTCAGGCGCGGGAATTCTTCTGATTGCCGGATTTTTCCTGTTCGGATCCCCGGATTTTTTTGCAAGAACCGAAACGCCGCAGTTCTGCGGCCTGTGCCACGCGATGAAAAACCAGCGCGAAACATGGTTTCATTCGGGACACAAAGGCGTTCTCTGCATTGACTGCCATCTTCCGAACGACAATCCGGCAAATCACTATTTATGGAAGTCCATAGACGGCGCAAAAGACCTGATTTATCATTTTTCAGGCATAAAAGAGGCTGATGAAATAACATTGTCCGGGCACGGCAGGAAAGTCCTTCTTGCAAACTGCATAAGATGCCACACGGACATGGTTGAACACATAAACACGATGAGAAACTGCTGGGACTGCCACAGAACATTGTCTCACAGAAGAACCGGAGTCATAGATATACGGCAGTAACCAGTAATCAGTAACCAAGTAACCAGTAACGGCTTTTAAAGAAAAAATGATTATAATATCTTACAACAGGAGAAAAATATGAAAAATAAGACTTTTTTATTGACAGCAGGAATGATTCTTGCGGCCGCAGGCATCGCTCTGGTTTCCTGCTCAAAAAAAGCCGAACCGTTTAAAACCGCAAAAATAGACCCCAACGATTATGAGCCGTCAAACTGGGGCAAGGTTTACCCCCTTCAGCATGAGTTATGGGAAAAAACAAAAGAGCCGACAGCCGAAGGAAAAAGCAGGTATAAAAAAGGTTTTGACGCGGACAAAGTCACATACGACAAACTCTCTGAATTTCCTTACATGGCTCTGCTTTTCAACGGCTGGGGATTCGGAATTGAATACAATGAGCCGAGAGGACATTATCACATGCTTAAAGACGTTCTGGAAATTGACGCCTCCAGAAGAAAGGCAGGCGGGGTCTGCCTTACCTGCAAGACCCCTTATGCTCGGGAACTTCAGACAAAATACGGAAAAGATTATTTTTCAAAGGCGTTTGCCGAAATACACGCTTTAATTCCTAAAAACCATTCGGAGCTCGGTGTCGCTTGCATTTCCTGCCATGACGGCGAAGACATGTCTCTTAAAATTCTAAACGATTTCACGCTCGGAAACGCTTTGCGCGCGATGGGAGCGGATACTGCAAAACTTTCAAGACAGGACATGAGAAGCCTTGTATGCGCCCAGTGCCATGTAACTTATTCCATTATAAAAGACCGGGATATGAAATCAGTCGGGGTCGTTTTCCCGTGGAAAAACGGCAAACATGGGAAAATAACGATAGAAGACATTATCAAAACAATCAAAGAAGACCCTTCTCTTCTGGAATGGAAGCAGGTCGTGACAGGATTCAAGATTGGTTTTATAAGGCATCCTGAATACGAGCTTTTTTCAAACGACAGCGTCCACTGGAAAGCAGGGCTTGCGTGCGCGGACTGCCACATGCCTTACGTAAGGTCCGGCTCCTATAAAATATCAGACCACAGGGTTATGAGCCCTCTTAAAAAAGACCTGAAGGCCTGCATTGTGTGCCACACAGAAGGCGCGGACTGGCTCAGGCAAAGGGTTTATTCAATACAGGACAGAACCGCTTCCCTTATGCTGAGAGCGGGTTACGCGACCGCGACAGCCGCGAAACTGTTTGAAATAACCCATAAAGGAATGGAAGAAGGCAAAAGAATAGATAAGTCCGTTTATGAAAAAGCCAAGGATTATTACCTGGAAGCGTTTTACAGAACCACGTTCGTAGGCGCTGAAAATTCAATGGGATTTCACAACCCGCAGGAAGCCATGCGCATACTTGGAGACGCGGTAGCGTTTGCAAACAGATCCGAGATCCTGTTAAGACACGCCCTTGCCAAAGCCGCCATTGACGTTCCCGAGAAAATTGACCTTGAGCTGAAAAAATACCTCAATGACCGCGGAGAGAAAAAGCTGAAATTCAACCCGAAATTTGAAATAAAAGACCCCTTTAAAACCCATGAAAGATTCTAATTTATCGTCCTGAAAACCTTAATCTTATTTCCCGCTGGATTTTGAAGACCACATGGAATCCTGAATAAATCAGTCCGGGCACGGAAGCGGAGTATGTCTCTGCGGTTTTTGCAAGGTCAAAGCCCGGCGAGTCAAGGTTCGCGGCCATGTCAAGAGGCGTAAGAAATATATTATAATTCTTTAATGTTGCTGAATAGTAGTTACTCAGTCAGGAGGGATAACATGAAAATTCTGTTTGCTTTTTTTTCAATCGTTTTGTTTTCCGTGAATTTTGGATTTTGTTCGGCGACAAATCTTGAAAGCATCAATTCTGAAAACATCAAACAAGTAAAAACGGATAAGCCGGTCAATCCCGGTCAGCCGGCTCCGGTTGTGCCTCCTGACACTGAAATAGCGGTTTACCGGACCGACGAGGAATTCAGTTTTGAAAGCGAAGCGCGGCAGGCGATGCAGTCAAGAGTTGAAACATTCAAAGCAGCCGGCATAAGCGCTCTGGGAGGAAGCGTCATAAGAAAAGAAAACAAGGATTACACTTTTATCGTAGAATACATACCGACCGTGAAACACGGGCAGGAACTCCCTCCTGCAGCTATAATAGATTCTTACAGGAGCGGGGCCATTTACTGGAGGGAATCAGACGCGGTTGAAGCCCTTGTTTCGGCAAAAGCAAACTTTCAGAACGCCGGCGTTCAGGCGATAGACGGATATGTGTACGATATCGCAAGGGACCATTCTTTCGCTCTGGATTATGTCGTCAAAAATCTTTTGAGATACACCCCTGTTTACGACGTGCAGATAAAAACGTACGAGGCAGGAATGTACGATTTTGAATCCGAAGCCGAAGCGGCTGCGGAAGAATACGCTGCAAGATTCAGGCAGGCGGGAATTCCAGTCATAAGAGGCAAGGCGTTCAGAAGACCTGACAGGGATTACTCCATAATGCTTGAATACGCTGTAAAAACCAACAAATACGGAAACAGACCCCAATTTTCCATAAAAAGATACGACGCCTCCGATGTGTATTCCTTTGAGAGCGAGGCTCTTGAAGCCATGAGACAGAGAATGGCTTTATTCAATGAAGCAGGAGTCAATTCTGCCCACGGGTTTGCCAGAAAAGTCAACCGGGATTATTCTTTTACAATAGACTATTTTGTTAAAAACATTTACCAGTCAAACACCGTAACACCCTCGGCAGTCATAAAAATTTACCAGGCCCCTGAAACTTTTGATTTTGAAGTAGAGGCTGAAAAAGCAATGCTTGAAAAAGCGGAAAATTTCAATAATGCCGGATTTTTTGTTATTCACTCAAGAGTCGTTGAATCAGGCCGTGATTACTCCTACCTAATTGAATACATAACCCGCCTTCACTAAGCGTGTCATTAAAAAACACGGCTATTCGCCGTATTGATGACACAGTTTCGGCGGGCAGGCAAAAACGCAGGGTTAATAAAAAAATTTAATAATTAACAATTCTATTAAAGTCAGCCAGCTGACAAAAAAACCTGCGGATTTCCAGCAAAATATATTAAAATCTATCTTTGGAGGGAATTTATGAATTTAAAAATATCGTCTAAATCTTTCTGCTTTTTACTCTTCACTCTTTACGCTTTACTCTTCACTTTATCTGCAGCAGCCGCGAACCTGCAGGGATTGGTAGAGGCGGACAGGCTTTTTGAAAAGGACCTTTATCAGGAAGCTCTTGAAAAATACGAGTCCGTGATTAAAACAGGCGCGGGGGAGGAAAAGCTCAGGGCGGTTTACCGGGCTGTTGAAATAGAGGCGCTTTTGTTCAAATACTCGGAGGCGGTTAAAAGAATTTTTGCGGAAAAACTGCCTGACGACCCTGTCTGGAAGGCGAGGTTTCTTCTTTTAAGGGCTGAAACCGGACGGGAATTCCTGAACCAGTACGGATATTCCCTGCCGCAGGACGTGCAGGAAAACGCCGCAGAACCTGAGGAAAAAACCCGGAAACAGTGGCTGGAAGAAATAACTTCTTCTTATGAACAAATATGGGATTTAAGAGCCAAACTTGCAGACATATCCCTGAAAGACGAAGCATACTTTATTGACATCAAAGACGCGGACATTTCTTACACCCCGACCTTCTGGGATTTCATAGTTCTCAAATGGACTGATTTTCTCCTTTCAGAACCCGTAGAAAAGGAGTATCTGCCTGACGCTATTGAATTCCTTGCGCTCAAATACGAAAAAAAATTCTCAAATTCCCAGCCTCGGGCGGCGCAGGCCGCTTCCATATTTGAAGAAGCATCTAATCCTGTATGGAAAATAAAACGCCTGCTTCTGCCTTTCACCCATTCCTCTCTGGTAAGGCCTTTTGAAAACCACGGCGCTGCCAGGGATTCTGCTGTAAGCATATTAAAACGCTGGATGGATTTGTTTGAATCACGGCTTGCAAAATCAGAGGCGGGTTTTGAAGCCGCGTCATTGCTGAACCAGGCAGGGAAATACAGGGAAGCAGTTAAAATGTGCGTTAAACTTGAAAAAGACCACTCAGGCACGCAGGCTTCAAAAAAATGCTCAAAAATAAAAGCCCAGATAGAAATGCCCAGTTTGAATCTCACAGGCAGATTCTCCCCGCCTACGCAAACCACCGCCGCTGGCGGGGCTCCGCAGAATGCGGGAGCAAGCTACGGCGAGGCAGACCCGCCGCCGGGGAAAAGGGTTTTAAGCGCAACCTTAAGAAACATTCCTAAAGTTTTTTTCAGGCTGTACAGGACGTCTCCGGAGGACTTGGCTGAAAAATCCCTGGAGCAGGGCTACGGCAGACAGGATTCCTGGTCTTTCCTTAAATACGTAAGCCCCAAAACGCTTGAAAAATTTCTTCTGAAAACGCCGGACCATTCATGGAGCAGGGAAATAAATTACAAACAGGATTACGGTTATGAAACCCTTGATATTGAAACCCCTTCCCTTGAACCGGGCATATATCTTGCAATCGCTTCAAACGAAGACGGTTTTACGCCCGGCTCTTCCATGATACAGGGGACTTTAATAAACATTACCGAAATTATGCTTATCGGCTCTTCAGGTCTTGAGGGACATCCTGCCGATTTTTTGTTTGATCCCTCCAGTCCGGATAAACAGGTTTCAGCGAACGGCTTTCATCTTTACGCGGTAAACGCCCTGACAGGACTTCCCGCTCCGGATATTGAAACCGAAATTTTTTACAGAACCGGCTATAATCAATATGAAAAAATTTCAAAACGCGCCGACTCAGACGGAAAAACTCAGGTCGGTGTAAATCTGAATCTCAATCTTAACGATTCTTATAACAATTATTCAATAGACCCCCTGGCAAGAAGTTCCAAAGGCTATGCCTGGTGGGCAAATGAAAAAAGCCTGTGGTATTCGGTTCCACAGCCCATTGAAATTTTCATTGAAACAGACAGGCCCATTTACAGGCCCGGTCAAAAAGTTGAATTTAAGGCAGTTGCTCTTGTAAAAACTCCGCAGGGATATAAAGTTTACGACAGCCATGCGGCATCGCGTGGTGAGGGAAAATCAAAAATCACGGTTTCGGCAAGAGACGCAAATTACAACGAATTTTTCAAAAAAGACCTTGTTCTCAACCAGATGGGAAGCGCATCCGGCTCTTTTACCGCGCCGGCAGGCAGACTTTTGGGGAATTATCAACTGCAGGCATCAATGCGGGAATTCAATAGGAATTTTTCAGGCAACGCCTCTTTCAGCGTTGAAGAATACAAGCGGCCTGAATTTGAAATAAAACTTGAAGAAGCAGCCGGAATATGGAAATACGGGGAAAAAGCCCGGGTTGAAGGCTTTGTGAAATACTATTTCGGCGGGGCGGTTCCGGACGCGGCTGTAAACTACAAAATTTACAGGCAGAGATACGTTCCCTGGTTCTGCTGGTGGTGGAGGTGGTTTTACGCCCCTTCCTCAAGGCAGGAGATATCGGCGGGAAACGTTAAAACCGATTCTTCCGGAAAATTTTCCTTTGAATTTATTCCGAACCCTGAAAACGAAAGCCACAAGGGTTATCCTTCAAGTTTTTCCATTGAAATTGAAGCAAGGGACGCGGGCGGAAGAACCATAACCGCGTCAAAAACCTACAACGCGGGCTCCAAAGCGTATCTATTTGACATAAAACCCCAGTCCGGGTTCCTGACCGAAGGAAAAGCTTCCGGGATTTTTTTAAGACTTATGAACCTGAATGAAAAACAGGTTTCAGGGAACGCTGTTTATGAAATTTTCAGGATTGACGGGAGACCCGAATATCCGGGGCACGACGAACACTATTACGGCCATATCTCCCCGAATCCGTCTCTTGAAGAAGCTTTTAAAAACGCAAAAAACGGGCAAAAGGTTCTTTCAGGAGACGTGAAGTTTTTTGAAAACAAGCCAAGCCAGGTGAAGCTTTCCGGGCTTTCAGAGGGGGTTTACAGGTTTGCGGTTAAAATCCATGACCCCTTTGGAGGAACAACAGAGCAGTCAATAATTTTTGTCTGTTCTCCTCCTGCGCCAAGGCTTCGGAGGACAGGCGGGCCGGCAGACAAAAAAAACAGCCTGGAACTGCCCCCGCTTACCGTAGCGGAACATTCCTCTTACAGAACAGGCGAAACTGCAAAAGTCCTTTTAGGCTCGTCCGAACTCAAAGGCGTGAAATACGTTGAAATATGGAAAGGAAATTTTTTCCTTTCCTCGGCAATCATAAAAGAGCCGGGAGCAGGCGTTTTTGAAATGCCGGTTGAAAAAAAACACAAAGGCGGATTTTTTGTAAAGTGGTTCGGCGCGAGCGATTTTGAAATCCGCGGAGGGCAGGTGAAAATTGAAGTTCCCGAGCCCGAAAGAGAGCTTTCTCTCAATCTCAAATACGACAAAGCCGTGGAGCCGGGCCAAAAGGTTTCCTGGACGCTTTTTGCAAAGGATTCAAATAAAAAACCCTCAATCGGCGAAGCCTTGGTGAGGATTTTTGACAGGTCCCTTGAATATTATCAAAAAGAAGACGAACAATGGGTTTCCTCGCTTTACATGGACCATTCTGCGCCGGACTCTGAAATCTTTTCAATTTTCCACGCTCCCCTGACTTCCATTCAGATAAAACAGGGCTGGATTAAAATAATGATGGACCTTTTCCGCGCGTTTATCAGGGAGCCTGAAATGCCTGCTTTAAGGATAAACAGGTCAAGAATCCACAGGGGCAGATTCAGTTTTGCAAAAGGACTGGAGGTATCTGCCATGATAAGTTCAGCCGCCGGCAGATTAGGCGAAGCAGAAGGAGGTTCCATGAGAATGGAGGAGAAGGCAGCGCGTTCTCCTGCGACCGCGCCTGCGCGGGGCTTCGCCAAACAAAAGGCGATTATGCAGGACACTGCTCAGGAAATGGAGCGAATCAGTGCAAGAAAGGATTTTTCAGAGACCGCTTTTTTTAAGCCTCATCTTGCGATAAAACAAGGCAGAGGGAGTTTTTCGTTCCGCATGCCTGAAAAACTCACTTCATGGAAGATAAGGGGCTATGCCCTAACTCCCGACGTGAAAAGAGGAGTCATGTCTTTTGAAACGGTTACCAGAAAAGAACTTATGGCAAGGGTTGAAATGCCGAGATTTTTCAGGGAAAAAGACGCGGGGCAGATAAAAGCGCTCGTCAGCAACGAGACGGACTCGGAAATTTCAGGCGAGCTTCTTCTTGTAATTGAAAAACATGGGAAAAAAGCCCATTCAGAATTCTACCTGGATGAAAAGGACCTTATGAAGAATTTCATTATAAAACCCCGCTCCGTTTTCACCGGGACGTGGGACATAACCGTTCCTTCCGGAATAACCGTGTTCAGCGTAAAAGCAGTAGCCAGGGCAGGAGAAAAAACCGACGCTGAACAAAGAGAACTCCCGATTCTGCCTTCAAGACAAAGACTCATAAAAACAGTTTTCGCGACCATGGACGGAACAGTCAAAAAAACTCTTGAACTGGTAGAATTGAAAAAAGAGGATTCAACGCGGGAAAACGAAAACATGGCGCTGCAGATTGACCCGCAATTAGCCCTGACAGTTTTAAACAGCATGCCTCTTCTGGTTCAGTATCCGTACGAATGCACGGAACAGCTGGTTAACAGGTATACGCCTCTTGCCATAGTGAATTCTTTCTACAAAAAATATCCCGGCCTTAAAGAAGCCGTGAAAAAAATACCCAAACGCACAACCGTTACTCCTGCCTGGAACAGAGAAGACCCCTTGCGGCTGATGACTCTCATGGAAACTCCCTGGGAGAATATCTCAAAAGGCAGAGAAAGTTACTGGCCGGTAATAGATTTGTTTGAACCCGGATTCGTTGAAACGCAGATGCAGGACGCTTTGCAGAAACTGAAAACCTATCAGCTTCCGGACGGCTCGTTCCCGTGGTTCCCGGGCGGCTATCCCAGCCTTCACATGACGCTTTACGCTCTTGAAGCATTCGCCCAGGCCGGCAAATACGGAGTGGCGGTTGACGAAAACATGGCAAAAAGAGCCGTTTCATACGTGAATTCCGAAATCCCGAAATACATGAAGCCTGACCCTGCCTCAACTTCTTACATTCTCTACGCGTCATACGTGCTGACTTCTTTCCCGAAATCATGGCCCGAGACGCAGGAATCTTTTAAAATGGCAAAAGTATGGGTAGAGTTTGCGGACAAATATTCAAAGGCAATGACTCCTTTCGGCAAGGCGTACGCGGCATGGGTGTACATGCGGTTGAACGAGAAAACCAAAGCCTATTCGTATCTGGACAGGGCAATGGACGGCTCAAAAGAAGACCCTAACACCGGACTTTACTGGGCTCCGGAGAAAATTTCCTGGCTCTGGTACAACGACACTGTTGAGAAACACGCTTTCATACTGCGGACGCTTCTATTCCTCAAGCCCAAAGACAAAAGAATAGAGCCCATGCTCAAATGGCTTCTTTTCAATAGGAAAGGCAATGAATGGAAATCCACAAGAACCACTGCTGCCGCCGTATATTCAATCCTTGACATTCTTAAAACAAGGGGAGCGCTTGACAAGCCTGACAATTATTCAATGAAATGGGCGGATGAAAACTACGCCGTGAAAGTCGAGCCTTTTGAATGGATTGAAAAGCCCTTCAGATTCTACAAAACCGGACGGGACATATCGCAAAAACACTCAAATGCCGTAATTGAAAAAGAAGGCCCCGGATTCGGCTTCGCGTCCCTGACTCTGGTTTTCACCACAGACAGGCTGGCTGAAAGCTCTGGACCCGGAATAATGGAGCTCAACAGGCAGTATTTCCTCAGATACAAAGAAGGAGATGATTACAGATTACGGCCCCTGAAATCAGGAGACGCGGTCAAAGTCGGGGACCAGATTGAAGTCCACCTTACGGCAAATGCAAAGAGCCAGTTTGAATACGTGCATCTGAAAGACCCCAAGCCCGCAGGTTTTGAAGCTGAAGAGCTGAAAAGCGGATGGAAATGGGACAAACTCTCCAGATACGAGGAGCCCCGAGATTCCCTGACAAACTTTTTCATGGACTGGCTGCCTCACGGCGAGTACGTTCTTAAATACAGAATCAGGCCAACTACCCCGGGAAAATACAGGATAGGCAGTTCAGTAATGCAGTCAATGTATTCGCCTGAATTTTCCGCTTATTCCTCAGGCATGGAAATAAAAGTCATTCCGGACTAACCAATTCTAACCCGCGGGGTTAGAATTGGACACATTGTAAAATATGGCTACCATGCTGCCCTAATTTATAAAAAATCAGATATCTAATCAATAAGGACAATTATCTGGATTTCCTGGCATAATACTGCAATCAATGTATTCCCCTGAATTTTCCGCTCACTCAGACGGAATGGTAATAATCCACCGTGGGACTTAAGTCCTATACATATATGTCCCTTAAGACCCTTCTACACACAAAATTTTTATACTAATCTATCATTGTGGTTTCCTTGTAATTTGGCGGATTGGCGCCAGAGTATCCACGACCCGGCCGCAAACCGGGTGCAGCCAGGGAAAGCAAAAAACAATTTGCTTTCCTTTTTTTAATTAAAGGACAACGAAAATCATAAAAGGGAGGAAAAAAATATGAAAAAGAGCAAGATAGTAATTGCAGTGTTTGTGGTGATAACAGCCGCAGTTTCATTTGTAAAGGCGGAAGAATTATCTGTGGACTTTGACAGAGAGTCGTTCAAATCAACAGACTTTATGCAAGCAATAAAACCCTTCACATCGGTTTCGTCGCCACAGATAACCAGTACCTTTGGGGATACAGCAAGCGCAAGAAAAATAGCGGAATATTATCTACCTCTTCAGGAAAAACTCCGGGGAATAATCGTTACTTACTGTAACGCGCATGGAGAGTTCTTCTCAAACATTGCCCGCTTGGTGGAAGACAAGAAAACACAGATTTTGTATGACAGAGAAAATATTTATGTGTTAAGCGGGAAAACTCTTGTTATCATTAATGATAGTCAGTTGATCAGGGAAGTTGAAACTTATTTATCCCCTCATAATAAATTCTGGCAACATGCGGCATGGGGCGCTGTTTGGGGCTGTGTGTATAGTTCTGAGTGTCGTGAAGAGGTCGCGAATTATATAAACGGACTTCACGATGACGAACATGACGCATATCATAATCACCAAGACGGCACAAATCCTGTCATAATTTTTTTAAAATGTCAGTATTGCGTTTTTTAGAAATGTCATGGTTAAAATGCTAAAACCTCTTTTCCTGATAAGGATAGGAGGCAAAAATGGAGGAGTATTTAACCATGAGCAATCGGGAAATAGACAGGCT
>JACQWV010000049.1 GCA_016209085.1 Elusimicrobiota bacterium
CGTGGTGAACAGAATTTACCCCATTATAAATTTCGGCGAATTCGGAGCCATTTCAGAAGGGTTCGCGGATTACTTCTCGCTTTCTTCTCTTAAATCCGAGGGTTTTGACATAGACATCATAGGCAATTACATGGACATAAGCGGCGATAACCGGACAGCAAGACATCTTGCAGAAGGTTCTCCCTCAGGCAAAAGAACAATGCCTGCAAACTGGTGGGGGGAGGAGCATGAGGACTCGCTTATTCTGTCCCAGGCGCTCTGGGATTTGCGAAAAGGGACAAACCAGATGGGGAATGTTCCAAGCGGCGCTTTCATAAATCTCCCGCGTTCAGACGTGTTTGCTTTTGCGGCTCTTTTCTATTTTCCGGACAATTTTTCAAATTTCTATGACGCGATGATTATGGCGTGCAAGCAGCTGGAACCATCTACCTGCGATTCCAACGTGCAGGGTAAAATAACCGCGGCTTTTTTAAACCACGGCATAGGCGCCTGGCCTTCAGGCGATTCTTACGAGCCCAATAACGGGCCTGAATGGGCGACCGACATAAGCGCGATAAATCCGGTGACAGCCACGATATATCCTGCGGCTGACACGGATTATTATTCCATTCCGCTTCCGGCCGGAAGGATTACCGCCAGACTGGACCTTCCTGCAGGACCTTCTGACGGGACATACCTGGTTTACTCCATGATTTTGTGGGACGCTGAGAGAAATTACGTCACAAATGCGTCTCCTGTGATTTACGGACAGACGAACTATTGTCCGGATTCAGGAGACTGCACGACCCTAGAGTCCAGCGTCACTCTTGACTATAACATAACCTCAGCCGGCAGGTATTATCTTATGGTTTTTGCGGGACCGAATTATTATGGCCACAATTCTTCCCACAATTCAACCCTGTCTTATGTTTTGACTCTGGCGTATACGCCGAAAGGCTCGGCGCAGGCGCAGATTATGACGCCTTCTTTTGACAATGATGAAATAAGTTTTTCAGTTTATTACACCGAATTTCCCATGTCAATTCATCCGTCCAGCGCCGCGCTGACCGGACAAGAAGTGGTTTACGATTACGCTCAATTAAGAGACCATAATTACGAACCTCTGGATTCAGCCAGAACAAACATAACCGGAGGTTATCTTGAAACAGTCTACAAGTCAGTCGATTACAGCACGGATTATTTAGGCAGGGACGTCATGACCGGCAAAGTCAGGGTAAAGCCCGGGTTCGCAAACCGTTATCCCGGAGTCGGCAGCGTGTATCTGGAAATTTTCGGCAAAAATCACCTGAGCAGGGTTGCTTCCCTTGGAGTCTCCAACACGCTCAATCTTACTACAAACAAATCCGATGTCACGGCTTTTAACAACATAATAGGTCCTGCCAATTCAAAATCAACGATAAGATACGATGTTTTGAGCTCCGGGAATTTGTCTATAAAAATTTACACAATCAGCGGAACTCTTGTAAAAACCCTTTTTAATTCCTCGGTCGGCTCAGGCAAAGGCAGCGTTGACTGGGACGGCGCCAACGACGCAGGCGATAAAGTCGCAAGCGGAATTTATTTTGTCAAATCAGAAGGACCCGGCATAGACAAGGTTGAAAAGATAGGAGTAGTAAGATAGCAAAAAGTGAATAGTGATTAGTGAATAGTGGATAGTGAACAGAGAGAAGGGGTAGGATGCAAGAAATAAAAAGTGTGAAAGCAGGAAAATGTAGCGGACGAATTGCGATTCGCCTTTGCTTTTTTTTCTTTTTAACACTCTCCACTCTCCACTTTCCACTCTCCACTGCACTTTATGCAGGCAGTCCCGGAACGACCAGCCTGCATGTGTTGAAAATGGACATAAGTCCCCGCGCTTTAGGCATGGCAGGAAGCTTTGCCGCCTTAGCGGACGACGTTTATTCAATGAATTACAATCCGGGAGGGCTCGGACAGCTCTACGTTCCGGAAGTCTCGGCCATGTATCTGTCGGGATTTGAGGATTCAAAGCTCAATTACATAGGAATCGGCTCTCCGCTCCCTTTCCTCGGAATGTCAAAAACCGCCAAACCGGTTGCAGGATTGTCCCTGGCTTTTTCAGGAAGCGGGGATTTCACTCACAGGGTGATAAATCCGGACGGCACAATCACAAGCAGGAATCTTAAGGCCGAGTCCGACACGGTTTTGACCTTTTCATACGGCGAGAAATTTTATTCAGGAGAAGTGAATCTGGAAGGGTACATGGCGAAACTTGACCAGTTTTTCGGGGCATCCGTTAAATACGTGAAATCCGAGCTTCTGGGATATTCGGGAAAAGCAGTCGCTTTTGACGCGGGTTATCTGGTCATTGAGCCGAATCTGGGATTGTCTTTGGGCGCCTCGGTTTCAAATGTAGGAGGCGGAATCAAGTACATAAGCGAAAAAAATCCCCTGCCGGTAATATTCAGAACCGGAATTTCCTACCAGAAACCCACGATAATGGACCAGACGCTGATTCTGGCTGTTGGAGGCGATATTTACGCCAATGAGTCGGTTTCAACTCTCAAGTGCGGGCTGGAATATCATTTTCAGGAAATATTGAATTTGAGGTTAGGGTACAAACTCAAAGACGATAACAAAGGGCTCACCATGGGTCTCGGCGTCCAGCACGAGGGGTTCTCTATGGATTTCGGGATGACGCTTTCAAACGAAGTCTTTAATACGACGCAGATTGCCGTATCATATAAATTCGCCAATTTCAAAATAAAAGAATACAAGAGACAAAAACGTTTCAAGGAGCCGGAGAAAAAAGAATCCGAGCAGATTAAAAAGCCCTCAAGGACCGAACAGCAGAGGCGCAAAGAGCCTGAAAAGAAGAAAAAAGAAGAATTTTTCTGGATATATTAACCCGAAAATTGCAGTTAAAGTCATTTTTAATTGACAATTATTCGGATAAAAATATCCACGGCAATTTTCGGGTGTCGCAAGACACAAGTCACATGTCGCAAGCAACAACTGAAATTTTTGGGTTAATTAAATTCCCTCGGAGGGAATTCAATTAATGGTGAGCGAGCAAAGCGAGTCGAACCATTGAATTTATAAGAAGTCTTTTTTGGTTTTTCTGAAGGGGGAAAGCTTCCATTCAAACATTCTGAAAATAAAATCTTTCTCTATTGCAAGTTTAAGAAAACGCAGGTTTTTGTCCGCTCCTTCCATAACTTCCATTTCAATCGTGTTTCCGTCTGAGAGATTTATTAATATTTTAAGTTCTCTTCTGGTTTTTTCCGTAAAATCCATGGCAGGGATAATCCCGTCAGCCTCCAGTCTGGCCAGCGAATCAAGCATCGGATTGATCAGAGACGCTGTCTTATCCCAAGGCAAAGCCCGGTTTTCAAACATCCATACGGCGGAACTTTGCTTGATTTTAAAATTTAACCGGGTAGATTTGACGGAAATTGACTTTATGTTTTCCCTGTTCACGGAAAGAACCGTTTTGTCAAGCCATTCGTTTAAATCTTTTGAAAAATCGTAGTTTGAAATCCCGGACGCCTGATAAACGTTATTACTGTCTTCAACCCTGAGATAAACGCTTTCCGGCTCCGTCCCGCGCTTACCCGAATGGAAGACAATATGCGGTTTTTCCTTAAGCAGAACATAAACTGAAATCTTTGCCGCGCTTGATTCATTGAGTTCAAAGATTTCATAAACCGCCGGGTTATCCGAGAGCGGTTCCGATAATACGGCTCCGGTTAATTTTTTGCAGAAGTTTTTTACCGCGCCGGCATCCGCTTTCCAGACAAAAGGTTTTTCAAGCCGCCATATCCCTTCTGATTTCGCAAGTTCAATTGATTTTGCCGGCATTTTAATCTCAAGTTTTGAGATGTCCGCGGCGATCTGTTCCGGGAGGATTGAAGTCCCGCCTGAAGGCCGGTAGGAAAATCTGCGAAGAATCCCCGCCAAAACCATTAGTATTGCCAGAATCGCAAGAAGATATAAAATATTTTGTTTCTTCATCTCTACAATGTCGCATGGTAATGCGACCGCTGCAAAGCTCAGTATTGTTGATACTGTTTCCTCAGTTTTTTATTTCTTTTTTTGACTGCCTGCCATCTCCATAATCCTATGACGAACATTGCAAAAGAGGGAAACAATACGTTTAAATATTTGACGAGCATTTTCGCCGGACTTGATATTTCTTTGAGCGGCCTGAATGCAGCTGATTTGGACCTGATTGAAATAAGATCATGGTCCTTAGAGAGCCAGTCTATCAAATTCAGGAAAAAGGCGTAGTTCTGGGAAGGCATCCTCTGGGTTTTCTGGATAAATTTTGAAGTGGAAACAAGAACCAGACGTGAATTGCCGGGAGACTCCTTCGGAGGTTCTGCAAAAGCTGATTTGAATTTGCCGGCAGCCAGAATTGCAAGATTAAACGGACCCTTTAAATCCTTTTCCGAAAACTCGGGTTGCTGGAACGGATTGATTGAAACGTAGGGCGCCGATGGGTCTTTTGCCCAGCTGTATTTTGAGGATTTGGCAAGAACGGTAAACGATAAACCGGATTCTGCGGCGGTTGAGAATTCAATCGGAGCGGAGAACGGCAGAACCAGCGAGGCTATATCCTTTGTAACCGGATTATCCCGGTTTAAATCGTCGGACAGGACAAACGGGGGATATTGAACGATATTGGTTACCACAAAAATACCCTGCCGCGCGGATATTTGCATGGGCTGGGACTGCCGGTCCATTACTATGGCGGTTCTTACTTTTATGCCGATGGAATCAAGAAATTCAACCATTCCGGTATCGTTATTAGAAGCAAAGAAAGTATTAAGGTTTGTTTTTTTGGCATCCAGAGCAAGACAGACAGGGTTCCCGGTCATCAGGCGCTGATCCAGAGCAAAAAGGTCTTTCTTAGAGATTTTCTCCTGGGGGCCCAGAAAGAGCAGAGGACGCAAACCCTGCGAAGGAGCCGTAGATAGAGTAAGAAGAGTATTAAAATCAATATTTTTTATTTGAAACCTGTGATTGAGCGCTTCAAGCAGAGAAGGCTCAAAATCGTCGGCAGATATGGAATTATAAGCGTTTAGAAACAGCAATTCAGGCTTACCGGGAGTCGTCATTGATTTTATTCTGGATGTCAAATCATATTCCAGATTTGATATGTCATGTATATAAGGAATGGTCTCTATTTTGTCCCTGAACTGCATGGCAATCCCGAGAAATCCCTCTCGCTGTTCATATTTATCTCTGGCTATTATGTCGAATCTTACCGGCGCTATTCCGTTTCTCATCGCTTCCTGTTTCTTCTCTTGGTTTTCGCCTATTTCAATGAAATTAACCTTCAGCTTCCCGCCAGCCTGATTTTTATATTCTTTCACCAGATCCGCCAGGTATTTCTTGTGAGCGAGTATCTGGGGAGGGAGTTCTTTTGAAGCGTAAATTTTGACGAGCACCGGGTCCGGAAGGCTTGCGACGAGTTTTTTGCTCGCCCGGCTTACCGAATAAATCCTTCCCCTGCTTATGTCAATTCTGAAATATGCAAAGTAAAAGATAACGTTAAGAACGATTATTATGGCGGCTGTTATCGTTATCCCGGCCCAGGAGAATAGCCGTTCGTATAACTCACGGGACCGACTTTCCGTATGATTAGTCATATCTCATAATCCAGAGACGCACCCGCGCCGCATAGAGAAAAAAGCCGGAAACGGAAATAAAATAAGCGAAATCTCTCAAATCCAGAACGCCTCTTGATAAATTGTTCAGATGGGAATCTACCCCGATAAAATCCAGATAAGGCCCGAGCCACACTGGCGCAAAGGGACTTAACTTCCCGGTCATATAGAAAACGAAACTTATCAGGAAAGACAGGATGAAAGAAACCACCTGATTGTGTGCAAGAACAGACGTGAACAACCCGGCAGAGGTAAACACAACGCTTAATAAGAACAATCCTATATAAGCGCCGAGAATTCCTCCGTAGTCGGGTCTTCCGAGGATGGATACCGTTAAGGGATACATAAAGGTCATGCCGAGAACTATCGCAATCAAACTCAATGATGAAAGCGCCTTGGCGCCGATGATCTGTAAGTCCGTTACGGGAAAAGTCAGAAGAACTTCCAGGGTGCCTGATTTTTTTTCTTCTGCAAAGAGGCGCATTGTAACCGCCGGAATGAAAAAAGTCATAAGAAGCGGGACCATGTCTACGAACCCGTCAATGCCGGCCTGGTTTATAAGGAAAAGAGGCTGGGAGAAAAAATATCCTGTTATCAGCAGGAAAACGATTGAAATCACGTACGCGGACGGCGTATTAAAATAACCTGCAATCTCTTTGCGGAAAATGAAATATATGGTTTTTGAATTTCTCATGATCGTTAATCTGCGTATTTTTTCTTTTTAAATTTCTGTAATTTAAAATTTAACATTTGGCATTTAACATTTCTTTAAATTATTGCGTGAGATTTCTGAATATTTCCTCCAGAGAAGGAGATTTCCGGTATAGTTCAAGCATCGGCGCCTTTTCCTGAAGGCACAGGTTAAAAATGCGCTCCCTTAAATCCAGCGAGGACATGGTTGTTATTTCATACACGGTTTCATTCCCGTCTTCCTTTGCGGAAACAGAATTGACTCCTTCTATCTTTGAGAGTTTCTCCTGAAAATCCGCCTGATTGCCGTCTTTTTTCAGAACAAGCGTTATTCTGCGCTCTCCTGCGTAATTAACGGCAATGTCGCTTGTGGCCGACTCGGCGGCTATTTTTCCTTTATTTAGAATTATGACTCTGTCGCAGATGGCTTTGACGTCGGAGAGTATGTGGGTTGATAAAACCACGGT
Organism: Elusimicrobiota bacterium; assembly: GCA_016209085.1. Classification (GTDB taxonomy): domain Bacteria; phylum Elusimicrobiota; class Elusimicrobia; order Elusimicrobiales; family UBA9959; genus JACQWV01. The sequence goes on from JACQWV010000049.1 coordinate 6,788, forward strand.
TTTTTCTTTCTTTAATTGGGCAAGCAGTTTTCTGGTTTCGTCGGCCTGATTCGGGTCCAGGCCCGAAGTCGGCTCATCCAGAAGCAATATCTGCGGATTATGGAGTATTGCTTTTGCAAGGCCCACTCTCTGTTTGTAGCCCCTGGAAAGAGTCCCTATGTTTTTGCCTATGACGCTGGAGAGAGCGCATTTTTCTATGGCAGAATCCAGTGTTTTCCTGAGTCCGGGTTTTTCAATGCCCGACATTAATCCGGACCATTCTAAAAATTCAAAAACTTCCATTTCTTCGTAAAGAGGATTATTTTCAGGGAGATATCCCGTCAGTTTCCTGCAATGTTGCGCGTTCTCAGCCAGGTCGTGTCCGGCGATTTCAATTTTTCCGCTCGTGGGATAGAGATACCCTGACAGGACCCTGAGCGTCGTGGTTTTTCCCGCGCCGTTGGGCCCGAGAAAAGCGGTGACCTGGTTCGGAGAAATGTCAAAGGATATGTCGTCAACGGCAGTCAAGTCCGCGTATTTTCTCGTAAAATTTCTTACGCTAATCATAAGGTTGATTATCTCTAAAATATTTTTTTACAAAAAATCCAAATTCAAAGTCAAGCAGGTTGACTACATATTCAAGGACTTTATACAATAAAATCTTAACTACTCAGTATAAGGCAATCAGGCAAAAAGCTTAATTGCCTATTTCTGGAGGATAAAGTATGAAAAAACTGCTTCCCGTGCTTGCCATGTCTCTATTCATCTGCGGATGCGGATCAACCCCGGACAAAGGCACTGTTTCAAAAGAAGGAGAGATAGAAAGAGAATGGGTTGAAGAGGGAATAACCAAAAATTACATATTCGCCAGAGGAATAGGAGCCGCCGACCAGACTCTTGAGAATAAAACCCAGAGAATGGCGACTGCCAGGAACGCATCAGTAGTGAACGCGCAGTATAACATGCTTTCTTTTGTCAAAGGCGTTCAGTTAGAAGGCGGAATCACGGTTGAAAAAGCGATTGAAACCGATTCCGTGCTGGCAACCAAAATAGACGCCGTGATTAAAGGCGCTCAGGTGGTCAGGACAGAATGGACGTCTGACGATGGCTGCGTTGTGGTTTTGAGACTGCCGAAGCAGGCTTTGAAAGAAGCCGGCGTGCGTCTTCTTGAGTAAATCAGAATTAAGTAGTTAAGGATTAAGTTGTAAGTGATAAGTCGAAAGAATAGTCATAAGTTACAAAATACTTAATCCTGAATACTTAATCCTTAATTCTGTAGTTTATGAAAATAGAAAAATATATCTGTATTTTTGCTTTTTCTTTGTTTTTTATTGCCGGATGCGGCTCCTCCAGGCACGCTTTGAAAGGTCCGGCCCATGACACTGAGACCGTTGAAGCCGAGGGAACGGCTCCGATAGTTTCAGGCGACATTGAAGGCGCAAAAAAGACGGCTCTCCACGAGGCGATGAGAAGCGCTCTCGGCCTCGTGGTGGGGATTTATGTTTCCGGGGACGCGCTGGTCTCAAAAGCGATTCTGATTGACGAAAACATCACCTCCCAGACCGAGGGATACATAGAGAAATACGAAATCCTGAAGGAATCCAGAGAAGGGGATTTCTACAAGGTCAAAATCAAAGCAGTGGTCAGAAAAGAGGATTTGTCCGCCAAACTGCGCAAACTTGAATCAGAGCCGCAGAAGCTGGGGAATCCCGTGCTTGGGTTTGACATAGAGGAATACATAGATTCAAAACTTTCGGATACCCGTTACGCCGAGATAAAATTGAAAGACAAATTCGTTGAAACCGGGTTCCTCACGACGGAGGAAAAGGCAAAGGCCGACATTCTTGTAAAGGGCAGAGCGCAGTCGGATTTCAATACCAACCAGGGGCTTGGAGGATTCATATCTTACAGGGCGTCTCTGTCCCTGAGCGCTTTGAAAACCGCCACAGGAGAGACTATCGCCACGGCTCAGGATTCCGCCGGGGGGATAGATTTGAACAGGCAGATAGCCGCAATCACTGCAATCAGCAACGCTGCCATTAAACTTTCGGAAGACTTTAACTCAAAAATCCTGAAAAACCTGCGCGAAAAATCAATAATTCATTTAAATTTGTCCGGCGTGAGGAACATGAATCACATCAGCGATTTCGTAAAACTGCTGAGGAACATTCCGATGATAAAGGACTGCTGGCTGAGAAATTTTTCCGGCAACGACGCTTCAATAGACGTGAATGTGAGGAAAGGCAATTCATCCGCTCTATCCGACGTTCTTGCCAAGAATCAGAAGGTGCCTTTAAAGATTGTTAAAAGCGGTTCTTACGACCTGGAAATAGAACTGCAGTAACATGAGTGGATAGTGGTTAGTGAATAGTGGCTAGTTTCTTTTCTCGCCACTAATCACGTAACAGTTTAGCCTTGCTAAAAAAATGTCGTACAAGGCTAAATTTATTGAATGTGTAGGGGTTTGATTTATCAAACCCGTTTTTGCGGGCTCAATAAATTGAGCCCCTACATTTAATAATTCATATTTAGGAAGACTAAATTCAGGTAGGAATCAATATAATCCTGGCGATTTGCAAGTCTTTCCCTTGTTTTTTCCACGTATGCCCGCAGCTTCATGCATCTCTGTTTTTCTTTTTTCATCAGCATGGAAAGCCTGGCGGCAACGGCGATTTCCCTGCCGCTTTTCACCAGAGCTTCGGTGTCGGGGTTGAGTTCTTTTTCTTCCGTTTCTGTTCCGACTGCGAGTTTGCCTTCAAAAACTCCCGCATTCACGGCATCTGAGGAAACGATAATTGCAAATTCAGTGCCTCTCACGGCGCAGACAGCCGCCGGCGTGCGAACCTGAAATTTTGAATTGTTTGTCTTGAATTTTGAAACCATAAACATCAATTTGCCGAAGAGAGCGTTAAAGGAGAAATTTCTTTCTTCGGAGCTGATTTTTGCGGAATCTATTTTCAGGGTTGAATTTTCGTCAATTCTCGCGTACGTGCCGTCTTTCATAAGAATTTCGCAGAAAGATTTTTTGCCCGTCCTGACGATGTCTCCTTCATTAAGGGTAGAGGGTTTTGATGTTTTTATCCAGTCCTGCCGGCCGGCTGACTGGACTTCAACCGTTCCTTTAAGTTTGTAAATGCACAGATTGGTCGTCGGCATAGCCTCCGACACCTGCGGCAGGGGGACAGAGCCCCCTGCACTTGATGAGCCAGAGGCTCGTTGTTCCGGCCGCAGTGCGGCTGTTCCGATAGAAGTGTTTTGCGCAAAAGATATGCCGGTAATCCCCGCAAAGAAAACCATGCTCAATACTGTTTTTTTCATCAGAGCGCTCCCTTGCGAATTTTCGCTATTACTTTAAAATCAAGTCTTTTTTAAATTATAGTTAAATTTTATAGAATAATCCATATGTTCAATTTTTTCCGTCTTCGCATAATCAATACCCTGCTCTTTTTGCTTGTAGGCGTGCTCGTCGGATACATAATAAAAGACAGGTGGAGCGCCGGCAAAAACTTAGAAACCGGTTTTTACGATAAAATTTCAACGGGAAAAAGGCAGTCTCCCGATTTGAGGGTTGAAACAGCCGGAAAAGCGGATTTAAGCGGGGAACCTTCCGGCGCCGCCGGAACGGCTGAAAATCCGCAGTCCCCGCAGCCGTCGTCGGACGTCTTTGACGACGATACCTATGTCATGCCGGTCATGGAAGAAAAAATCACGTCCGGCGCCGCGAAGGAAGACGAAACCGCTCCCGGCGAGGAAGCCCCGTTGCCTGCGCAGGAACAGAATGATTTTTTCACCCAGCCGCATAAATACAAGGGAAAAGAAGTCGGCGTAAAGCTCCAGATGATTCTTGCGAAAAAAACAGGCGCCCAGTGGAAAATCAATTTAATGCACATAGACGAACAAAAGAACGTCGCTTATGTTTACATAGACGACGATTTCGTTCTGGCCGCTGCTCCTGATTTGAAAATCGGGTATTTTTACAGCGTCAGGTTCAGATGCGCCAAAGGCAGTCTTGAGAGCGGCAATACCCTGCTTTCCATCATCCCGACCGGAGACAAGGCTTCATGGGCGACCGGAGTAAGCGCAGTAGAATAAAACATGTCTTATTTCTTTATAATAAATCCGGAGTCGGGTCTGAGAAAAGACATAATCCCGCTGATAGATTCCGTGTTTGCTCCGGAGAAAATCAATTATAAAATTTCTTTCAGCAGGGAAAAGGGACACGTAAGGGAGCTTTCACAAAAGGCCGTAATAGAAGGTTTTCAAACCATAGTGGCAGTCGGGGGGGACGGAACGATAAGAGAAGCAGCGGAGCCTCTGATAGGAAAGAAAAATATTCTGGGGATAATACCGTGCGGCTCCGGCAACGGCCTTGCAAGGAATCTTTTCATTCCGATGGACATCCGGAAATCCGCAGAAGGCCTTCTTGCCTGGGGCGTCAGAAAAATAGACGCAGCGCTTGCCAACGGCAACCCGTTTTTTTGCGCAAGCGGGATGGGGATTGACGCTGAGATAGCAAAAAGATTCAACCGGAGGAAAGGAAGACGGGGAATTCTGCCGTATTTTTACCATTCTGCGGGCGCTTTTTTAAAATACAAACCCCGTAAGATGCTGCTGAGTATAACCCAGGCCGAATATGAATACCGGCCTTTTATCATATCCGTTCTGAACGGAAGACAATACGGCGGCGGCGCCGTAATAGCTCCGAATGCGCGCCTTGACGACGGAATTTTAAACGTTACGGTCGTGAAACATATCTCATTCCTGAGAGCGCTCAGAATGACTCCCGATTTGTTTAACGGCTCTCTCTTAAGGCATTCCGACGTGGTAGAAACCTTTACGGCAAAAACCCTGGAAATCAGATGTGAAAAAGAAACTCCTTATCACCTTGACGGCGAGGATTTCGTGTGCGACGGCGCCGTGAAATTTGCAGTTCTGCCGAAAATGCTGAACGTGAAAGCGCCGTAAACGGCAGGAAACAGGATACAGAAAACAGAGAATGTAGCGGTGCGATTTATCGCACAATGTAACTGCAAAACTTGCTTTGCGAAAAGTAATGAATTTACAGGAAACCATAAACTCAAAAACCAAACAGGGAGCGCTTTATGAAAAGATTGAGGGGGGAAAAGTCAGGTGTTTAGCGTGCGGCCACGGATGCGTGATTTCAGATAATTCTACCGGAATCTGCAAAGTCCGGCGCAACAATCAGGGAATCCTGATGGTTCCGAACGGCTACGTTTCAGGGCTCGGCATTGACCCGATTGAAAAAAAACCCTTTTTTCACGTTCTCCCCTGCGCAAAAACCCTTTCATTCGGAATGCTCGGGTGCAATTTTAAATGCGCTTTTTGCCAGAATCACATAACTTCCCAGGCGCTCAGGGATCCTTTTTGTTTTTCCGGTATTGAGGAAATATCTTCAGACGAGATAGCCGCCCTGGCAGTCAAAAAAAACATTCCTCTAATCGTTTCAACTTACAACGAGCCTCTCATCACCACGGAATGGGCTGTTGAAATATTCTCAAAAGCCGGAGAAAAAGGCATAAGGGGGGCGTACGTGTCAAACGGATATGCCACTGCCAAAGTCCTGGATTTTATAAGACCTTATGTTGATTTTTACAAGGTTGATTTAAAAACGTTTAACCCTGATAACTACAAAAGAATATGCGGGGGCAGTCTTGAAATCGTTAAAAAAACAATTGAGGAAATATATAAAAGAGGATTCTGGCTTGAAATAGTGACGCTCCTTATCCCCGGATTCAATGATTCGGAACAGGAATTAAAAGACATTGCAGAATTCATTTGCGGCGTTTCCGCAGACATACCATGGCATGTCACCGCGTTCCATCCGGATTATAAAATGAAGCGCGCTGACTTTACTTCTCCTTCTTCCATTTTAAACGCGGTTGACACCGGCAAGAAAGCAGGGCTTAATTACGTTTATGCGGGAAACATGGGCCACAGCCAATTTGAAAATACCTTTTGCCCCGGCTGCAAAGAGCTTCTTGTGGAAAGGAACGGATATTTTGTGGAAAAATTTTCAGTACTCGTGGATGCGGGCGGAAAAGGCATTTGTCCCGGTTGTAAACGCCGGATAGCCGGAGTCTGGAAATAATTAAAATCCGAGGTTTTTCAGAAAGCTGGGATTGTTTTCCCAGTTTTCGGTTACTTTGACACTCAGTTCCAGTTTTACCGGTCTGCCGAGAAATCTTTCTATTTCTTTTTCGGACCCCTGCCTGAGTCCAGCGATTTTCCTTCCTTTTTCCCCGATTATAATCGGCTTGTGCGATTTTTTTGAAACATGGATGTTTGCGCGTATATAGTCGGGGCCTTCTTTGTTTTCTCTGAACATTTCTATTTCCACCGATGCTGAATACGGAATTTCATCCGCATAGAGATTGAAAATCCATTTTCTTATTATTTCGGCCGCGTAAAACCTTTCCCACCTGTCGGTAATCTGGTCTGTCGGATAATAAGCCGGATTTGCCGGCATTTTTTCAATTATAGCTTTTTTCAGGTTTTCAAGCCCGGTGCGTCTTAGAGCGGATATTTTAAAAACAGCTTCTATGGAATAAGCGGTTGTGAAATATTTTTGCGTTTCTTCAATTTTACCGGAACAGCCGCTCTGCGGCCTCAGGTGCAGGTCGGGGGACAATGCCCCCGACACTTGATGAGCCGGAGGCTCGTTGTTCCGTGAGCTCTGCGAACTGCCGGAACCGCCTGCAACGTCGGTTTTGTTTATCAGCAGGAAAACAGGGATTGCCGTTTTCTTTAATACGTCAAAAAAAAATAATTTTTCCGGGGGCGGCAATTCAGGTTCCGTCATCAGGCATATCAGGTCGCTGTCGTCCATAACGGCGCGTCTGATTTGAAATGCCATTGATTTCTCAAAAAGGTTTCTGGGGCCGAGCATGCCCGGAGTGTCCAGAAAAATTATCTGCAGGTTGTTTTCGTTCAGTATGCCGAGTATGTTGTTGCGGGTGGTCTGGGGTTTCGGGGTCGTTACGGAAAGGTCTGATTTAATCAAAGCGTTAAGCAGGGTGGATTTGCCCACGTTCGGAAGCCCGACTATGGCGACAAACCCTGCCTTGAAATTCTCAGGATTCATTTTATACAGAAAGGATTCAGCCAGAGGGGAAGTTGAGTGGCTTTGTCCATTTTTCTCGTTTTCACGTCCCCTGTTAATTCCTGTATGAATACTTCGCAGCTGAATATTTTCGTGCCTGCCATGAGATGGCCGCCGTATGCCCTGCCTTCCATGTCTGAAAAAGCCGCGTGGCAGTGAATTATGGGTTTGTCGTCAAATATGCTGATATTGCCGTTCAGGGAGACTATTTCAAGCTCTTTGTCAACATTAAGTTTCACATATTTTTTCGCTTTCTGGTCGTAGACGGCGAAAGTCGCTTTTTCCGCGGCTCCTATTCCGTGCATGGCCGCGCATCTTATCTGGTTGTGATGGCAGAAATGCTGGAGCGCCTGCAGGAGGTCTTCTCCCTTATGTATGCTGAATAAAAAAGTTCTTCCGGTTAAATAAGGTTTTTCCTGTGAATGCATTTTTCCTCCATCCCTAAGACTGCGTTCGGGACGCCCGCTGGTTTCAGCAAGCGAAGTTTTAAAATTAAGATTTTAAAGTTTCAATGAACTTTGAGTACTCTGTTATGGCTTTTAACTGCGATTGAGCGTCAAGCCCCGCTTCCGTCAAAACGTCGTCAGCTTTTCCGCTTCCGAGATAGCGTCCTTTTTTGAACGAATGGAGGGTTCTTTTTATTCCCTGATTTGACCTGACCCAGTAATAAATTGTCGGGAGGGTGAAATCCGTAAGCCCCATGGCCTCCATGGCGAGGTTTTCCGGATAAATTTTTTCTTTTTCCTTTTCATCCAGAAGGTCAAACAGCTCCATGCTTGCGACATAGTAAACATTTATGTTCAATCCGGATTTTTTCAGCTCAGGCAGAATCTTGTTCGCGAATATCGCGGCTACGCCGTTGCCCTGGATTACGACCGTGCCGTGGTAGGGCTTTTTTCTCCTGTCTGCCTTTAAAAACGGATATATTCCCTTGACCGCCTCATGGGCCGGAGGCAAACCGGTTTTTTCCCTGTCAATTATCTTTTCAGGAGGCCTTGTGACAAAAGGGGCTATGATGCACGGTCTTTTGCCGAGAGCTGCGGCCATCAGGGAGAAAATTTCCTGCGGCTCCCATGGCGTAAGGGTGATGATGGAGCCTTTGGGAAAATTCTCCTGGAGAAGCTGCAAAGCCTGCGGGTCCGCGTGCGTGGGTCCGTCTTCCCCTGTCTTTATTCCGGCATGAGCGTTTATTATTATGAAAGGATTATAAGACTGTCCTGTCAAAGAACGTCTTGCATGCTGCCCTATCGCGTGCAGCCTGGCCGGCACATGTTCCAGAGCCGCTATGAACGCCGCGTACGAGGAAGTCGCTCCGATATGCTTTCCGAAGCCTGAAAGCCCGCTCATTATCGCGCCCATCGCGTCTTCGCATATCCCTCCGGCGGCAAGGATTCTGGATTTGGGATTTGAGACTGCGTTATAAAAACCCTCTCCGAAACCTTTGTTTATCAAGTTGACGCTGGTTGAGCCGTATAAATCAGCCGATGAAACGATTATAGCGCCGCCGGTCATTGAGTTTATGTGGTTCAGGGAGAGAGCAAGCGATTCCCTGAGAGTCACTTCCCTGCCCGGTTCAAATTTCAGTTGAGCGGGGATATCGGCGCAATCAATATCATACGCCCTGCTTGCGTCAGGAACATCATGCCTTAAAGTTCTCTTTTGCATGTCCAGTCTTTCTCGCGATTCGGTTATTTTCCTGCCGGCCGTTTCAGAAAGAGACGGGTTTTTCGTTATGACTTCCCGCACGGCCGTCAGGGTTTCATAAAAACATTCTTCAACCGATTCCGGCGTGGGTTTTGCCGAACAGTATCTCGGCATCCCGGCATTAAATTTATTTTCAAACTCGTAGAGCGTCGCGTAATAGCCGCCCGAGGCGAATTTGTGTCCGGCGCCGTGGGAAGATTTGCCCTCTATGCCGTATTTCCAGCCCTTTACGGTTCTGTATATTATGGCGGTAGGCTGTTTATTTTCCAGGGAATTATAAGCGAAGTTCTGGGCAGTCAGTATCTGGAAGAAATCATGTCCGTTCGGAACGTATATGACGTTCCAGTCGTTTAAAAAAGCGAGTTCATCCGGCGTCCATTGCACGTATTCTCCGGGTTTGGCGTTTTCAAGGCATACCTGATTTGAGTCTATTGAGGCCTGGTTCCAGTCCACATGCATCAAAAGGTTGTAAAGCTGGGCGGTAGCTGCCGCGGCCATTGCTTCAGCCACTCTGCCCGGAGTCATTCCGCCTTCGCCTTCTATCATGTTGACCTTCGGCGGGTTGGCGGGATAAGAATCCATGGCGCCGAGAGCAAGTCCCACAGTGGCGCCCACGCCGACTCCGCTTGCGCCCGTGGCGACTTTTATAAACGGGGTGGCGGGGGTAGGGTGTCCGTCAAGGGCTTTTGAATGAAATTTTTTGAATAAAGGAGTCTGGTTTGAGGGATTTCTTCTGAACCCGAGCAGGTCTTCCAGCCTGAGCTGGAATTTTTCTTCAGCAGGCATTTTTGAATTAGAATGTTTTACCAGCTCGTTCCTGAGAGCCCAGAGGCCGTAAAGCCCCATGGCTTTGTGTCCCGCCGCATAGGATATTAAGTCGTTGTCCTCCCTTTCCGGGTCTGAAAAATCGTAATCCATGGTGTTGAATACGAGGGATTGGGCTATTCTTCCCGAAGATATGCTTCCGCCCGGATGCCCTGAAGTCGGGGCGAAATTGTAAAGAACCGCGCACAAAGTCCTATAAATCAAATCCACATTTTCAAAAAAATCCAGTTCTTCCTGAGACACTTTGAACTGGGAGTTCGTTATTATGTCCGAAACGTCGTAGTATCTGGCGCGTTTTTGCTGGAGAGAAAATTTAGAAGGTTTTATATTGGTAAAGAGAAGTTTTGTATCCATTAAGAATAAATTTTACAAAATTATTCGGTTGTCTATAAAGGAAAATTAGTATAATAATTTAAAATAAAGTCCTTCTCTTATAAACTTAACCTAAACCTTAACCTATTTTTTAGGAGGTTTTTTATGCCGACAACACCAAAAACAGTTTCTTACAGGGAACTTGGATTCGTAAATACAAAGGAAATGTTCAAAAAAGCCATGGCAGAGGGCTACGCTGTTCCGGCCTACAATTTCAACAACATGGAGCAGTTGCAGGCAATAATCGCCGCGTGCGTGAAAAGCCGCTCGCCTGTAATTTTGCAGGTTTCAAAAGGCGCCAGGGATTACGCCAACCCCACCCTTTTGAGATGGATGGCAAGAGGCGCCATGGAAATGATGAAAGAAATGACCGACGGAACAGCCCCGATACCTGTCGCTCTTCACCTGGACCACGGCGATTCGTATGAACTATGCAAAGCCTGCATTGACAACGGGTTTTCCTCCGTCATGTATGACGGCTCGCATCTGCCTTATGAAGAGAACGTAAAAATCACGAAACAGGTTGTGGATTACGCCCGCCAGTTTGACGTAACCGTTGAAGGGGAATTAGGCGTGCTTGCAGGGATTGAGGAGCACGTTTCCTCTGAAAAATCGCATTATACCAATCCGGAGGACGTGGAGGATTTCGTAAAAAGAACCGGAGTGGATTCCCTCGCCATTTCAATAGGAACCAGCCACGGCGCGTACAAATTCAAGGTGAAACCAGGCGAATCAGTGCCTCCTTTGCGTTTTGACATACTTGAAGAAACAGAAAAGAGGATTCCCGGATTTCCGATAGTCCTTCACGGGGCTTCCTCGGTGCTTCAGGATTACATAAATTACATAAACAAATACGGCGGGAAAATGGAGGGGGCCGTCGGGGTGCCGGCCGAACAATTGAGAAAAGCGGCAAAATCCGCAGTTTGCAAGATAAACATAGATTCGGACGGGCGGCTTGTGATGACCGCCATGATAAGAAAAATGTTCGCGGAGAAGCCTTCTGAATTTGACCCGCGCAAATATTTAGGCCCTGCCAGAGAAGAGCTTGTCAAAATGTACATGGACAAAAACCAGAACGTGCTCGGTTCCGCAAACAGAGTTTGAAGTGCAGGTAAGATTTCCGGCTTACCAGTCTCTTAGTTCGTAGTCCGTTTTGTCTATTTTGCCGTCATGGTTGACGTCGCCGTGGGTTCCGTCCAGAGAAAGACAGTAATCCATTTCGTTTTCCGGCGCTTTAATTTTTCCGAGGGTTTCCAGTTGATATTTAATGCACTTTTTTTCCGCTTCAAAACCGGCCCACTCATCGTACGGAACCGGCTTTCCGTGTCTTTTCTCATAATCATGGTAAAGTTTTGAATGGTAGGCGTCGTGTGCTATTGTGCCGGCGCACCATGTAATGGAATAGAACGCTGTTTTAAGAGACATCTGGTAGACGGGAGGCTCTTTATATGCAAGCATCCCGCTCCGTTCGTTTTCTTCTATTTTTCCGATATGTTTTTTTACAATTTCGTATTCTTCAGGGGCTTTTTTGCGCAGAAGAATCAGCGCTTTCGCTACCTGTTGTTTGAATTCAGCCGAACCGGCAATCTCAATTTTAAGGCCGTTTTCAGCAGGCGGACGGTTAATGGCAAACGCTAAAGAAGCGAGTATAAAAAAAGCTATGGGATATTTAACCATTTTATTTAAACCAGTAACGGATGCCGATGCCTATATCAATGTCCAGGTCCATGTCAGGGGATAATTCAAGAACGGGCGTTAAGTCCATGAAGATTTCAACAGAATGTTTCTCAAATTCATAGGAAGCTCCTGCCGCCGCCCGGATGCCGAATATGGTGTCTTTATCCTTATCCTGCAATTTCAGCCCCGGCCCGTAATAAGCAGTGAGATAACCCTTTTTCGGCTGTGCGAACAGTTTCCAGTTATGCCACAGATAATCCGCATGAATTGAAACGTCGCCGAACCCGATTGCTCCGTTTATGGCATTATCTTTGTTCAGCCAGTATTTTCCAGATATGCCTGACGGCTCCCCCAAAACAATGCCTGCGCCGAACCTGCCCGGTTCATTGTTTTGAGCAGCAAACAAGATAGGTTGGTACGCCAGCAGACATGCTATTAAAATAATTTTTTTCATAAGATACCTCCATAATAACAACAGTAACCAAGTAACAGCATCTGCAAAACAACAAAGAATAGTGCAACTAAAAGTAATTTACCCGCCTTCGCAGAAAGCCACGGGTGTGAACCCGTGGATGAATGCGAAAAGGGTATCCGCCGAAGCTGTGTCATCAATACGGCGAATAGCCGTGGTGTTTTGATGACACGCTTAGCGCAGGCGGATGTGCTTCGGCGGGTTTCGCCGAAGAATGTGAAGATGCCACGGCTGTAAAGCCGTGGAGCTTCACTAAAATATAAACAAGACAATCAAATTTATATATCCGTTTTATTGACCATCCCACTTTTGATTTCTATAATCTATTATAATCTTAAATAAACTTAAAAAACAATATTGGGCGCAAGATATAAACGTAAAATGTTAAACTGTAAATCGGTTCATCTGGTTATTACCTCGCCTCCATATTGGCAATTAAAAGACTACGGGACTGAAGACCAAATCGGCTTTCATGATAGCTATGAAAATTATATCAATAATCTGAATCTGGTATGGAAAGAATGCCATAGAGTATTACACCACAGCTGTCGGCTTTGTATTAATATTGGAGACCAATTCGCTCGGTCAGTTTATTATGGGAGGTATAAAGTAATTCCAATCAGAACAGAAATAATTAAATTTTGTGAAACCATAGGCTTTGACTATATGGGCGCAGTTATTTGGCAAAAAGTTACCACATGCAATACAACGGGCGGCGCCACGATAATGGGTAGTTTCCCATATCCCCGAAACGGCATTTTAAAACTTGACTATGAATTTATTCTACTTTTCAAAAAACAGGGCGTTCCACCAGTTCCGACTAAGGAACAAAAAAAGCTTTCTATAATGACAAAAGATGAGTGGAATACTTATTTCTCAGGCCACTGGTATTTTGCTGGGGCAAAACAAGACGGCCATATTGCTATGTTCCCGGAAGAATTGCCCGCTCGTCTGATAAAAATGTTTTCTTTTTCCTGCGAGACGGTTTTAGACCCATTCCTCGGCAGTGGGACAACTTCACTCGCCGCCCGCAATTTAGGCCGCAATTCAGTCGGCTATGAAATCAATGAGGACTTTATTTCAACAATTAAAGACAAACTGAATGTCGGCCAATCCGACCTTGCAGCTACAGAATACATTTTTCAAAAAGACAGCGTTAAGACCGACCTGAATAAAGAAATCGAAAAGCTGTCCTATATTTTCAAAGACCCTCATAAACTTGATAAAAAAATTGACCCCAAAAAACTTCAATTTGGTTCAAAAATTGATAAAGACAGCCGTGATAGAGAAGTCTATTATTCTGTAAAAGAAGTAATCAGTCCTGAATTGGTGAAATTGGATAATGATTTAGTTATTCACCTTATCGGCATAAAAGGGAAAAAAATAGCTAATGGACAAGCAATCAGATTTCTGATGGAAAAAACAAAGGGTCAAAAAGTATTTATGAAGTTCGACAATCAGAAATATGATGAAAGCAACAACCTTCTCTGCTATCTATACCTGAAAAACAAGACTTTTATAAATGCCCATATAATCAAGGAAGGTTTAGTTGATGTAGATGTTTCTTTCCATTTTAAGTATCGAGACAAATTTCTGAAACTCGGAGCGCAAAATGGCTAAAGAGTGGATTCTGAACAGCGCAATGAACCGCTTTCAATTAAATTTCAAACGAAATGTAGGACCAACTTCCGAGAGCATAAGGCAATGTGCGCCTAAGACGATTGATGAATGGCGCGAATACTACCTTAAAAATGTACGTTCAAGAGAGCACATTGAGTCCCTCGGCAAAAAGCTCTATATCAAAATTACTGAAGTCATTCAGTCTGAGGTTGAAGAAATCACAGAACAGGATTGCATTGATTATTTGATGCAACTCGTCATTGACCGGACTTTTGACGGTTATATGACAGAAATCAAAACCGTTTATGGGCAGCTGGAAAAAGAACTTGGAGCCAAAATCGAACCTGCCCGGTTCATTGTTTTGAGCAGCAAACAAGATAGGTTGGTACGCCAGCAGACATGCTATTAAAATAATTTTTTTCATTTGACATCCAGAATAGATTTAGTAGTTTAATTAAAAGTAATTTACTAAAATAATCAAATATAATCAAGAAAATAATTTTATGGCAGATCATATTATTATAATCGGAGCAGGAGCGTCGGGACTGATGGCCGCTTATTCGGCCGCGAAAAACGGCGCAAAAGCCATTGTCCTTGAAAAAAACCATGTCCCGGGCAGGAAAATCCTTGCAAGCGGCGCCGGGAAATGCAACCTCACGAATAAAAACGTAAGCGCAAAAAATTATCATCTTAAAGACTCTTGCTTTATTGAAAAAGTTTTTAAAATTCTGCCTCCGGCTGAAATTCCAAGAATATTTGAAAATCTGGGGCTTGTTTTATCACAAGAACCTGACGGCAGGGTTTTCCCGAGGTGCGGAAAATCAAAGGAAGTCGTGGACGTTCTTTTGAATTCCATTGAAGAATATGGCGTTGAGATTCACGCATTGACCGAAGTCGTTGAGATAAAAAAGAAAAAACTTGTTTTTATTTTAAAAACAGAGTCGGCAAAACCTCCCTGGCACAAAGAAGCGTTCAGGCCTGAACATAAAGAGTTTTGCGCGGACAGGGTCATTCTTGCTGCCGGAAGCGCTTCTTACCCGCAGATAGGCGGAACCCGCAGGGGATATGAACTTGCTAAATCACTGGGACATGCAATCTCTGAATTGCGTCCGTCTCTTGTTCCGTTGCGGGTCAAAGAATCTTTCGGAACAGCCGCACTGCGGCCGCAGGGCGGTTTCTTTGAATTCAGACAACGGGGAAATTTCCTGCTTAATCAATTTTTTTCCGGAATTCGGAGCTCAAAAACTCGCGGAATTCGTGGAAAACAGATGGAAAAAAATGAAGGATAAAAAATGGAAAGCTTTTCTTGACGGACTTTTTGAGGACAAGTTTGCCGGGGTTATTACGGATATTCTAAAAATCAATCCGTCAAAAAGACTTTCCGATGTCTCGCCGGATTTAAGAGAAGATTTTCTGAAACTGATGATAGAATTTAGATTTGAAATAATAGGAACGCTTGATTTTAAAGATTCTATGGCAACAGCCGGGGGAGCGGATGTTAGGGAAGTAAACCCTGAAACTTTTGAGTCAAAGATTGTTAAAGACCTTTATCTGACCGGAGAACTTCTTGACATTGACGGGGATTCAGGAGGTTATAATCTGCATTTTGCCTGGACTTCCGGGTATATTGCCGGTCAGTCAGCAGCCAGACGGCAATAGGGTCAGGAGAAAATTTTTACCGCAAGCCAGTAGGAAACAGCGGATATTAGCGCTGAACCGGGTACAGTCAATATCCAGGCCCAGATTATCTGACGCGCCACGCCCCACTTTACAGCAGTAAATCTCTTTAATGTTCCCACGCCCATTATGGCTCCTGTTATTGTATGAGTGGTGCTGACAGGCACTCCCAAAGCGGTCGCAAGATATAAAGTTGACGCCGCGCCGGTTTCAGCGCAGAATCCGTCAACCGGCCTTAATTTGGTAATTTTGTGGCCCATGGTTTTGACTATCCTCCACCCGCCGAACATGGTTCCGAGGGCTATTGCGGCATGACAGGATATGACCACCCAGAAAGGCACATGAAAATCTTTGCCAAGGTAACCCGCGCTGAACAAAAGCCCCGCTATTATGCCCATGGTCTTCTGAGCATCATTGCCTCCGTGTCCAAGACTATAAGCTGCGGCGGAGAAAAGTTGCCCTTTTTTAAATATATGTTCTACTTTACTCGGCGTTGAGTTTCTGAATATGTTATACACTATTATTCCCATAATCAAACCGAGCAAAAGACCCAAAACAGGGGATATAACCATGAATGCCAGAGTTTTATATATGCCTTTCAGGACAAGCGAGGATGCGCCGGCTTTTACCAGAGCTGCGCCGACCAGGCCTCCCATAAGAGCATGAGATGAACTTGTAGGCAGGCCAAGATACCATGTGATTATATCCCAGGCCGAAGCTCCCACAAGCGCGCCGAATATCACATAACTGTCCACCACTGTTATTTCTACTATGCCCTTGCCTATTGTCCCGGCCACGTGCAGGCCGAAAAATAGGAACGCGATAAAATTGAAAAAAGCCGCCCAGATAACGGCCTGTCTGGGCGTAAGAACGCGGGTAGAGACTATGGTGGCAATGGAGTTGGCTGCGTCGTGAAAGCCGTTTAAGAAATCAAAGAAAAGAGCGAGCCCTATTAGTAATACTATGGCTATAAAAAGACTATCCATGTTTTACAAGAATTCCTTCTATGACTTTTGCCACGTGTTCCGCCACGTCCAGAGTGCCTTCAGCTACTTCGTAAACCTCTTTCCATTTTATCACCATTATAGGGTCTTTTTCATATTCAAAAAGATGACCTATGGCTTTTTCCCTTATCTGGTCGCCGATGTTTTCAAGACGGTTGATTTCTATGCAGTATTCCTGCACCCTTCTCATCCGTTTTGTGTCGTGCATATGTTTTATCGCGTTTGAAAGGGCATGAGTTGATTGTTCTATGGCATCCACGAATTGTTCAAGATATTCATCCGACGAGTCAAGTTTGTAAAGTTTCATGCGCGTGGCTACTGCGTTTATCAAATCCAGGAGGTCGTCCATTGTATTGGCCAGGTCAAAAATGTCCTCGCGGTCTATGGGAGTTATAAAAGTTTTATTCAGGCTGTCCACTATTTCATGGCAGAGGGTGTCGCCTTCATGTTCAAAATCCTTCATTTTTTTCACGACGTCATCGGCTATGGTTCCTTTCTTGAGGGAGCATTTAAAATATTCTGCGGCTTTTGCTATGTTTTCAGCTTCCATTATAAAAAAATCAAAAAATTTAAGTTCTTTCGGTATCAGGTTTATTCCCATTTTAAATCTCCTTATTTGTCAGGATTATAAATTGAAATGTAATTTAATTATATGATGTTTCAAACAAAGCAGTCAAAATCCGAAGGAAGAGATGAAAAAATAGGATTTACCCCGTTAGAGACACACCAGTGAAAGCGTCAACTAAAAATGCTGAAAATATTCAAATCATGGAAGCTCAAACAAAAGATTCATTCTAAGGCACGGTCGTGCAAGCACGACCTGTCTCTAACGGGGTTTACTGGAAGAGCATTACAATCTTTGTCACTAGAAAAGCAATCAGTCCGCAAACAGGGAAGGTCAACAGCCATGCGGTTACTATCTGAGCCGTAACTCCCCACCTGACGGCTGAAAGCCTTCTCGTGGAGCCAACGCCCATTATTGATGTATTTATCGTGTGAGTGGTTGAAAGCGGGATTCCAAGTCGTGAGGCAAGTTCTATTGTTATAGCCGCGCCTGTTTCAGCTGAAAACCCGTGAACCGGCTCAAGTTTTGTTATTTTAAAGCCCATTGTTCTTATTATGCGCCATCCGCCAACTGCCGTCCCTATTCCCATTGCTATTGCGCATATAAGTATTATCCATAAGGGTATCTGGAAAGATTTGTCCTGAAAGGCTTCCATTGGAATGACCCCTCCCAGAACCAGGGCAAGAGCGAACACGCCTATGAATTTCTGTCCGTCATTAGTCCCGTGGCTGAATGCCATAAAAGCAGAGGAAAAAATTTGGAGTTTTGAAAATATCCTTCGTGTTTTTCTGAGATGAACATTCTTGAAAAATTTATAGACCAGAAGCATGATAAAAAGCCCGCCAAAGAATCCCAGAAAAGTTGAAAATCCGAGTCCGGTTAAAACCTTTTTCCAACCTGCTGCAAGAAGCGCCGAGGTGCCTGCTTTTGCAAGCCCTGCGCCTGCAAGACCCGAGACCAGAGCGTGAGATTCGCTTGTGGGAAGTCCGAAATACCACGCGGCGCTGGAAAAGATTATTATTCCGAGCATAGCAGCCGCTATCGTGGTGAGGTCAATTACCGAGGGGTCAACTATTCCCTTTCCTATGGTCATTGCCACCGATGTTCCGGCAAGAAGCACTCCGGCCAAATTAAACACTGCCGCCATTATGACTGCCTGGCCCGGCGAAAGCACCCTTGTGGACACGCACGTGGCTATGGCATTGGGAGCGTCAGTCCATCCATTGACAAATTCCGCCCACAGAATGAAAATAATGACGATTATCAGTCCCAAATTTTCCATAATTTTCCCCTTTTATGCTCAGGAATATTTCATCGCAATACTTTCAATGATGTTTGCCACATCTTCGCATTTGTCGGTTGCTGTTTCAAGATCCTCATAAATCTCTTTCCATTTTATTACCTTGATGGGGTCGTTTTTTTCCTGTTCAAAGAGATTTACCATGGCTTTTCTGAAAAGCTGGTCTCCTTCGTTTTCAATAGTGTGGATTTCAATGCAGTGTTTGATTATTTCCTGGTAATCTTTGAGATTTCTCATGCTGATAATCGTGTGATGGAGTATATTCGCAGCTTTTTTAAGAATTTCAGCCAATTCCAGCGCCTCCGGAGTTATTTTGTCTATTTTGTAAAGTTCGGTCCTGTTCGCGGCTCCGTCCATAAGGTCCAGAATGTCGTCCATTTTGGTTATGAGAAGATAAATATCTTCCCTGTCTATGGGAGTGACAAATGAGCGGTTCAGCATTTCTATGGTCTCATGCGTCAGCATGTCTCCGGCATGCTCCAGGTCTTTTATTCTAGCCACTTCTTCCGATGAGTCCGGGAATTTGGCATAATAGACATGAAGGTGTTCGGCTGTTTTTGCCGTGTTGACCGCTGCCTTCTCAAACATGTCAAAATACGCCTTGTCTTTTCCTGTGATTGAGTTGAGCATTTGTTCCTCCTCCCGTGTCAGAATTTAATACCGACCGATGTTAGCAAAACATCGGCATATATCCAGTCATTTCCTTTGTTTTTGGCGTCCAATACATAGGACGCCGCCACATTGACATGCTTATTCAATGCCAGAGATATTCCGATGCTTGCCTGGTTTTGATTAACCTTGTTCAGACTTGTATTATAAAACATCTCATTTTCAATAAAAGGAGATGTTTCAAACTTTCCTATTTGAAATCCCTTGGCTAATTTTGTGGAATTCCGCCATACCGTGAATTTTTTATCAAAGTTGTATTGATAACGCAGGCGGTTGATTATCCTGAAGTCAAAAATTTTTTTAAAAGGAATTTTTCCAGTCATGTCTATATACATCATATCGGATGTGTCCGATTTTCCGGCAGACTCTATTTTCTGCCGGATATAATAAGGAGCCAATTCAAGATATTTATTGAATTGAAAAGCGACTCCTTGCTCTATCTTAAAGAGGTAATTATTTGACATTTCATTCTTAAATCGCCATTCCGGTTTGAGAACATAACTTATTTTCCGGCTGATAGGCACGTCAAAAGAACATTTTGACCAGTATTCCCGGTCCCTTTCAGCAAAGGCCGGCATTATCATATTCAGCAACAGAGACATCCTGAAAATTAAAATCATTGTCTTTACAGTAGTTCCATCAGGCTTTCCACTTTCGGCCGGAAGTTTGGATTCGGCTCTTATCATGTTTATAGTTTAGAAAAGAGGAGTTAAGAGTCAATAAAAGTCGTGTAAAATGTAGGTAAAATATTTAAGGCCGTTGGCGAAAGTGGATAAGAGTCAGGAGGAAATGTCACTTCGGAATGGTAAACCAGAATGTGGCGCCGGCGCCTTCCTCGGACGTAACGCCTGCTGAACCGCCGTGTAATTCAACTATGTGTTTTACGATAGCGAGTCCGAGTCCGGTATCGCCCAGTTCTCTGGAACGCGCTTTGTCAATTCTGTAAAACCTTTCAAAAACTCTGTCAAGATGTTTCCGGGGAATTCCCATGCCCGTATCTTCTACAAATACTTGGACTGCGTCTTTAATATCCTCGGAAAATATCGTCACTATTCCCTTTTCTTTATTGAATTTAACAGCGTTGTCCAGAAGGTTTATAAAAACCTGTTTTATTTTTTCCCTGTCCGCAAAGACATAAACAGAGGCAGATATTTGATTAAAAAATTTTATTTGCTTTGAGCCAAAACGGGATTCAAGAGACAGAAATGATTCATCAGCAGATTGTTTCAGATTAAAATTGTTCCTGTCAAGTTCCACGCGGTCCGATTCAACATAAGAGAGTTTAAGCAGGTCTTCAAGGATATTTTCAAGCCTCACAGCGTGATTATTAAGAACATTCAGGAATTCCATTCTGTTTTCCCGGTCGTCAATGCCTCCTGATATAAGCGTTTCTATGTAGCCTTTTATGGCAGTAAGAGGCGTTTTAAGTTCATGGGAAGCATTGGCCACAAAATCCTTTCTCATGGTTTCCAGTCGTTCCATTTTTTTTATTTTATTCTGGATATTCTCTGCCATCTTGTTCAAAGTCTCGGAGAGTTTTTTCATTTCCCCGGTGAATCTGATGGAAATTCTGTGATTAAAGTCGCCTGATGCGAATTTTTTTGAAGCCTGAATTACCGCGTCCATCGGTTTTGACACCAGGCTTATAGCGATTATGCCAATGCAGAGGGCGAAAAGAGCGGACAGCATAAATCCCCAGACAAGGGTTTTTCTTATCGTATTAACGGTCTGTCTGACGTTTTCCAATGGCAGAGAAAGCCTTAAAACTCCAGCAGTTTTTCCAGCATCCTCAAGGGGAACCGCCAGATAAAGCATGTTCGTTTTAAGCGTTTCCGAATGCCTTATGCTTGAGCCTGCCACGCCGTTCATGGCAGAGATTACTTCGGGCCTGTCCGTGTGGTTTTCCATTTTAAGCATCTCGGCAAACGGCATTTCGGAATCTCCAAGCACTCTGCCATCGGGAAGTATTATGGTTATCCTTGAGTCTATAATACGGCCGGTTGCTTTCGCAAAAGAGTCAAGATATGACGCGTCTTTTTTCTTCAATCTGACATATTGCAATCTGCTTTTGATAAGGATTGCCTGAGTGTAAAGGGATGACTTTAAATCCTCAATTGTTTTTTTTTCCAGACTTCTGTCAAGAAAGTAGGCTGTCGTGGACAGAAAAAAAACAACCACAATGATGTAAGAAAAAACGAGCCTGAATTTAAAGGTTTTTAACATTTTCATCGTTTCGGCTCTCTGTTAAACCTGTACCCGTAATTTTTGACGGTTACGATTCGTTCTCCCTCTGTTTTAAGTTTTTTTCTCAGGGTCATTACGTGAACGTCAATTGTCCGGGTTTGGATGTCGGCAGCCCTGTCCACTCCCCAAACCGCTTCTAGAAGATGTTCGCGGCTGAGAACCCGGCCATCGGCTCTGATAAGTGTCTTTAAAAGCTCAAATTCTTTGGAAGTTAATTTCACAGGTTTATTTTTAACAAAAACCAGTATTTTTGAAAAATCCATATCCAAATCCCCATCTTTAAAAAAGGTATCCTCTTGCCCACGGATTTTCTCTCCCTTACGGCGCAAAACTGCCCGCACTCGGGCTATCAGTTCCTTTATACTGAATGGTTTTGTCATGTAATCGTCCGCGCCGAGTTCAAGCCCGACTATTTTGTCCGTCTCGGAAGATTTTGCGGTGAGCATTATTACCGGAATGTCAGAGGTTTTAAAATCCCTTTTAAGAATTTTAGTGACTTCAAGTCCGTCAATACCGGGTAACATTAAGTCAAGAATTATCAAATCCGGTTTTTCTTTTAAAGCGGCGCTCGCCCCTCCGTAGCCGTCCTGGCATACGATGGTTTTA